>JAJZZN010000011.1 GCA_021797575.1 Microcaldota archaeon
CAGTCAAGAAAGAGCTCGCCAGCGCAAAAGGCGAGAACGTTGCAATAGTCGGCCATATGGTGCAGGACATGCACCTGAAGCTGGACATCTGCGTCACAGTACGCGCAAAACCGAAGGCGCTATATGTGCGGCAGAAAGGCAGGGGCTATGGCCTGGCAAAGATAAAGGAGAACATCATATCAGAAGCCCTGGATTATTGCGGCATCAATGCGTCGAAGGCATGCAGGCTTTCATTTGAAGTGGAGACTGCTGAAGAAAAAGGCAGGCTTGCCAGATACCTAGCAGGGCTTATTGGGCGCAATGAGGGCATCAAGGGCGTGCACATGCCAAAAGACATAGGCGCACTCAGGGTGAAGAAGGACATGATGAAGCATTTCCTCAGATTCATAGGCGAAAACAATATCGGGCTCTGAAAGAGCGTTCAAATGGCAGTTATCTCAACATACCTGCGGTACAGCATTTTGGCGTAATCCTCGGGCATCCTTCCATCTACGTGCTTGGCCTTGGATTTGCCAAGGTATGAAGGGAAGGCAAAGCTCTTATCATGCAATATATATTTGAGCAAGTCAGCCGGCCCTGCATACGGAGCTTTTTCTATCAGCGAAATCGATTCCCCTTCGACGTACATTACGGATTTCGGATGTGCTTTGATGAATGCTGTAGAGGCGCCACGCATCAGTGCTGAAGGCCCTTTCTTTACCACCGAGCCCATGCGGTAGCCATTGGTCAGGAATAATATCGCAGCCTTGTTGCCTTGCATGCCTTCTATCGAAAGCAGCGGCCCGAAGCCATTCTCGCGCATCTTGCCAGATATCTGCTTCTCGAGCTTCTTGAGCTGCTGCCAGATCACCTCCTCAGATATATCCGGTATCGCGAATAGCAGCGCATGCATCTCAGCTCCAAGCGCTTTGGCCACTGCATCGAGCTTCGCAGATGCATGCTCTTCGCTGTATTCCGCTCCGTAGAAGTACTTGATAGTGGGATTGGAAAGCAATATCCTGCATGCCAGCACAAATCGCATCAACGAAGTCTTTGAGAGGCCAGCCGCTACGTTCCTGCCGCTGTCCGTCGGGTCAAGCACTATGAAGTTAGAGTTGAACTTCTTGAATATGTCCGGATTTGGTATCTCGCTCCTGTCTACTGGATTAAGGCACAGAGGAAGCTTCAGGTCCGAGAAAGCCGCTGCTAGCTTTTGGAAAGAGCCGTACTGGTGTATGAGCAGTTCGCACAGGTAGCCTGAGAATCCTTCAGTCTTGGCCTCTGCGCCATAAACATTGTGGAACCTCAAGAATGACTTCAGCACGCGCACCTGGTCCCGCTGATACGCGCTCAGGTTGGAGTTTACGAAGTTGTTATGCAGCTGAGTCCTGTCGACTGCGGATCCCATGTCCTTCGAATCGTCTATCTTGAAGGCCGGAACTATGTCCGCCTTGATGCCCTCGTCACCCATGATGAGCTTCAGGTATGGGTGCTCCGCATATTTTATTTCAAAGCGCTCATTCTTCTTTTTGTTGACTATCTTCTTGGCAATTTCTATACCGAGCCTTTCCATCTTCCTCTCTTCCATGCCCCTAGGGAACAGGAGAAAAATGTCTATGTCGGAATTTCCACGCACCTGCGTGCCTCTTGCTACCGATCCTGCAAGTATGATCTCTACATCCTTCGGCGCCGCCTGCTTTATCCTTGCCATCAGGCCGTTTGCCAGATCCGTAGTTATCCTTATCTCTTCGGGACTGGGCTTCACGTCCTTAAGCACGCGCTCCGTTATGGCTTCTATCGAAGCAGAGCCTTTGGTCTTTGCCTTCTCAATGCCGCTCTTTTTACCCCTAGCCATACTGGTATTTCGATAGGAAACTTTATATGTGCTTTTTAGAAATATATCTATGCATTCAATCGGGCTCTTAGCTCAGCAGCAGAGCGTCTCGTTCGCAACGAGAAGGCCGCGGGTGCGATTCCCGCAGAGTCCACTAAACTTATTGTATCTTGATAAAAAGTATTCTATTTGATATAAGCAAGGCATTTTCTATACATCAGGTGCCAATTCTCAAATAAATCTAGCGGCGGGGTACCAAATTTCTTGCCCGATCACTTGCCTTGCCTTATATATTGGCTTTTTAATTCCGCGGCTAAATCTACGAGAAGATAAATTTAGTGCAATGACATAACAATATATATTATAATGTTATAATATATTATTATAAAAAGTAAGGGTGTTGCAGTGTCTAATATCAACATAGAACTTAAAGGGTACAGTAAAGAGGTAGTAGACCGTATGGTAGAGGAGAATTACGTCAAGACAAAGACAGAAGCAATAAGGCTTGCCTTGTTTGAATTTGATCAGATGCATGGGTTGACCGATGATGAGCTATACAGCGCAGCAGCCGAAAAAATTCTTAAAGACATTAAGTCTGGCAATGAAAAAGTTCATGCATTTACGCTGCGAAAGTGAGCCCGATGGAACTCTTTTCGACAAGTGAGTTCGATAAGGATTACAAGAAAAGCAGTAAAGAGGACATAAAGCGCATAAACACGATAATAGAGCAACTAAAAAGCGGCATCCCGGCGGGCAAACCCCTGCACCATATAAAGAATACCTTTTCTGTTAGGGTAGGCAATAAGAGACTTGTTTATGCAATAGATGGCAATAAGCTGACATTGCTACTTTTCAAGAGCCGTGAAGGCATATATGATTATCTAAGATAATAAAACCATGCATTCGATATAGTAATATCCTAAATACAACCCCCCCGTACGGTCGCATTCTTGTGGAACTAATACCTCAATTTAGTGCTTTTGCTATCTTGATCATCTTCCTAAGCTCATTAATCCTGACTGATGCAGGCCCTCTTATCGGGAAATGGCACAGATAAACCTTTGAGCCGAACAAGTCTCCCTTGTAACCATATGTTGTATTTGCACCTTTGCGGAACGTTTCATAAGTCACTTTCCCCACAAAGCACACCAGCCTTGGCCTGTAGCGCTTCACCGCGCGCAGCATTCTCTCTATTCCACGCACTTCTTCGCCTTTCTTGAGCTTCGATACATCGACAGTCGGCCTGTCCACAAGGTTTATGAAGTTCAGCCTGTATGCCTGTGCAAACCTGCTTTCGTACATCTTCCTAAGTTCTTTGTCGCTCTTGAGCAATTCCACAGGCTCGTCTATGAGCCCCGCCCTGCTAAGCAGGTACCAGAACATCTTGTTGTTCGAGAACGGCACGCCTCTCATATATGAGCCAGGGTGCGGATTTATACCAACAAACATTATGAGCGCATTCTTAGACAGCTTGTAATGTATGTTTTTGTACTCCAGGCAAACCACCAATTATATTCAATAAGTCAATCACTTCGGATACGTGATTCTTGTCCCATTCACCTTGGCAAAGCTTGTAAGTATGTGCGGCCTTGCTGTGGCTGCCCCTGAAATATGGTACACCTTCCTGCCCCTCACTGTCAGCGCGTCAGCAATCAGCGACCTGTGGCACCTGAATGGATTGCCTTCAGCGCACATCATTGCCACAGTATTATCCTTGCTTATGCCTATCAATTTCAATACTGCGCTTGCGAACGCCCTCGTCTGCATATAGTCTGCGAACCCCCTGAAGCTTTCATTCCTCCATCCCATGTTTATCGAGTCTTTGGATGGTCTTCTCAAGCCGCCCAGCTCTTTAAAATGCACATATCTTATGCCGTGTTTCTTAAGCCTCGATGCTAGCGCAGGCCCGTTGAATCCCGGCTGGTGCCTTGACTTTGGTATCGTGCGGACGTCTACGAGCACATTTACGGAATGCGCTTTGAGCAGGCTTATGAATTTCGAAACGCTGAGATTGGAGTATCCTATTGCATATATGGGGTTTGCAGCTTTCGGCATAATGCAGAATCGCAATTAGCATTAATACTCTTGCTGCCATATTTATGTAAGGTGGTTACATGACCGACTACGACAAGGAGTTCCTCGACTACATGAAGAGCAAATACCACATAACCGTAGAAGACGCGACTAATGGAAGCGAAAAGGCCATATTGACCTTTACTGTGGCATGGGACATATGGAAGCAGGCAAAGCGCGTCTACTCGCAGAAATGAAGCGATGCAAAATCCTGTCGCCTGATCAAGCCTTTACCTGTGCGCCTTCCAATGACTTGCTGCAGCTGCATGCCTCCCTTTTTTCCGGGATGTCCTTGACTATTGCAGCTATAAGGGCTTTGAGCTTTGGCACGTTCGCCGCAAACATCCTTCCCACCTCGTTGTAATCCACAGGTTTTATATTCGGATCGCCCTCCAGTCCTGAATCATAATCTGTTACCAAGCCTATTCCAAAGTAGCACATGGACTTTTCCCTTGCCAATGCCACCTCTGGATACAGGGTCATGTTTATCATGTCGGCACCCGCAGCCCTGAAGTATCTTGATTCCGCTTTCGATGAAAACCTAGGGCCGTTGATCACAGCGACAGAGCCGCCGCTGTGCATGCCCAAGCCCGATTCTGCGGCTTTCCTTGAAGCTATGCCCCTTA
>JAJZZN010000031.1 GCA_021797575.1 Microcaldota archaeon
TATGCTGTAGGCTATCGCGAAGCCGTATATGGCGTAGTCCTTCGCCACCGCATAGGATTCTATAGCTTCCCTCACTGCCCTGCATATGCTTTCCGCTGCCTTCTCTTCTATCTCGTACGGTATGTGGCCGTCCAGGATCTCATCGGCAAAATCCATGACTGCCTTCTCGAACTTCGCGCACGCTAGCCCCCTCTTTGCTGTTGTTTCTTCCACTCCATCACCCAGAGAACAAGACCTACTGCCTTACCTCGCCTGCCTTCTTATATAGCGTTGGCATCGCTCTCCTCAGTATAGTTTTATTGTGCTACAGGTTTATATACCCATAGGTTAAATCATATACTTTAATACAATCATTTAAATATCTTGATTTACAAAATAATATTGCTGGGTTTTTCCTAGCACACCCAGAAACGGGGCGGCTGCTGCCGCCTCGCCTATAAAGGTCTTCTGCCCGTTCTGTCCACGCCTGTGTTTTGTCCGCTTAACCTTTCAAAGCCCGACTTCAGCGGCTTGCTGGAAAGGGAAAGCCTGCTGCCCAAATTCAGTTTTTTATTGGTGAGGTGCAGCCTGTGGTTTATCCTTATGAGTGCTGCAAACGTCTTCTGCGCATTATCATTCAGGAAAACATTCCTGTCGAAACGCACCTCTGCAGATTCGTCTCCCTTCAATACTGACGAATTGAAGCCCGAAACCCTGTACAGGACAAGTGATCTACTGCACAGGTTCAAGTTATCCGTGAGCAGCGCTATGAACCCCATAAGATAATCATCGAACAAATTGTCATAGAGGCTAGAGCTTATCACATCATATGCCTTAATCATAAGTTCCTTGAAGTGCCTGTCGAACATTACCGTGTTGGCGTCGACATAGAACTTTTCCAATAAGCTGTTGAAATTTTTGTAGTCCTTGCCGGGCTTGTGCAGCTTGAATCTTATCCTATTGAGGCCTGCATCAACCATGTCGTAATTGGTAAAGCTGAAATGCGCACCGGTCTCCTTCATGAAGCCCAACTGCTCGGACAGCTTATTGCTCTTGTAGAGGTTGTCATAATCGAGTATCGCGGTATACTTGCCTGAGGAATTTCGCAGCCCTGTCCTGAACGCCATGGAAGCAGTCTCCCTGCCTGTAAATACGATCTTTATCGAGATGTTGTGTCTACTAGAAGCCGCCAATCGGCTGGCGAAATCGTATATCCTGTCGAGCGTATCATCGTCATTGTCGGTAGGGCAGCAGATCACAGTTTCAATGCTCCCATCGAAGTCCTGGTTCGCTATGGATGTCAGTGCGTCAAGTATGAATCTGCCTGCCTTGCGCGCCCGCACAATTACACTGACATCAGGTTCTTTGACTGGAGTAAAATGCAGCTCCATATATCCGTTCTCGGAAGCCAGCCTCCTCGATTCCTTTGCGAATATCCTCCTATTTAGCTTGCTAATCCTGACGGTTGCGTGAATCATGCATGTCACTATTCAACCCTTTGTCGCTATCTCCTTGCTGAAAAGCCCTTCGTTAAAGTCTGTTCCAAGGTATTTGGATATGTACCTCGCGTCTTCCAGCGCGCTGCCAACGCAGGAGCTGGCGCCTGGCGACGGCGTTATGTTGAATATGAGCCCTTCGCGCTGTATCTTTGCCTCGCCGAGTGCAAGGAAATGTCTTGTCTTATCAATTATCTGCGGCCTGATGCCTCCGGTGCTCTTGTTGAGCCACAGGTCATCTGCCCTTATAGTGGGTATTATCTTTGAAGCTTCGTTCTTGAGGAAAAGCCCCTTCCCTATCACGGGAAGCCCATAAGACATATTCCTCCTTATTATGCGCATTATGTCCTTGTTAAGCAGTATGCGCTTAAGGCTTATCGCAGTCTGAAGGTCTATGTCAAAGGACTTGACATAATCGGGCAGTGTGCCAAGATGGCCCTTCTCGAGCACCGGTGGCACAGTAACGGTAGGCCCGAACCTCGTGACGCCGCTGTTGTTGATGTCGGGATCCGCATGTATTGCTGCAAAAGGTATGTGGCCGTGCTGCACCCTGTAAACCTTGCCCCTGAGCATGCGCTTCGAGAAGTAGAACCCCCCGCCAATAGATAGTATTGAAAGGTTCTCGTCGTAGCCGAACATCTTTGCAAAATGCAGGCTGTAGCTCCCGGTCGCGAACACGACGAATTTAGAGCTGAGCTCCCTGCCTCCGGCATGTACTATGTATCCATCGTTAGTCCTGTACGCCTTTTTGACTTCAACGCCTGTGTCTACCCTAACTCCCCTGTTGTATTTCCTGGCCTTGTCTACGAAAGTACCTGCAAGCCTGCCGAAGTCGACCATGTAGCCCTTGTCGGAGAGCAGCGCAAGCACTCTTTCGTTGGCTTTCCTGCCATCTATCACCTTGGGCTCTATCCTCGCTATCTCCCTTTTCTCTATCCTCTTCAGCCCAGGGAATATGTCAAGTAAGCCAGAGCTATAGATCCTTTCCAGCGCTTCAACCTCTTCGTGGCCAACGCCCAGCACCATCTTCTGGCACTTGCGTATTATCTTCCTCGATTCGTTCCTTTCAAGCACGTTACGCGTATATCCAAGCAGATATTCAGCGTACTCTTTCACCTTCTTGGATTTCTCAAGCGTATAATTTGTCTCTATATCGCCGAAATGGAGCGTCTGGCTGTTGCTCCTGCTGTTTGAGTTCAGCGACGCTATGCTGCCGTACTTCTCAATGAGCAGCACCCTCCTTATCTTTGTGTACCTGGAGAGCATGTACAGCAGCGATGTTCCAGTGACGCCTCCTCCGACTATTATTACATCGAAATTCTTCTCCATCTAATTACATTATAAATTGAATGAAAAGGGATTTATTACTTCTATGAGCTACAATGCGTGTGGTGTGATGGAGGAGAAACCCAATGAGGTTCATTACGGATTGGAGGGAGTGTATTTCACTGACTCGAAGATAAGCAAGGTCGATGGGATAAACGGCAGGCTGTACTACCGCGGGTATGCAATAGAGGACATAGCAAAATACTCCTCATTCGAGGAAACATGCTACTTGCTGCTTTACGGCAGGCTGCCAAAGAAAGAAGAGCTTGATTCGTTCTCCAAAGCCATGGCTGCGGAACGCGACCTGCCGGATTTCATAATGGACATGATAAGCAAGCTCTCAGGCAGGGAGAAGCAGATGCACATACTCAGCGCAGCGCTCTCGGCACTTTCAGCGTTCGATCCGGAGACTGAGGACCAGAGCCCTGGGGCTAACATGCGCAAGAGCATAAGGCTGATATCAAAGCTATCGAGCATAGTGGCGGCCATAGGCAGCGCTGCATTGGGTAACGGATACACAAAGCCCAGCAAGGATCTCAGCCACGCGGAGAATTTCCTCTACATGCTCGCCGGCAAGAAGCCTGATGCAGGCAAGGCGAGAATGCTCGACAAAATGCTCATGCTCCATGCAGAGCACAGCTCAAACGCCTCCACGTTTGCATGCCTGGTTTCTGCTTCAACGCTTTCTGACATTTACCTTTCGGTTGTTGCAGGCATATCCGCGCTAAAGGGCCCGCTGCACGGCGGCGCAGACGAGAACGCGCTGGCAATGCTGCATGAAATAGGCAACCCTGGCAATACGGAGGAATACATAGAGCAGGCACTTGCCGGAAAGAAGAAGATAATGGGTTTCGGCCACAGGGTTTACAAGACCTACGACCCTCGAGCCAGGATAATAAAGGAGAGCCTGATGGAGATAATGAATAGCTCGGACGAGGATGTGAAGAACGTCACATCAATAGCCCTGAGGGCCGAGAAGCTGATGATAGACAAGCTCGGCAAGACCCATGGCATATGGCCCAATGTCGACTTCTTCAGCGGTCCCGTATACGAATACCTCGGCATACCTTCAGGGCTTTTCACGCCGCTTTTCGCAGCCAGCAGGATACCTGGATGGTGTGCTCACATAATGGAGTACTGGCAGAACAACAAGCTGCTCAGGCCGTTGGAGAATTATACGGGCGAGATAGGGCTGAAGTTTGTTAAGATTGAGGACAGGTAATGCGCTATGAAGTACTATCTGAAATGCACCAAGTGCGGCAGCACCTTCGAGAGCGATTACGGAGGGCAGATATGCAGCAGATGCTCAGGCATACTTGAGGTTGTTTATGCGCGCAAGCCCGTCTTGGGCAGGGAGAAGCTCTCATCATTCTGGGACTTCATGCCTGTGCTGCCCTCAGGCAATTACTGCAGGTATGAAGTCGGCCTGACAAAAATAATAAAGAGCATCGACCTTCCAAACACATACATGAAGCTCGAGATTGGCAACCCTACGCATTCATTCAAGGACCGCGGCTCGGTCATAGAAGTGGGCAAGGCGCATGACTACGGCTACAGGGAAGTTGTATGCGCGTCTACAGGCAATATGGCGTATTCTGTTGCGTATTATGCAAGGCTCTACGGAATGAAAGCGAAGGTATTCATAAGCAGCAATGCAAGCAGGGACAAGGTGCGCGACATACGCGATACGCACGATGCCGACGTT
>JAJZZN010000019.1 GCA_021797575.1 Microcaldota archaeon
AAGGAGCTCATACCGCTCTTCAGCTTCGTATTCATGCTGTTCCTCTACAGGGGCCAGTGGGCATATTATACATTCTTCGGACTCATGTTCGTGGCTGCGATCGGATATTCTAGGGATAACGGGGCGTCCAAGGCTCTGCACAGGGCATTCGGATCGGCAGGCATAAATGCAGTAGTGGCATATGCATCGCTGGCGCTGCTTTTGGCCCTGTTCGTAATTAACCTGTATATTTCACATTTAGCTTATGCAAGCGCATATGGCATAAGAGTGGAAAACCAGAGCCTTGTAATTAATGCTGGGGTCACTTATTACAATGCTACCATGAGCTATACCAATGTCAGCCACAAATTGCTTACTGTCTCTATTCTTGCTACTTTCAACAATAGCACAGGATACTATGGGCTCTTTGGCCGTAAGCTGCTCGTAGAGCCATACCCACAGAGCTGCAATGCTTATTCATGCACCTTCAACCCTAACATATTCATGATCAATGGGAGTGGTACTTCGCCACTGGAAATTAAAATAGATGGCATAGAGGAATCGCAAATGGCAGTCATGCTTTATAATGGCAGCTATTTCTACACGGCAAAGGGAATATACCCTGTGTATCGTGTTTCTGGTTAAGCACTTTGCAGCCATGGAAAGCTCATTCAAATCGCTCTTATAATAATAACTTTAATGTAAGAGCCTATAACCAGTCGGTTTACTATGCCAATAACTCAAAATATCGCAGCCGGATGTTGCAATACTGTGGTATAGAGAACGATTTGGTGGCATATAGAGTCATGACTAGCCCTCCGAATAATTACACCATCTTTTTGGTCTGATATGATATAAGTCCATTTGCTCACCGCATTACACGCCATGTAATGCTTCCGCGTGTAGCTTCAATCCTAATATATTTAAGCCATCGGAAAGCAGCAGTAAAAACCCGAAGTATGCATACCTAATGGCAAGTCCACACTATTCTGTGCGATTCTGTATAGTGAGCAATATCCTTATGCTGCTGGAACAGTCCATATTGATTATAGCGATTGAAGCAAATATGTGCTGCTGCAACCCTCCAGCCCCAAGGTTATCCGTACGATTGTACTACCTGATCCACAAGATATTGATTTACATTTACAGCCTGCGTTTGATTCTTGAAAATACCAAATACAAGTACATTGTGGAATGCAAAAACAGAACCCGAATTATTTAAGTATATTGTAGCGTTTGCTGACTGCAGTAAACTTGTAGTAATATTGTAAAAACGTACGATTATGCCGTCTATGCTCTGATTATTAGTCTGCCTTATGGATGGATTTTGGATCTCGTACCCGAAGTATTCGTATGCCATTGACTGGTTAGATGCTTCTTCTGCAGGCATGGCGGAATTATTGAATATCAGTGCGTATACATCGCTTGAAAGCGATAGGGTACCGACCAATGCCGTTGTTTGAAAACCACTGAATACCTCTATACCTGCAGTAGGGAACTTCGTTGGCGTGTAATTGGCAGCTATTATATACCCATGCTGGCTGAAGAACTTGTAGCCCACATTATTGAATACAGATACGATGCCAGTTACACCAACAGTTTTTATGCGGGGTGCATGACTGGGTGATAAGTATACAAAGTATAGTAAAGCCACCACAACAACGATCAGTATGAATAGAAGTGAAATGATAAGCCTAGGCATTGCGCATTTCTTTACGTTTTTTGATCCCATAGTCGGTCATGCCCTTTTCTATATTCTTGCCTTGGGGCTAGACAGTGTTTTTCAGTTGAGTGATTACGATGCTGCTTTATCGGCTTTGAATACCGTGATATAGTAAACATAGACTTGAAGAACCACATTACAGTTTTGGCAAGGTTTAGAACCGTAGTCAGTTTTACTTCATTTACTGTTTAGAGTTAACGTATTTCTCGAAAGACGCAACAGTATAATTCATATCGTTGTATAGCATTGTGGTGTTTTCATGCCCTGCGATTGCCCATTCTGCTATCTCTATTACAGCATTATGATAGTGTGCAGCTGCATTATACCAATCAAGGTTCGGCCTTTGACCTATATAGTATGTACTAGTGAGATTCAGTCCTTCGTTCGTAAAGTTTGACATTTCAAGCAGGTATCCGCTAGCATTATAGAATTCTGTAGGGATGGATAAAAAGGTAGAATTCTCAGATATTTGCTTCATGATTGGAAGGCAGTAGCCTTTATTGCTTTTGACTGTCGCATTATACTGGCTCAAGTATGACGGGTCGACAACCGAGATTGCGACGAGTATGACTACAGGATTGTTTTGATCCAATGCACTGAAGTTTACAGGCTGCGCAGCGTTTGATATGCCTTGGGGTAGGTAATCCACTATGTATTCGGTATTTTGGCAATATGGATCAGTAGACGTGTATATAGTATTTATACGATGAAGTGTACTGACATTAGAAGGCAGCGAGTAATTATTTATGAATAAATCGGCTTCGGTAAGGTTTACATAATATGCGCTAGTGCTTGGATGTATATTACTATATTGGTATACTACTGCCAATATTGCTATTGCAATTACTATTATAATTGCAATTACTAAAGCTGCGCGTCTGTGGCCCTTTTGCTGAATCTGAGGTGCTGTATTATTCTCCTCAACAGCAGTACCGTTGGCTGTGGCATTAGGCGTTATAGGCCCAAGCGATGGTTTTGAGTTATCTATCCCAGTATCTTGTTCTGCGTACATTGTATTACCGACAGTATCAAGCTATTTTCATATCGGCCAGATATCCATCAGCTATGAAGTCATTCTCTCCTCCGCTGAATATATCATATACCTTGTAGTTGCCATATTTATATGTTACACTTGTCACCTTTACCCAAGAGTTGTCTGTAGGTGAGTATATATACCAGCCTACTTTCACAGAATCGGGATTCTTTACCCAGCCAGTATATGTTGCATTACGTACGTATATGGGCTGGTCGGTCGGGGTAAGACCGAACTTGCCGTTTATGAATTCTATTACACTCGTATTAGATTCGGTTATTGCCGTGACACGCTGTATATTCTCTGTACCATTAATCGTATTGAAGCTCTTTATATACTCCCCTACTTTTAATGATGATGCGTTTATGTAGAGACCATTGTATAATGTTATTGTATCATTGCCCAGTATGCAGCCTCCACCGTCACCACCAGATGATGCACCGTTGGATGACCCGTTGGATGAGCTTGAACTGCTTGAAGCGCCGTTGGATGACGATGTCACCTTGTCGCATGTGCCCAAGCTGTATCCTATACCGCTGGTGCGGATGCATTCTCCACTTGAATCCTCTTCGACACCGCCGTTTGTAGGACTTCCGCACGTGTATCCCGATGGGCATGAACTGAACCCGCAATAGCCATTCGGCGCACCCTCAAGGCAGCTGCCTGCAGACTGCGATGCGCTGTTCGTTGAGCTCGATGCACCGTTGGATGACCCGTTGGATGAGCTCGAAGCGCCGTTGGATGCACCGTTGGATGTGCTTGAAGCGAGTGACGCTTCATTAGTAGCAGAACCGCTTGATAGAGGACATGCTGATGATGTAGTTGCGACACAGCCTTCAGGCGAACCGCTCGACGTATCAGAGCCTCCTCCATCCCCTTGCGTATACA
The DNA here is from genome assembly GCA_021797575.1 of Microcaldota archaeon. Classification (GTDB taxonomy): domain Archaea; phylum Micrarchaeota; class Micrarchaeia; order Micrarchaeales; family Micrarchaeaceae; genus JAMCYB01. The sequence continues at coordinate 3,624 of JAJZZN010000019.1, forward strand.
TGCCACCTGCGTACAGATATAACTGACCTGATATCGTATTTACATTTATCGAACCTGAAGTCACGAGCGAGCCGCTGCTTGAATATACCGATACTGCGACCTGGTTTGATGATGTCAAGGTTATCACAACTTTATATACAGTGTTTACCGAAGCTGTTACTAGGCTCGATGGATTGGTTCCAGGATACAGTATCTTAGTGCCGTTGACAAATCCGAATGATGGGCTGTCAGAATTGTAGGTCTGGACACACGGATCGTAATCAATAACTATGCCCGCATCAGCAGTTGGGCTTGACCCTATGGCTAACCACACTGGATTGTTGAAGTATGCCGCGCCGCCAGAATTGATGTCTGCTATATAATATGTAAACGTGCTGCCTATGCCTCCTGAAAGCGCAACAGGCGTAATGTTATAGTAATAGAGTGTATGCAGATTGTTGTTGCCATTTGGTGGTGTCAGCTCGTAATAATTTGAACCTGAAGTCACGCCGCTTAGAGCTACAGAAGTGGAATAATATGAAACACCAAGCCCTGTTGGCGCAGTTGTGCTGCTTGTGCAGGCGCCTGCGCCGCCGCTTGTTGCAGCACTCGCTGACCCGGTTGAACTTACTATTGCAGCGAAGTTCGCGGTTTCGCTAACCGGGCCGCTTGGCGTGAATGTTTCGCTAGATGAGGTGCCGGAATAGCATCCCGTTCCGGAGCATGTCCAGTCTACAAAATTGTAGCCAGACGAAGCAGTAGCAGTTATGGTCACGGAGCTTCCTGCATTGATCCATTCGCTTCCAGGAGATACGGTTCCACCACCTGAAGGACTCACTGCCATGGTTAGATAGTATTGTGTAGTGTACGAAGCGCTTATGGTGCAGGTTGTCTGCGAGGGGGTAAATGTCCCGCTTGAAGCAGTCTGGCCGCAGCCTGTTAATGATGAGAACACGTATTGAGTGCCGGTGCCGCCGGATATTGGCGATGCGTATGAGTATGTGACGGATGTGCCGTATGGTACATTTATGGTTACGGGAAGACTCGAGTATGCATATGAAGTACCATCGACTGTCAGGACAGTACCGGATGTGCCTGACATTGATGATATATCGAAGGTTATTGTTGAGTAGTTGTAGTAATTCGCAGTCTCTGTGATCGGATTGTCCATGGTTATTGTTGCGCTAGTAGAAGTGCCGGAATAGCATCCCGTTCCTGAGCATGTCCAATCATCGAACACGTAATTGGTATTGGGCGATTCGCTTATCGATACGCTGCTTCCTGCATTGACCCATTCGCTTCCAGGAGATACGGTTCCACCACCTGAAGGACTCACTGCCATGGTTAGATGGTATTGTGTAGTGTACGAAGCGCTTATGGTGCAGTTTGATGTAGCAGTGAACGGAGATGTAGTGCTGCAACCAGAGGTGGCACTGATGGCGGGGTTCACAAGCTGTGTTCCCGTCCCGTCAGCAAGCGGCGATGAGTAAGAATAGCTGACAGATGCGCCATGGGCGAATTCTATGGTCTTTGGCAGGCTTGACCCTGCATAACTTGTACCGTTGACCGTTACTTCTGTTCCTGATACTGATGGGCCTTCGAAGGTTATGTATACTGGAGAATAGAAGTTTGCTGTTTCGCTAACCGGGCCGTTCATTGTGACCGTTGCGCTTGTAGCGGTTCCTGTGTAGTTGGCATTGCCAGTTCCAGACCAGCTGTTAAATATATAATATGAAGATGGGGTCTCGCTTATCGTGACGCTTGAACCAGAGTTGTACCAGCCAGATGATGGCGATACAGTGCCTGCACCAGACGGGCTCACCGAAGTAGTAAGGTAATATTGGGTAGTGTACGAAGCGCTTATGGTGCAGTTTGATGTTACTGTGACTGAGCCGCTCTGCGATGTTGCACCGCAACCTGAGAGAGTGCTGAACACGTATTGAGTGCCTGTGCCGCCGGATATTGGCGATGTGTATGAGTATGTGACGGATGTGCCGTATGGAACGCTCTTGCTAACAGGCAGCTGCGAGTATGAATAACTTGTACCGTTGACCGTCAGAACCGTTCCTGTAGCACCAGACATTGAGGATATGCCAAATGATATGACTACAGGCGAGTAGTAATCGGCTGTTTCTGCTATTGGGTTATTCATTGTTACTGTGATGCTAGACGAGCTACTTGAATTGCTGCCTGCGCCTGAACCTGTCCATGTATGGAATACGTATCCAGAATTCGGCGTCTCGCTTATCGTGACGCTTGAACCAGAGTTGTACCAGCCAGATGATGGCGATACAGTGCCTGCACCAGACGGGCTTGCTGATGTTGTTAGGTAGTATTGTGTTGTATAGCTGGCAGTGACTGTGCAGTTAGAGGTGACAGTGACTGAGCCGCTTTGTGATGTAGTGCCACAGCCGCTTGCCGAACCGTATATATACCGGGTGCCTGCAGATCCGCTTACTGTGCCAGTGTAATTATATGTAACACTGCCGCCGTAAGGTATGCCTATAGTCAGTGGGATGCTGCTCGCATTATATGATTTGCCATTTACCTTAAGCACGATATTTGAACCAGTTCCTGACATTGACGAGGTTGCAAATGTTATTGTCAACGGTGTGTGATAATCAGCGGTTTCGCTAACCGGGCCGTTCATTGTGACCGTTGCGCTTGTAGCGGTTCCTGTGTAGTTGGCATTGCCAGTTCCAGACCAGCCCTCAAACTTGTAATTGGTTGCATTAGTCTCACTTATCGTCACAACAGAACCAGAGTTGTACCATCCCGATGAGGGAGATACTGTTCCGCCGTTGGACGGGCTTGCCAATGTCGTGAGATGGTATTGCGTTGTGTATGTGGCAGAAACAGTGCATGTTGATGTTGCAGAGAATGATCCACCCTGCCCGCTAGCACCGCAGCCTGTTAATGATGAGAACACGTATTGAGTGCCTGTGCCGCCGGATATTGGCGATGCGTATGAGTATGTCACTGTTGAACCATGAGACACTGTTATGGTCACTGGGAGGCTTGAGTATGCATATGAAGTGCCATCGACTGTCAGGACAGTACCGGATGTGCCTGACATTGAAGGCGATATTGTAAATGTTATGTTTATAGGGGAGTAATAATTCGCAGTCTCAGTTATCGCGCTATCTGCAGTGATTGCAGCAGAAGAAGAACTGCCAGTGTAGCTGCCTGCGCCGAGGCCGGTCCAGTTATCGAATACGTTCAACCCAGACGGAGCTTCTGATATTGGTATGTATTGCGACTGGTTGAACCAGCCAGATGATGGCGATACAGTGCCTGCACCAGACGGGCTAACAGCCATGGTTATATAGTATTGCAGCGTGTAGTGCGGCACTACAGTTGAATTCGTAGAAGCTACGACGGTATTGTTAGATGATGTAGAAGGAACGCCATTGATGGTAACATTCTTGAATACCAATCTTGCTGTAGAGTTTATCTGCAGCGACCTAGTGAAGTTGTATACTACATTGCCATCAACAGAGACGTTGAGGTATGAAGGCATCGTAGAGTAAGTATATGAAACGCCATTGATCTTTGCTATTATAGCAGAAGATGACACATGTGATAATATTGTCGGTATGAAGAAGTGGAATGATACGTATGGCACGAAGTCTATGGTAACATTGTTGCTCGGAGTGCCGGCAAAATATGCTTTTACCGTGACATTGCCTACGTGAGTGCTCTCAACACCGGAAGTCGCTATGCCTCTAGAGTCTGATGATGCCGATAACGGGAAAACTTTTGCGTTCGACGTGTTTACTGTGAAATTTACGGTAGCGCCCTTAAGTGGGTATCCGAGCATTTTTACGGTAGCGAATACAGAATCGTAAGAGCCATCAGCAGGGAACTGACTCTGGTTTGCTGACAGACTGACGCTAGTAGTTGTGGATATCAACGGAGCCGCATGCGCATTGAAGTTGCCAGAATAGGTCTGTGTCGGTGCGCTCTTGCAGCTTGTTACGTTGAAAGGGTTTGAAACCAGCCCGCAGTACGTTGCATTAAGGTATATATTGCCGGCAAAGAACTCGCCAAGCGAGCTAGTCACATTAGGCACAGGCACGGTGCATATTATCGAGCCGCCTGGAAGCACATAGTAGGGCTTGCATGCATATGAGGTAGTGTTTTTACCGTTTATCGATACATATAAGTGGGGATTGAGCATAGGATATGTCTGCGTATTGGTTAGGAAAAGAGCCATCTCAGTGGCGTGTGTCGTCGTGTTGCTGCCCAAAACCATGTCTTCGCAGTATGCACCTATTTTGAATGAACACTGAGAGCTGACGATTACGCGTGGCGCAACCAGGTATAAGTATAACAGCGCAACCGCAACAGCAATGATAAGTATAGCCCAGCTGTACGTTATCATGTACTCCATTGCGCTTTGTGATTCTTCGCTCCTGCGCCCTTTCAACTTTGTCCTCTGTGCAGCATGGACGGCAACAGGCGCCTGCCTGGCGGCATTCTTTGCTTTAACATAAGATTTAGGCATAGATTTCCGTTTCTCCATCTAACAACCCAGTATTTGCGCAAACTTCAGTATCACTATTATTAGTATACATATTTAAAACTTGCTCAATGCGGCGACTTTAATCCGGTAGTCATAGCTGTTTTTTTGCGAAGCTGAATTATGCTGCACACAACGTTTTTAGCAGTTGTCATACAAACCAGAGACGATTGAATGGGGCAGAAAGAATGCGCGAAGGCGATAGAAAACAGGCCGCACCTAGAGGAATTAGAGCTTACAATGAACATATATGGCAGGAGCAAAGAGCGTAGGGTGTTGCTGGATGGCGGCTCAGGTAAGAAAGCTATCATACCTGCGGCTCTCGCACCGTACCTGAGGAAATCCGTTGACATAGACGTAATCATGAAAGGGGCAGACGCCAAGGCGATGCTGGGGTGCATAAGGTACAGGAATATGACTGACAGGGTAGTGTATAGAAACGATGCAGTGTACAGCCTCTTATCGCCTTTTGAGGTTGTTGACAATATAGAGAACATAGATATATTCACGGAGCAAACGGGCGTTGGGCCCATACCTGTATCAGGGGAGGTGTTCGACAGGTCATACTCGGTTTACATAGGCAAGGCCAGGCTCTGGGTCAAGCTACCAGAGATATCTTTCGTCGCAGCGACGAGCATGAATCCGATAGTGCAGAAGAAGGGGAGAATCGTGCCTACATTGATAGCTATGCTTGGAGGCATGCACGGCTCTGATGTGAGCGATGCGATGGTCAAATCGGTAGAATATATGCTGGACGGATCGGAACGCGTGCACGAAAAGCTGGGTGACGCATCTAGGCGCAACGCACACTGCAGGCACATACTGCACGATCCCAATTACACCGAATACGATAGAAAAATATCCGAGAAGCTGCCTAACGTGATAGACAACAACAGGAGGGTAGTGCTCCACCTCTCCAGGAGGATGGGCATAGATCGCAATGAGGCTGACAGGTTCCTCGAAAGGTACAAGCTTGAGCTGCGGAGGGCGTGATATGCGGCTGTGCATCGGGGCACATACATGCACATTGATAAACGCACCTCTGCACAAATTATTTATTACTTTGCGTATAAACTACTATAACGAGCTTGGTACCTCCGCGGCATTTGGCGCTTTGTTTCATTGGTGAGCTGTTGGCTTCGAATTATGACTTGGTCCCAGAACATGAATTGCTCAGCGAGAGCGATGCTAAAAAGATATCAAAAAAGTTCAACACTCCGTTGGAGAAATTCCCGAAGATTCTTGAATCAGACCCGCAGGCCGTCAAGCTGAAGGCAACAGCAGGCCAGCTCATAGCGATACACAGGGATGACGACGGCAAGAAGTATGTTGCCTACAGGTACGTGGTGAAGGGCTGATGCTCTCGCTTCGCTTTTGTTTTGAAGGTGTGATATAATGGCTAATACCCACGAGGTTTTGGAGTCTTATCTGTCCTCTGTTTCTATGGTGCAGCAGCAGATAGACAGCTACAACAGGTTCATACATATAGGCATACACAACATAATAAAGAGCCAGAGCATTGTTGAGCCGGACGTGTCAAACTTCGCAATAAAGTTCAACAGCATAAGGCTGGAGCAGCCGAAGATAATAGAATCTGACAGCTCTACAAAGGATCTTATGCCGCATGAGGCGCTCGTGCGCAACATGACTTATGCCGCGCCGATGTACATAACATACACTCCCATAATAAGCGGCATAGAGAAGACGATAAACATGGGCGAGGCCTATGTTGGTGACCTTCCCGTCATGCTCAAAAGCGACCTGTGCTATACAAAGAACATGACGTACGAGCAGCTGCTCAGCGAGGGCGAGGATCCGGACGACCCCGGGGGCTATTTCATAATAAAAGGCACCGAGAGAGTGCTTGTCGGCATAGAGGACCTTGCCCCGAACAAGATGATATGCACCAAGGAGAGCAAGGGCGAGACAGTATGCAAGGTCTTCTCCACTACGCAGCTGAATTTCAGGGGGAGGTGCAGCGTCACCAGGGATGAATATGGAGTTTATTCGCTTATGTTCCCTACCTTGTCCAAAGGCATAGACTTGGTGCTTGTACTGCGCGCATTAGGCCTAACGATGGAGAAGATACAGGAGGCGAGCTACAACAAGGATGTGAAGAATGACCTCATGCTAAACGTGAGCATAAGCAAGGCCAAGGACATGGGTGTGTCAGAGGCAGTAACTGAGCTCGGCAAACTGTCGGCGCCCAACCAGGCCAAAGCGTACCAGGACAAGAAGGCAGAGATACAGCTCGATACCTACATACTGCCGCACATAGGCACCGACCCGAAGAACAGGATAGAGAAAGCGTATTACCTGATAAGGATGGCCGAGCGGGCATCCCTCGTCGCATACAATTATGTGAAGTCCGACGACAAGGATAGCTATGCGAACAAGCGCATAAGCCTTGCGGGAGACCTGATGGAGGTGCTGTTCAACAATGCGTTCAAGTTCTTCGTAAGGGACGTAAAGTACCATGTCGAGAGGACCACTGCAAGAGGCAGGAAGCTCAATGTCAGGACGAATATAAACCCAGATACGCTCACAGAGAAGATACTTTATTCCATGGGTACAGGATCATGGCCCGCAGGGCAGACAGGAGTGTCGCAGGTGCTAGACAGGACGAATCTGTTCAGCGCTCTGTCACATTTGAGGAGGGTAAAATCGCCTCTGGCGAAGAAGCACTCCCACCTCAAGGCTAGGGACGTGCATGGCAGCCATATAGGCAAGATATGCCCTTCTGAAACCCCTGAAGGACCTGAAGTAGGGTTGACAAGGTATCTGGCCATAATGGCTAAAGTGACCGTAGGGGCAGATGAACAGATGGTCAGAGGCAAGCTCGAAGACATGCTGAAGGAGAGGAGCAAAGCGTCTGCAAAGAGGCAATAGAGGCGATTATGATGGCAGAAGAAAAATGTTATGTGTATCTGAACGGCAAGCCGATGGGCAACGTAGAGGATGGGAGAGCGTTTGCCCAGGAGATAAGGAAGAACAGGCGCATGGGGCTCATATCAGGAGAGGTGAACGTTGCCTACAACAAGAAGCTGAACGAGGTGCATGTACTTACCGATAGAGGCAGGCCGAGGAAGCCGTACATCATAGTTGAGAACGGCGCAAGCAGGCTTACCGAAGAGCTCAAGGAGAAGCTCAGGAACAAGGAGATAGATTTCAACTACCTCATAAGGAGGGGAGTCATAGAGTACCTTGATGCGGAAGAAGAGGAGAACATACTGTGCGCGCTGACAGAGAGCGAGATAACGCAGAAGACTACGCACCTTGAGATAGACCCGGCATCAAATCTAAGCGTCATAATAAACTCTGGAGTATACCCAGAGTATGATACAATAGGAAAGCACGGGCTGATATCAAACTTCATAAAGCAGAGCCAGGGCGTATATGCGCTGAACTTCAAGAACAGGTTCGACGCCAGGGCGTACATACTCTACTACCCGCAGCAGCCGATAGTGAACAGCGTGACGTACAGGACGCTCAAGCTCGGCAGGCACGCGAGCGGCCAGAACTTCGTCGTTGCTCTCAGCACATATTATGGCTACAACATGCAGGACGCGGTGATACTTAACAAAGGAGCAATAGACAGGGGGCTCGGAAGGAGCATGTTCTACAGGTCGTACAGCGATGAGGAGAGGAGATATCCCGGAGGCCAGCAGGACCATTTCAAGATACCGCCGGCAACAGCCGAGGGTTATTTGGGAGAGCATGCCTATGCAAAGCTCAGCGAGGACGGCATAATAGAGCCGGAGCAGCAGGTCAAGGAGGGCGATGTGCTCATAGGCAAGATATCACCTCCAAGGTTCCTAGAGGAGCAGACAAGCTTCGGTCTTTCTGAGGAGAAGACAAGGGACAATTCGGTAAAGCTCAGGACGGGCGAACAGGGAGTTATAGACAGCGTAGCGCTGAGCGAGAGCACGGGCGCTACGAAAATAGTCAAGGTCAGGATAAGGAGCGAGAAGATACCTGAATTGGGGGACAAATTCGCAAGCAGGCAGGCGCAGAAAGGAGTGGTAGGGCTCATAGTCAACCAGGAGGACATGCCGTTCAGCGAATCGGGTGTCGTTCCTGACCTTCTGCTAAACCCGCACAGCGTAGGAGGCAGGACCACAGTAGGGCACATGATGGAGATGCTTGTCGGCAAAGCCGCATCGATGGAAGGCAAGACAAGCGACGGCACGCCGTTTGCAACCAAGGGCTCTGAGCTGCTGAAGAGGTATGGCGATATACTCGAAAGTAACGGGTTCGACAGGTTTGGCGACGAATGGCTGTATGACGGAACCACTGGCAGGAGGTTCGAGGCAAAGATATTTACAGGAGTTGTATACTACAAGAAGCTGATGCAGATGGTGAGCGCAAAGCTGCAGGTCAGGGGAAGAGGCCCTGTGCAGATACTGACGCACCAGCCCACAGAAGGAAAGCCGAGGAGCGGAGGGCTCAGGTTCGGAGAGATGGAACGCGACGCCCTGGTCGGGCACGGTGCCAGCCTGCTGCTCAAGGAGCGCATGCTGTACCAGAGCGACAAGTCAGAGATCTGGGTATGCCAGAACTGTGGCGACGTAGGTTATATGGACTACGTGAAGAACAGGCCGATATGCCTGACGTGCGGGAGCACTGATCTCAAGCAGGTCGAGATAAGCTACGCCTTCAAGCTGCTCCTCGACGAGATAAAGTCGCTGCACATACTGCCAAGGATAAGGATGAAGAGCGAATGATTTATGGTGAATTGAATGCAAGCCGAGCTGATAGATCATATAAGGTTCACGGCCGTATCACCAGATATGGTAAAACGCATGAGCGTAGCCAAGATAATAGTCCCTGATACGTACAATGACGACGGCTACCCGATAGACGGAGGCCTGATAGACCAGCGCCTCGGCGTAATAGACCCAGGGCTGAAATGCAAGACGTGCGGCGGCAGGGCGAAGGTGTGCCCAGGGCACTTCGGCCACATAGAGCTCGTGAGGCCAGTAATACACCCTGAATTCGCCAAGACGATATACCTGCTGCTGCAGTCGACGTGCAAGGACTGCCACCGCATACTCCTCAACGAGAAGCAGATAGGCGACCTCAGGCCAACAATAGAGGGCTTCGTCAGGGCGGACGACAACGACAAGGAGCTCGGCCTGCAGACATCCGTGGAGAGCGAGGACAAGAACCTTTCGATAATAAAGAAGCTCAAGACAGTGAAGAAATGCCCGTACTGCGGCGCGGTACAGGGAAAGCTCAAGCTCGACAGGCCTACGTTCTTCTACATGAACGGCAACAGGCTCAAGAGCGACGAGATACATGACTGGCTCGCAAAGATAAGCAATGAGGACCTGGCGCTTCTAGGCATAGACGGAACTGTGACCAGGCCTGAATGGTTCGTGATATCGTACCTGCTGGTGCCTCCGGTGAACGTGAGGCCTTCCATAACGCTCGAATCTGGAGAGAGGAGCGAGGACGACCTGACGCACAAGCTCGTGGACATAATAAGGACGAACCAGAGGCTCGAGCAGGACATAGATGCCGGGGCGCCGCAGATCATAATAGACGACCTGTGGGAGCTGCTGCAATATCAGGTTACAACCTATTTCAACAATGAAACTCCAGGAGTGCCTGTAGCAAGGCATAGGAGCACAAGGCCGTTGAAGACTCTTGCGCAGAGGCTGAAGGGCAAGGAGGGCAGGCTGAGGTACAACCTGAGCGGCAAGAGGGTGAACTTCTCAGCCAGGACGGTGATAACGCCGGACAACTACATCAGCATGGACGAGCTCGGAGTGCCGCAGAAGATGGCCGAGGTGCTCACAGTGCCTTTCTACGTTACGAAGTGGAACATAGAGTATGCGAAGAAGCTGCTTTCAAACACCTCCTATCCAACTGTGCTGAACCACATATCCAAGGACGGAACCAGGAAGAGGGTAGCCGACATGAACAGGGAGGAGCTACTCGCAGCCCTGCAGCCCGGAGACATACTGGACAGGCAGCTCATAGATGGTGACGTGGTCCTGTTCAACAGGCAGCCGACGCTTCACAGAATATCGATAAATGCTCACATCGTCCGCGTGCTTCCCGGAAACACATTCAGGGTGCACCTAGCTTCTGTGACGCCTTACAATGCAGACTTTGATGGAGACGAGATGAACATGCACGTGCCGCAGACATTAGAAGCACAGGCCGAAGCCAGATTGCTTATGAATATAAGCACATCAATAGTCTCGCCGAGGAACGGCCTGCCCGTGGTTGTCGCCCTCGAAGACATGCTCATAGGCGCCTACGAGCTGACTAAGGATGGAGCGTACTACCAAAAAGACGAGGCAGCCAGACTGCTTGCAAGCGTAGGCGTGTACGAGCTCCCGAAGCCATCCAAGGACGGAATGTATTCCGGCAAGGACATATTCTCGGCGATTCTCAGAGACGACCTCAACTTTGAATATACGGACAAGAAGAACCCGAACAACATGGCGGTGATAAAGAACGGAAGGCTTGTGAAGGGCTACATAAGCTCTAAGCTCATAGGCAAGCGCGGCATGCTTCTTCTCCATATATACGACAAATACGGCCCAGAAGAAGCGAAGAGGTTCCTCAACGACGTATCGAAGCTCGCAGGAAGGGCAGTATACACGTTCGGCATGTCTATAAGCATGCGCGACTACTATATCAGCTCCCTAGAGGGCGAGCGCCAGAAGATAATCAGCAACACGCTCAGCGAGGCAAGCGAGCTGCTGAGGAAGTACAAGGATGGCACGCTTGAGCCTCTGCCAGGATATACCAAGAAGCAGACGTACGAGCTCGAGGTGTTCGCCACGCTCAACATAGCGAGGAGCATAGCTATGAAGGTCATACTCGACAGCCTCACGATAGATAACAAGGCGATGCTGATGATATCAGCTGATGCGAGGGGCAACATACTGAATTTCGTGCAGATAGGAATGTTCCTGGGTCAGCAATCCGTCAGGGGAGGCAGGCCTTCGAGGGGATACAACGGCAGGATACTCCCATATTTCACACGTAAGGACAGCAACCCGATGAACAAGGGCTTCGTCAAATCAAACTATATAGAGGGCTTGGGATTCATAGACTATTACATGCACGCCATGGGAGCCAGGGACTCTGCCATGGGTAAGCCTCTGGTCACTGCAGTGAGCGGGTACCTGATGAGGAGGCTTGTGAATGCAATGCAGGACTTCTACGTTGGCAACGACCTCTCTGTAAGGGATGCAGGAGGCGCGCTAATAGAGACCCTGTACGGAGGCGATGGCATCGACCCGATGATGGAGAAGATGCAGTAATATAAGCATGAAGTGATGTTATGGCAATTGCAAAGAACAACAGCGTGAAAGTGGCGCCAGGAGAGGCGGTAGGGACGGTCGCTGCGCAGTCGATAGGCGAGCCGAGCACGCAGATGGTATTGGAGAACTTCCACCAGGCGGGAGTGGTTTCAGCCATAAGAACAAAGGGCCTGCCCAGGCTCATAGAGCTCGTAGACGCCAGGAAGGTGCCGAAAGTAGCTACGATAGAGATATGGCCCGAGAAGGCCATAATGAAGGACCTTGCCAAGGTCAAGGCGCTGAAGAAGAAGATAGAGGAGGTCAAGGTAAAGGAGGTAATATCGGATTTCGACGAGAATTTTAACAATGCAAGCATGCAGCTGACACTGAACAAGGAGAAGCTCGCAATGTACGACCTTACAGACAGGGGCATAGTGAGCAAGCTCGAGAAGATAGAAGGCATAGAGGTCAGCTCTGCAGACCATGTCATAACAGTGAAGATAAAGAAGACGAAGAGCGCAGACAGGAGCATACACGGCATACGCGTAATGTTCGTGAAGGTCAGGAACATGAACATAGCTGGGGTGAAAGGCGTGAGCAACATAGGAATAGAGACTACTGACGATGGCGCTTATTACCTTGTAGCTATGGGCAACAACATAAGCGGTGTTCTCGAAATCGACGGGGTTGACAAGAACAGGGTATACAGCAACGATCCTTTCGAGGTCATGCGCGTGTTCGGCATAGAGGCGGCAAGGAACCTTATAGCAAACGAGCTCAAGGATACGATGAAGGTCAACGGAGTGGATGTTAGCTACAGGCACCTGATGCTCGTAGCCGATGCTATGACGTTCTACGGAACGATCAAGAGCGTAGGCAGGCATGGTATTGCAGGAAGCAAGAACTCTGTGTTTGCCAGGGCCGCATACGAGGAGACAATAAAGCATTTCACAAATGCGTGCGTGTTCGGCGAGAGCGACCCGCTCACTGGAGTTGCTGAGAATATACTCATAGGCAAGCAGGTGAAGGTCGGCACGGGGATAGTGAAGCTCTCCATAAAGAAGAGCGACCTCAAGGAGATAAAGGGCAAGTAGCAATAGCTATATATAGTTTGAGCTCGTCAGCTCTTTTGATTCGTGATGTTTATTGATGATTTTTGCAAGGTGTGTATATGCAGCAGGAAAGACCGTTTGATTTGCTGAACAAGGTTTTGGGCCAGAAGGTATTCGTCAGGCTGAAGAACAACTTCAACATACGTGGCAGGATAACCTCGTTCGACGCGCACATGAACATTGTGCTTGAGGATGCGGAAGAGCTCGACAACGGAGAGCTCAAGGTGAAGCTTGGCACGATACTTCTAAGGGGAGGCAACATAATATTTGTCTCGCCGGCTTGATGCTGATTGTGGGCTCCTGGCGCAACGGTAGCGCGCCTGCATGGCATGCAGGAGGTTGCGGGTTCAAAAGGGCGGATGGACAGCCATGCGCCATGAAAATCCCGCGGAGTCCACATTCTTTGTATATATAAGCAGAGTGCAAACCGTCAAAAAAGAAGAAAAAGAAAAAGTGTGCTTTCACTCTACCTTCACGTCGCTTCCCTGCAGCTCCTTGACCTTCTTCAGCTCTATCTTCAATGTTCCATTCTCGTAGGTTGCCTTTGCGCTGTTGGGCATTACTTCTCCGGGAAGCTGTATGGCCCTGTAGTAGCCCGATGAAGCTCTTTCTTTCATGTAATAGTCCTTGCCGTGCTCCTCGCTCTCTGAAGACTTGTCCGCTCGTATCACGATCTCGTCCTTGGTAGCCTTTATCTTTATATCCTTCTTGTCCATGCCCGGCATGTCTGCTTTGACTATGAACGAGTTGTCCGTATCCTTTATGTCTATGCTTGGAACTGCAAATCCCTCATTGAAGAATTCCTGCATTGCCCTGCTAGACCTCCCCATAAGAGCAAAGGGATTGGAAAACCAATCATCGAAGAAGCCCTTGCTGAAAGGGACAGGCTTGTACCTCTTCTTTTCTTCGTCCGCCATCTTATCACCTTGTCAAATTTTATTTGATATATACAATTTTTTATTATATAAAAGGAAAAATATTTAAACATATCGCTGCATAAATATAATCGTATGAAAAAAATTGTCATAAAGTCGGTGGACAAGCCGGTTGAAGCCAAGAGCCCAGACGCGATCATATCGTGGTTCTGCGAGGTGTTCGGGCTTTCAGGATCTGGCGAACCGGACAGCATAGAGTCAGACATACTCAAGAGGTTCTTGGTAGCTGCTGCAAGGAATGAAGGCATATCTAGCTCTGAGATAAAGCTCGGCAAAGATGTACCTAGGAGCACAGTAATATACCACCTCAACAGGCTCATAGAGAGCGGCCTGGTGGTAAAGAGAGGCAGAAAGTACTATATGAGGGCGCAGGGCCTGTCGACGTCTCTCGAGGAAGTCGAGTATGACATAGACCGGGAGTTCCAGCGTATGATAGACATAGCCAGGGAGTTCGACAGGCTGTTTGAAATGCACTACAGGGGCTACAGCAAGAAGCTCGAGGGAGGTAGGGAGATAAAGATAGAATAGTGATTGCATGGCTCAAGGCAAGGAAGAAAATGGCATTGAAACAGGTAAGGAAGAAAAGAAGGCAGAAGGCAGCGGAAAGGCTGCAGATGGTGAAGGCAGAGCTATAGCAGAAGAAAACAGCGAATTGAAGGAGAGGCTTCTCAGGCTTGCTGCAGAATTCGATAACTACAAGAAGAGGACAGCCAATGAAGTCAGCACAGCTAAACGCATGGGAGTCGCGGAACTGATGAAGCCGCTGCTGAACGTGCTTGACGAATTTGAGCTCACAATAATGGCGCTTGGAAAGGTCAAGGATGATAACATCTCAAAAGGCATAGCAATGCTCTACTCCAATTTCATCGAGGTGCTCAGGTCTTTCGGGTTGAAGGAGGTTGATGCGGATAGCGCATTCGATCCATACAAGCACGAGATAGTGCTCACGCGCGAGGACGACTCGAAGCCGGGCACAATACTGGAGGTAGTGAAGAAGGGATATATGCTCGACGACAAGCTCCTGAGGCCGGCTTCGGTTATAGTGGCAAGGGAGAGGGAAGGCAATGCCGAGCCCAAAAGCGGAACAGAAGGAAGCAACGCAGACAGGGAGGAAAGGAAAAAAGAAAAATGATTAATAAGATTGTCAATCTAAAACGTATTTACGCAATTTTTGTTTGAGAGGTGTATAGAAATGAAAATTATTGGAATAGATTTAGGAACGAGCAACAGCGCAGCCGCCGTACTCGAAGGAGGAAGGCCCACAATCATACCCAGCGGAGAGGGTGCGACTATGTACGGGAAGGCATTCCCCAGCTATGTGGCTTTCACGAAAGACGGGCAGAGGCTCGTGGGCGAGCCGGCAAGGAGGCAGGCAGTAGCGAATGCGGAGGGCACAGTTACTGCGTTCAAGAGGAAGATGGGCACCGATTATATATATAGGATATACGGGAAGGAGTACAAACCGCAGGAGCTTTCGGCTATGCTGCTGCAGAAGATAAAGAACGATGCAGAAGCGTTCCTTGGCGAGAAAGTTAGCAAAGCGGTTATAACAGTGCCTGCATACTTCAACGACAACCAGAGGCAGGCCACGAAGGATGCTGGAGAGATAGCCGGCCTTGAAGTCGTAAGGCTGGTCAACGAGCCGACAGCCGCTTGCCTTGCATATGGCCTGGACAAGGCTGACAAAGAGATGAAGATACTCGTATACGACCTCGGAGGAGGCACGCTCGATGTCACCATAATGGAGTTCGGAGGAGGCGTATTCGAGGTAAAATCGACCAGCGGCGATACCCAGCTCGGCGGCACAGACATGGACAATGCAATAGTGGAGTTCCTGTTGGGCGAGATAAAGAGGCAGAATTCAGTCGACATATCAAAAGACATACAGGCCATGCAGAGGCTGAGGGAAGCGGCTGAGAAGGCGAAGATAGAGCTCTCTACAGTCCTGACGAGCGAGATAAACCTTCCGTTCCTGACGCAGGACGCTAACAAGAACCCTGTGCATTTCACGTATTCGCTGAGCAGGGCAAAGCTGGAGAGCATAGTTCTTCCGCTGGTTGAACGCTCTACAAAGCCGGTTATGCAGGCACTTAAGGATGCAAAGCTCGAACCAAACAACATAGACAAGATAATACTGGTTGGCGGTCCGACTAGAATGCCTATAGTTCAGAGGTACATAGAACAGCTCCTAGGCAGGAAGGTAGAGAGGGGCGTAGATCCAATGGAAGCCGTGGCGCTTGGAGCCGCAATACAGGCGGGGGTACTGACAGGCGAAGTCAAGGACATAGTCCTGCTGGACGTCACTCCGTTGACGCTGAGCATTGAGACCCTTGGAGGTGTAGCGACGCATCTGATAGAAAGGAATACAACCATACCGGTAAAGAAATCTCAGATATTCACTACAGCTGAGAATAACCAGACACAAGTAGATATACACGTTGTGCAGGGGGAGAGGGCGCTGGCCAAGGACAATATAGACCTTGGGAGGTTCCAGCTCACAGGCATACCTCCATCACCAAGGGGTGTGCCGCAGATAGAGGTTACGTTCGACATAGATTCCAACGGCATACTGCATGTAACCGCGAAAGACATGGCGACAAACAAATCGCAGAGCATGGATATAATAGCGCCTCACAAGATGAGCAAGGAGGACATAGACAAGAAGATGGACGAATGGAAGAAATATGAAGAGGAGGACAAGAAGATAAAGGAGAACATAGAGACGAAGAACGGTGCAGAATCGCTCATATACACTACTGAGAGCACACTCCAGGAATACAAGGATAAGATACCGAAAGATGTATATGACAGGATAAACGGCATAAAGGAGGACCTTGAAAAAGCAGTGAAGGCCGAGGACTATGAGGGCATGAAGAGCAAGAGCGAGGAGCTCGGGAAGGCGTTGCAGGAGATAGGGTCCAGCATGTACAAGGGAGCGCAGGGCCAGGGAGGTAGCCAGGGCCCTGGGCCTGACACAGGGCAGGGCGGAAGCGACGAAGGCAGCGGCGCGGCTGATGCAGACTTCAAAGTTGAGGGAAATAAATAGAAGCTAGACAGAAATGATATGAATGGCTGAGGATTTCTATAAGGTCCTTGGGCTGGACAAGGGCGCCAGCCTGGACGACATAAAGCAGGCGTACAGGAAGTTAGCGCTAAAGTACCATCCGGACGTCAACAAGAGCAAGGAAGCAGAGGAAAAGTTCAAGGAGATAAACGAAGCGTACGCAGTGCTCAGCGACCCCGAGAAGAGGAAGCAGTATGATGCATATGGACCCGACGCATTCAACCAGAAGTTCACGCAGGAGGACATCTTCAGGGGCTTTGACTTCGAGAAGGTGTTCAGGGATTTCGGCTTCAACTTCGGCAGCGACGATTTCGGCAGCAGCATATTCGAGGATATGTTCGGGTTCTCGCACAGCGCAAGGAATGCAGACATGGGCAACGATATACTTGCAAGGGTAAACATCACGCTCAAGGAGGCATACACAGGAACTGAGAAGAAGCTCAGGGTCAGGCATGTTGCAATATGCGAGACATGCGGAGGGTCGGGCGCCGAGCCAGGGAGCAGGGTAGTTAAATGCGATAAATGCAACGGCACAGGCCAGGTGAGGATAACAAGAAGGACACCGTTCGGCATTATGCAGACCATATCAGCGTGCCCGAAGTGCGGCGGATCTGGTAAGGTGTTCGAAAAGGCATGCCATTCCTGCGGGGGCTCGGGGAAGAAGGTAGTAGAACAGACAATAGACGTATCTATACCTAAGGGCGTAGAAGACGGGATGCGGCTCAGGGTCAGGGGAATGGGCGATTACGGCAAGGACAGGAGCGGGGACCTATACGTTGAGGTGCATGTGCAGAAGAGCCCGGATTTCGAGCGCAGCGATGAGAACATATACACCAGCGTGCATGTGCCCTTCTACACTGCAATGACTGGAGGAAGGATAAGCGTGCCGACTCTTGAGGGAAACAAGGAGATCGATATCGAAGAGGGCACGCAGCCAGATGCGAGAGTGGTGCTTAAGGGCTACGGCATGCCGCTCTTCAGGTCCAGCGGAAAGGGCGACGAGATAGTCACAATAAAGATAGACATGCCCAAGAGCCTGACTAAGGAGCAGAGGGAGCTGGCCGCAAGGTTCGAGGAGCTAGACAAGAAAAAGAAAAAGTTCGGCTTATTCTGAATCCCTGCTCGGCAGCGCTGCGTGTGTATATTCCACAACAAGGAGCTGTAGGCAAACTATTAATATCTGACCTGCCTATACCATATCGTACTTTTGCTTTCTTTGGGGTCAACATGGCTGATGCTATAACTGAGGGGATAAAGCTCAAATTCGATGAGTTCTTTGAGCGGCATTACAAGGAAGCGATAGAGTCGCTGATGATCTCATATCCGGAGAAGGTAAGCATCAAGGTTGACTTCAAGGATCTGGAGAAGTTCGACCCGGAGCTCGCCAATGAACTAATAGAGAGCCCCGACATAGTAATGGCAGGGGCAAATGATTCACTCAAGGGAATGATGGCAGGAGTAGCTACGGATGCACACGAAACGCACGTAAGGATATTCGGTCAGACAGTCAATGTTCCTCTCGTGCAGGACGTCGGCTCAAAATATATAAGCAAGATGATAATGCTTGACAGCCTCATAGTCAAGCGCTCAGAGATTAACCCCAAGGTAAAGATAGGCGCGTTCAAGTGCTCCTACTGCGGTGCCTCATTCAGGGTTGATGTCGAGAAGGATGAAGTGCCGGAGGTATGCCCTCAGTGCAAGAGGAAGGCGCTGAAGCAGATAGCAGAAGAATCTAGATTCATAAACCTGCAGAAGATAGCTGTGCAGGATCCGCTAGAAAAGCTTAGGGGCAATACACCAACATGGCAGCTAGAGGTATGGATAGAGGATGACCTAGTCAATACAGTTATCCCTGGAGACAGGATAGAACTTACAGGCATACTAAGGATAAGGCCCAGGCGCAACGCGAGAGGCAAGACCGAGAAGAATGTCTATACTATGTTCCTCGACACGATATCGATAGTGCCGAAGCAGAAAGAGTTCGCCGAGCTGAACATAACGGAGGAGGACGAGAGGAAGATAAAGGAGCTCTCGAAGGATCCATCGATATTTGACAAGATAAGCGCGTCCATTGCGCCCTCCATATACGGCTACAAGGAGATAAAACAGGCGGTGGCGTTGCAGCTCTTCGGCGGCACGCCAGGGAAGACGCTCGTGGATGGAGGAATAATAAGAAGCGATATGCACATACTGCTCATAGGGGATCCGGGAAGCGCAAAGACAAGGATATTGCAGTCTGTGACAAGATTAGTGCCGAAAGGCATATACGTCAGCGGCAAATCCGTTACAGGAGGGGGAATGACAGCAGTTGCTGAGAGGGACGATTTCTCCGAAGGGGGCTGGACGCTAAAAGCCGGAGCGCTGGTTCTCGGAAGCGGCGGAATTGTATGCATAGACGAATTCGATAAGATAGGCGACGAGGACAGGGCCGCGCTCCACGAAGCCCTAGAATCGCAAACGGTGAGCGTCGCTAAGGCTGGAATAATAGCTACCTTCAGCGCCAAGGCAGCGGTGCTTGCAGCAGCAAATCCAAAATATGGAAGGTTTGACCAGAGTATCTATCCTGCCGAGCAATTTGACATTCCTCCAACGCTTCTTTCCAGGTTCGACCTCATATTCCCGATAAAGGATATACTCGATGAGGCACTCGACCGTGACATAGCCAAACACATACTTACCCAGCATGAAGCCGCAGGAGCCAAGATAGCCGACATAGAGGGCTATGACCAGGTGGAGGAACCGCCAATAGATGCCGAACTGCTTCGCGAATATATAGCTTATTCAAAGAGGAATGTGTTCCCGCGGCTAAGTTCTGAAGCCATAGACAGGATAGAGAGCTACTATGTTGAGCTTAGAAAAAGCGGCGCAAAGCAAGGTGCCGTACCGATAACACCGAGACAGATAGAAGGCCTTGTGAGGATGGCAGAGGCGAGTGCAAAGACAAGGCTTTCTGAGATAGTAGAGGTAGGCGATGCGGACAGGGCCATAACGCTTTCCGAATACATGCTAAAGACCTTAGCGGTGGATAGCGGAGGCAGGCGCGACATAGACACGATACTGACAGGAATGCCTAGGGAAAAAGTCGATAAGCTCAACGCCATGCTCGCCATAATAAAGAAGCTCGAAGAGTCCGAGGGCAGCGCCAAGATACAGAGGATAGTAGAAGAAGCTGATAAGGAAGGCATAAATGCGGATGTTGCCAACAGGTACGTCAACGAGCTCGAGAGGAGCGGCGATATATTCTCTCCCAGGCCAGGAGTGATAAAAACAGTAAAGCACGAGTCTGAGTAATGCCATAGATAGTGGTGCGCCGTAGCCTCCCTTCTGTTTTAGATGGCATTTGACTAAGCGGCTTTAAGCCTTGCACACTCACTGTGCTCAAGCTGGCACGTTTCATCCGTTCAGCGCGCTCGTAATGTCACAGCTATACGCCTTGCCGGTATCGTTTCTGCTCCAGCCATGGGCGATTAGGCCCTGATGCACTCTGTGTGGGGAGAGCTTCCTCCGTACGAAACGGTGAGCCATCCGCGCACCACCGCTTATCTTATAAATGAGCAGTTATTTAAGCGTTCTGAAGCCGGGTCAGGTCGTGTTAAGGGCCTTTGTGGCGTTGCTCACTGCGCCAACCGCCTTGCCTGTGCTGTTTATCACGCTTGTTACTGTGTGCGACGCACCTACTATGTCTTTGAAGAATCCCACTATGCTACTTATCAGACCGGAAACGCCGGAAAGCGTGAGCGTGCCAGTAGTGAAGAAGCTGTATGCTACTGATGCAAGTATGAAAAGCAGTATAAGCACCAATATGGTCTTGATAACATCCTTGAGGAACTTGAAACCTATGAATATGACCACGACTATCAGTATTATGCCTATTATTACCGA
>JAJZZN010000027.1 GCA_021797575.1 Microcaldota archaeon
GCGGGTGTCTCTCCGGCCTTCATGTGGCCTGAAGGTATGCACCACTTCCCAGGGTATAGCTTTGCCTGGGGGACCCTCTTTATATATGGCACTTCGCCGTCAAATACGCCTATTATTCCAACAATCTCGTCTGAGTAGTCTCCATTGCTGTCCATAAGTTATCAGTATATTGTTTAATTGAGGATATATTTAAGCAATTAGAAAGGAATCGTCAAAAGACGATATAGTGTCAGTATATGAGAGTGCCAGCGCCCTTCCTGCTGAGAGCCTTCTTGAGCTCGCCCGGTCTTCGTAGGTCTATTATATAAACAGCAATACCGCGCTTCGTGGATGCGGCCTGCGCCAGCTTTCTCCCCATGCCCCCGCTCACATCTATTGTCCCTTCCCTCTTTATTATGCCCACTTTGTTGAGATTCGTCTTGCTTATGCGCCTTATCCTCTCCCCTGAGCTGCCGATAAGGCCATCGGTATCCGTGCCGAACACCAGCTTGCTGGCATTCAAGCGGTTGGCAAGTATGGCAGCCATGTTGTCGCCAGATAGCACTGAAATGCCACGCCTGTCATCAAGCGGTGCGTCGCTGTGTATTATGGGTATGAATCCGTTGTCTATGTATGCCTTGACAATGCCAAGGTTCTTCACGAGCACCCTCCCGCTTTTTATCTCGAAGAGCTGCTGCGCAGACATGACAAACGGGCTTATGCCATTGTCTATTAGCGCCTTGGCTATCTGGTTGCTTACCTGCTCTACCCTGTACCTGAGCAAAGCCCAATGGTTCTGGTTATTGCTGAGCTTGGACAGGCCGTATTTCAAAGCTATGCTGTGACCTATGAAACCTGCCCCCTGAACTATCAGGACTTTCTCGCCCTTTGGAAGCTCTTTGGCCACATTCCTTGCCACCAGGCTTACGAAAGACTTTCCAGTGCGCTTGTCACTAAACGCTGAGCCGCCTATCTTCAGTATCATCATTGCCAACACTCAGTCTTATTAGGGGAGATATAATTTTTATGAATTCCTGCCTTCCCGCATCGGTATCAAGGCCGGTGAACCCATCAATCCTGAATGCTGCAGCATGTGGATGGCCGCCGCCGTGCATCTTGAATGCAATGTTCGAGCAATCGACATCGCCCCAGCTGCGCAAACTTACCGCCTTTTCATCAGTCCTTACATATATTACTAGGTCCGCCCCAGTCTGGTCGTGCAGCATGCCGCACGCTGAAGTCGCATGCATAAGCCTGCCGAACCCTATGATCACCTTTATGCCATTAGTGCTTAGCGTGACCATGCCCTCCTTCATCCTCTTGAATTCGGCATTGGCGGTTTCCCTATATAGCGCTGTGGCGTTCGCTATGGCGTCGCCATCATAATTGCCCTCAGACACATCCTTTACGAAACCCCTGAGGCCTTCGTATAGCTTTCCCTTATCCACGTGGGCGTAGTAGTTTATCGCAAGCGATATGTTTGGCGAAGTGTCATCTGGAGGAGGCGGAGGCAGCAGGTTGAAATCGGAGTCGTGCGCACGATCGGCTATCTTCTTGCCCGTTTTATTACTGTCCCGACCTTCGCACAGTACCCTGTATACTATTTCCGCGCCGCAATACAGGTCATTCTCTCCGGCTATGCCGTAATCGAGAAGCCTGAACACCTTATCTATTGCATCGCTCGACCATGGATGATGGTCCAGCCATATTACCGAATTGCCGAGGTCTTTCTGCTCCCTTACGAGCTTATTCATGATTTCAAGATTAGCTGCATTGCTGCTGAAGTCCGTTATTACTATAGTTGCACCGCTGAGTTTCGGCTGCCGCAGCGATTCGGCCACGTTTTCTATCGTAGCGATATTATAGTCTGTAAAAAATACGTGGTCCAATGGCATTGAAAAGAACTTGAAGAGAAGCGCAGCACTAGATATTCCGTCAAGGTCTGACATGTGCGTAATATTGTAGATGCTGCTGCCCCCTAGGGAGAGCAGCTTTCGTGCGAGCGATTCGTCATATGATATCCCTTCCGGTGGAATTTCTGCTACCTTGCCTCCGTTCAGGGCATCTATCCTGTATACTAGTTTGCTCATTGCATCAGCGCCTCGTATAGCAATACGTTTGGTGATGACCTTGCCTGCCGCATTACCTACCGCTACCTATTCCCTTAATGCCTCGGATATAGTGGCGGAATCTGCCAGAACCATCATCTTGTCGAGATTCTTCAGCGACCTTTCGTGCGCCTCCTTGTCCGACGATGACACGCAGTCCTTTATGATTATGGGCAGATATCCTTTGTTTGAGGCTTCGCGTGCACTCGATTCCACGCCAATCTCAGTTGCTATGCCCGTGAACAGTATGTTCTTTATCCCGGCATTGTTCAGCATGAGTTCGAACGGGGTGCCTACGAATATGCTAGCCGTGTGCTTGTTGAAGACAGTCTCGTCCTTGGCCGGCTCGAGGTAGAGTTCAAAGTCCTCTTTCTTCATGTCACCGAAGCCTCCCTTGTAGGCCAGCTTCCTCGCCTGCGACTCGAACTTGTCTGGCAGCGGGGTTATCTTTGTGAAGAATACAGGCATGCCTGCCTTGCGCGCAGACTCTATTACCTTTTTCAGGTTATTTATGAACTCATCCTTGTTGAATATGCGATTAACGAGCATATTCTGCACATCCCACACTACTAACGCAGTATTGCTGGGATTCATCATCTTCTTTAGATCTTCAATTTTCACTTCCATTATTTCACCCTTATCTATAGCATAGCGTTGCTAAAATTCTTATGCGTTTTGGAATTGCTGCACATCTTACATGCCATATGGTGCACTTTGTGCAAAAATCTGCATTTCACCTTTCTGCATGTATCAACGAATAAAGCGAAATGAAAAGCGAAATGTTTAGGAGTATTTAAATAATCTCTATTACGAATATAGAGTATATGACGAAGTACGGGCTGACAAAGGCCAGGATAGTGGAGCTCATAAGTCAGGGGATTGACAACCTCAGCGACTTGAGCAAGATGCTGAATCTTGCCCCTTCCACGGTGAGCAAGCACCTCGACGAGCTGGAATCTTCCGGAGCCATAAGGCTGAGGCAGGAAGGCTACGCGAGGAAGTGGAAGCACTATGAGATAGTCAAAGATGTACAAGAGCATAATGCAATGCGCGATATGAATAGAGGAGCCTACCGCAATGGTACCGTGCTTGAAAGGATAAGGAACCGCATTATACTGCCAGTAGTGGCAATAGCAATAATTGCTGTATTGATATACCTATTTAGTGGAATAAACCAAAGCTCTTCTCTCCTTAATATACCTGTGAGCATAACAGATCCACCGCACGTGCCGGCAGGAACACAGGCATTGTATATAAACTACTCGTCCTTCGCTGTACTCGTCAATAATTCTGGTTCGCAGCAATGGATGCCTATAAATAGCAGCGGAAGGATAAACCTCATGAGTATAATCAATGTAAGCGACATAGTGGCTACGTTGAGGGTAAGCCCGCAGGACTCGATAAGCGCGGTAAAGTTCAATATATCCTCAGCCA
>JAJZZN010000010.1 GCA_021797575.1 Microcaldota archaeon
AACTCTGTGGATAATCGGTTTCGTGCTCGGCCTGATATTGCTGCTGCAGATACTGTAACGGCACAGGGTGTTGCCATGGGCCTGGAGGAGATACTCAAGAACACTGAAGCGGAAGCCGAGGAGAAAGCAACTGCGATACTCAGCAAGGCGAAAAAGGAGGCAGATGATATCAGGAAAAATGCTGATGCAAAGGCCAAGGAGGTATCTGACGAATACGCACTCAAGGCTGACAGGGATGCGAAGCAGATAATGGCGAGAGAGCGCTCCAGGGCGAACATAGAGGCGAAAGCCGTAATCCAGGAAAGCATAGACGCAGAGATAGCGAAGGCATATTCCGGCCTTGAGAGCAGCATTGATGAATTCATTAAGGGCGAAGGCTATGCAAAGCTTCTTTCAAAGCTAGCAAAGGATGCCTACAAGATGCTCGGCAGCGGTAGCACCATAACAGTTGCAAGCGGGGACGAGAATAGGTTTAAGGCCCCTGCGGGCTGCGCAGTGAAGGTGGATGGGAGCATAAAAGGAGGCATGATAGTGTACTCAAAGGACGGGAAGAGATATGTCGACTATACAATAGGTAGGATGCTCGAAAGAGTGCGGGGCAGGCTGGTAAAAAGGTATACAGAATTGATAAAGTAGGTAATCTTGCATGGACGCCACATATGTTGGATCTTATGGGAGGCTTCAGGTGCTAAAAGGGGATTTCCTGAGCGACCAGTTCATGCGGCAGCTCGCAGACAAGGAGATAGGCGAATTCCTCAACCTGCTGAGCACCACGAACTACAGACAAGAAGTCGACGAGCTCTCCAACACATACCAGCTGCCTGACCTGGCCGAAGCGGTGATAAACGCGCACATGATGCGCAACATAAGGAAGGCAAGTTTTGCCATACCGCCGCTTGCGCGCAACTTCGCCGCTGCATATTCCGCGCGGTGGGACATAGAGAACATAAAGGTCATATTGTCGTCCAAGGTGCTGGGATACAGCGTGAGCCAGACGGAATCGTTCCTGATAGTGGGCAACGTCCCAGTAGGCACGTTCAGCGGATCGCTGGACAAGAACGACTTCATCAACATGATAGAGATGAAGGATATAGAGAGCGTCGTCAATTACCTGGTAAGGTACAGATACGGCACTGTGCTGCTTGAATACCTTGAAGAAGGCAAGAGGGACAACGACGTGACTAGCATGATACTGGCGCTGGATGCGTATTATTATAAGAACCTCATCGGCTCATTCAGGTTCTACAATGGAGACGAAGGGCA
Source organism: Microcaldota archaeon (assembly GCA_021797575.1). Lineage (GTDB taxonomy): Archaea > Micrarchaeota > Micrarchaeia > Micrarchaeales > Micrarchaeaceae > JAMCYB01. The sequence continues at coordinate 1,264 of JAJZZN010000010.1, forward strand.
GATACTCGAGTTCGTTATGGACAGCATAGACCTGAAGAATGTGATGAGTGTGATAAAGGCGATAGCGTTCGGCATGGACTACGAAGAGATAAAAGGGCATTTCGTAGCTGGAGGGGGCATAGGAGAGCAGAAGCTTTCCGAGATGTTAAAGAAGGACCTCGATGCCCTTAGGCAGGACATGCCATTCAAGATAGACGAAGCGTTCGAGCTCTACAATAAGGATCCGCTCATAACCTATTTCGAGACGGCGCTGCAGAAGGCGCTCTACTCCAAATACGTGAAGGCTTTCAGCTCGATACCGCTGTCGCTCGAATCAATAATATTATTCATGCTCAGGTCCGAAATAGAGAGGGACGTGCTCAGAGCGCTGTGGTACTCAAAATATTACAGGATAAGCCCCGACAGGGCGAAGAATGCAATGCTCATGTTAGTTTAGTTGATATGCATGAAATTCGACAACATCGCTGTGATAGGCGAAAGGGAACTGGTCCTCGGCTTCAGGCTAGTAGGGATAGGCGACGTTTTCATCAGCACGGGCCAGGAGGCTGTGAAGAAAATAGTCGGATTCATGGAGAACAAAGAGTACGGGCTTGTCCTGGCTTCGGAGAGCATAAGGAACAGCATGGACAAATCGATGCTTAAGAGAGTGGACACCTCGCTGAAGCCCCTTGTGGTGTTCATACCTATGCCCGGAGAGTATAGGGAGCAGGAATCCGTCGAAGCGCTCGCAAAGAGGGTGCTCGGCGTGGACATAAAAGGATTGAAAGGTGCTTGAAGTGGCAGAAAAAGGAAATATATATAGGATATCAGGACCAGTAGTGATTGCACACGGCCTAGAATCGCCGAAGATGTACGACGTAGTGAAGGTAGGCAAGATGCAACTGGTAGGGGAGATAATAAAGATAAACGGCGATGATGCAGTAATACAGGTTTATGAGGATACATCAGGCCTTAAGCCCGGCGAGACGGTTGAGAATACGCACAGGCAGCTCTCTGTCATGCTGGCGCCCGGAATACTGGGGTCCATATATGACGGTATACAGAGGCCCTTGGATAAGATAAAGGCGAGCAGCGGCGACTTCATCGCGAGGGGAGTGAACGTCGAGGCCGTAGACACGAAGAAGAAATGGCATTTCGTACCTGTCGCAAAGAATGGCTCTGAGGTCAAGCAGGGAGATATAATAGGCGAGGTCCAGGAGACCGGGCTGATAAAGCACAAGGTCATGGTGCCTGTAGGCATGAACGGCAAGATAGACAAGTTGAAGGAGGGCGACTATACAGTGACCGACAAGATATGCGGGATAATAGGCAGCACTGGCTCAAAATCTGACGTATCTATGCTGCAGTACTGGCCGGTGAGGATAGCGAGGCCTGTAGTGGAGAAGCTCCCGCCGCACATACCGCTCATAACGGGCCAGAGGGTGATAGACACTTTCTTCCCTGTGGCGCAGGGAGGCACTGCAGCAGTTCCGGGACCGTTCGGCAGCGGCAAGACCGTAATACAGCACCAGCTGGCGAAATGGAGCGAGAGCGACATCGTCGTCTATGTAGGATGCGGGGAGAGGGGAAACGAGATGACAGAGATACTTACTACTTTTCCAGAGCTCAAGGACCCGAAGACGGGAAAGCCGCTTATGGACAGGACCATACTTATAGCAAACACATCGAACATGCCTGTCGCTGCGAGAGAAGCCAGCATATATACGGGCATAGCCTTAGCAGAGTATTATAGGGACATGGGGTATAACGTCGCTCTGATGGCAGATAGCACCTCCAGGTGGGCTGAGGCATTGAGAGAGATATCCGGAAGGCTGGAGGAGATGCCGGGCGAGGAAGGATATCCGGCATATCTTGGCAGGAAAGTCGCGGAGTTCTATGAGAGGGCGGGCATGGTCAAGGTTCTCAACGGGAAGATAGGCTCAATAACCGCCATAGGCGCTGTATCGCCTCCTGGAGGCGATATATCAGAACCCGTATCGCAGAACACGCTTCGCGTCACGAGGGTGTTCTGGGCACTTGATGCATCCCTGGCTAACAGGAGGCACTTCCCTTCGATAAACTGGCTTAACAGCTATTCCCTATATATGGACGACCTTGGAGGGTGGTACAGCGAGAATGCAGGCAAGGAATGGGTGCAGCTTCGCACAGAGATGATGGGCATACTGCAAAAAGAGGCGGAGATAAATGAGGTAGTGCAGCTGGTCGGCTATGACGCGCTGCCCGAAAAAGAGAAGGAGACGCTCGACATAGCGAAGAGCATACGGGAGGACTACCTCCAGCAGAGCGCTTTCGATGATGTTGATACCTACACATCGACGAAGAAGCAGTACATAATGCTCAAATCGATAAAGATGATGCATGATGCAGAGGCTAAGGCAATAGATAGGGGCGTGCTGGTAGAGCAGATGCAGAAGACAACGGCTAAGGAGAAGATGGCGAGGATGAAGTTCGTCAAGGAGGCGGATATTGATAATTACTTCAAGGAGTTCGAAGGTTCGCTCAGCGACTTTGAATCGATAGAATCTGGGAATAAGTAGGTGTGCTTATGGGAGACATAAATTATAGGACGATAAAGCAGATAACGAACGTGCTTCTATTCGTTGAGGGAGTCAGGGATGCGGCTTACAACGAATTGGTAGAGATAAGGACGCCAGACGGCACCAGCCTGACCGGGCAGGTTCTCGACAGCAGGGACGGCATGGCCATAGTGCAGTCGTTCGGCGAGACAAGGGGCATGGATCTTAGCAGCACAAGCGTCAGGTTCCTGGGGACTACGGCGCAGCTTGCAGTGAGCACGGACATGCTCGGCAGGATATTTGATGGAGTAGGAAGACCCAGGGACGGAGGGCAGCAGATATACAGCGAGGAAAAGCTCGACATTAACGGAGGCACGATAAATCCCTACGCCAGGGAGGAACCATCGGAGTTTATACAGACAGGCATATCGACCATAGACGGAATGAACACGCTAGTAAGAGGGCAGAAGCTGCCAATATTTTCAGGTTCGGGGCTGCCACACAACAGGCTAGCGGCTCAGATAGCCAGGCAGGCCAAGCTGCTCAATTCATCAGAGGAATTCTCAGTGGTATTCGGAGGCATAGGCATAAACAGCGAAGAAGCAAACTTCTTCAGGAAGGAGTTCGAAGATACTGGCGCACTTGAGAGGGCGGTCATGTTTCTCAACCTTTCTTCCGACCCCTCCATGGAAAGGATAATACTGCCAAGGCTGGCGCTCACAACCGCAGAATACTTGGCGTACGAGCAGGACATGCACGTCTTGGTAATACTCTCAGATATGACCAACTATGCCGAAGCGCTTCGCGAAGTGTCCGCAGCTAGAGAGGAGGTACCCGGAAGAAGGGGATATCCTGGTTATATGTACACGGACTTCAGCACAATCTATGAAAGAGCAGGGAAGATAAACGGCAGGAAGGGCTCTATAACGCAGATACCCATACTCACAATGCCCGGGGACGACATAACGCACCCAATACCTGACCTTACGGGATACATAACGGAAGGGCAGATAGTCATGAGCAGGGACCTGTACAGGAAGGACATATACCCGCCGGTTGACGTGCTGCTCTCGCTATCCAGGCTGATGAACCAGGGAATAGGCAAAGGAAGGACCAGGGAGGACCATAGGGGAGTAGCCGACCAGCTTTATTCGGCATATGCGAACGGCAAGGATCTCAGGAGCCTTACGGAGATCGTCGGGGAGGAAGCGCTCAGCGCTAACGACAGGAAATATCTCAATTTCGCCAACATGTTCGAAGACAAATTCGTCAGGCAGGGGTACTACGAGGACAGGTCGATAGAGGACACGCTGTCGTTGGGATGGGACCTGCTGTCTTCGCTCGACGTGAGTGAGATGAAGAGGGTCAAGGACGAATACATAAAGAAATACGGCAGATGGAAAGAGGCAGAGAAGGATGAAGAATGATGTAAAGACAACCAGGCTGGAGCTCATAAAGACCAAGGCAAGGAGGAGAGTAGCAGCCAAGGGGCTGTCGCTCCTGAAGATGAAGAGGAGCAGCCTGATACTGGAATTCTTCAAGCTGGCGCGCACCATAACCCTTCTCAGGGCCAACCTCAACGAGCACGTGCTGAGGGCGATGGACAGCACCAAGATAGCGGAAGCGCAGGCAGGCAGGGCGAACCTCGAGAGGATTGCAGTCGAACAGAAGATGGAAAGAGTCAGCGTCGACGTGAGGAACGTGATGGGTGTGCGCATACCATCCCTAGACATGGAGAGCACAATCAAGAGAAGCGATGCGTACGAGCTCATATCTGTGCCTTCTTCGGTAGAGGACGTGAGGAAGAACTATTCGACACTGCTTAAGCTGCTGATAGAGATAGCGGAGAAGGAGAACTCGCTCAGGAAGCTGCTGCACGAGATAGAGAAGCTCAACAGGAGGGCGAACGCGATAGAGAACGTTGTGATGCCCGATCTTGACGCGAAAGCGTCGTACATAAAGCAGAGGCTCGAGGACCTGGAGAGGGATCAGACGGTTTCGCTGAAATTCATAAAGAGGAAGATAGGAAATGCAGGCTGACGAGAATGTTGCACTGAGGCGGTTCAAGGCGATAAGGAGAACCATAGTACTCATAAACCTGGCTGCCGCGATAGCCGCAGCGGCATTGATACTTATATTTTTGACGTAGTGTTTGCATGGCAGGAGAAATAGAGACGCTGAAGAGGATAAAGGAAGCAGAGGAGGATGCGGCAAGAAAGGTTAGCGAGGCTGAGGAAGCTGCTAAGAATGAGATTGATGAAGCCAACACGTACTATTCGTCAAAGATAACCGAAGCGGAGGAGAACGGGAAAAGGCTCTATGAGAAAGCAATTGCCGAAGCCAATGCGAAGGCATCCAAAGAGGTGGCAATGATAGTGGATGGCGCAAGAGACAAGGCGAAAGGCATAAAGCACATAGACCCAGGCAAGGCGCTTGAGATATTCGAAGAGGAGGTACTCGAGGAATTTGGTGTTTGAATTGTTCAAGCCGGAAAAGATGAGCAAGGTAAGGATAACTGTTGCAAAGAAGCACTACCTTGAGGCGCTGGCGGCACTGCAGGACACAGGTGCAATGCAGATAGACCCTTTGGATGAGAAGGCAAGGGGCATGCTGGGGAACGCGGAAAACTCGACCTACAAGAGCATTGCGGATTACGCGCAAAGGTTCAGGGCCCTCGAGAGGCAGTTGGTGCCTAAGCCGCCGAAGGGCAAGATTTCGTTCAGCAGCATAGAGGATCTCGAGAAGGAAGCGGATTCGATAGACATAGACAAAAAGGTATCCGAACTTAGCACCTCGATAGAGCACATAGACGCGAGGCGGAAGAGCCTTGATGGCATAGCGAGGATATGCTCTAGCCTGGAATGGTTCGGCCACGACCTTGCAATACTGAACGGGAGGAGCTTGGGGTCGTTCGTCATGTCAGGAAAGGACCTCCAGGAAGCAGAAAACGAATTGAAAGCCCTGCACGACAAGGTTTACATAATGCATGACAAGAACAACACTTCAGCCATAGCCACAGTAAGGAGGGGAAGCGAGAAGGACTTCAGCAGAGCGGTATCGCACCTGCAGAAGCTGTACGTGGATTCGGTGCCCGAGCTCAGCGGCACGCCCAAGGAGATATTGGCAAGCACTGCAAAGGAGGCGCGCAAGCTCTCGCAGGATAGGGCAGCGCTGGAGGGCAGGCTCAACGCCATATCCGATGCGTATTTCGACAGGGTCAGCGCGATACGCGAGGGATTCGACATAGAGCGGGGCAAGATAGAGGTGCTCACCAGGATGGGTGCTACCGGCAGCGCTGTTGTAATGGAAGGATGGGTACCGTCAGAGAAGCTTAAGAAGCTCAGATCGCTCCTGGAGAGGATAACCGACGGCATGGTGCTGGTCGAGACGCTGCACACAAAGGAGCTGCCACCGACAAAGATGTCCAACCCAGTTACTTTCAAGCTGTTCGAGTTCTTTGTGAGGTTCTATTCTCTGCCCAAGAGCGATGAGATAGACCCAACTGTTATGTTTGCAATTGCATTCCCGATATTCTTCGGTTTCATGGTGGGCGACTTTGGATACGGGGCGGTTATGCTTCTTGGCTCGCTGTGGCTGCTCAACAGGCTTAAGCATCCAAAGCAGCACAGCAGGCTGCCGAAAAAGCTGACATCATTCGTGCACATGATAGTGAGCGACAACGGCCTCAGGATACTTGCCAAGTCGATAATACCTGGCTCTATAATAGCCATGGCGTTGGGGATTGTGTTCAACGAGTACTTCGGCTTCCAGCTCCCGTATACTGCGCTTTTCAACGTTGAGCTAGGCCTGCCAACCCTGTTGGTGATAGCTGGATGGATAGGCGTGTTCATGGTTTCGTTCGGCTATGTATTGGGAATACTCAACAAGCTGGCGATAGGCGAGAAGAAGGAAGCATTCGGCAAGGTCGGCTGGCTGATGGCGGCATGGGGCTTCGTCATATTCGGCCTCAACATACTGCACAAGGCTGTATTGGGCCCGTCCAACCCGATGGCAGTGCTCTCATACGTTCTGCTGATTGCGGGCATAGCGCTCATAGCGTTCATAGAGAAGATAGGGTCGCTTATGGAGCTGCCCTCGCTGATAAGCCACATACTGTCATATACGAGGCTGGTAGGCATACTTCTAGCATCAGTTATACTGGCAGAAGTGATAGACTTCATATTCCTGCATGCGTGGCACCACTCCATCCTATTGGGCCTGGTGGGAACGCTTATACTCATAGTCGGGCAGCTTTTCAACATAGTCATAGCGATGTTCGAGCCCGGCATACAAGGCGCAAGGCTGATATACGTAGAGTTCTTCTCGAAGTTCTACTCCGGCAACGGGCGGGAGTTCACACCGTTCGCAAGCAGCCGCAAGAGGACTGTAGGGAAGTTTAGCCTTGATGTAGAACGCGAAGGGCAGGTAGCGCCACATAGGCATTGACGCCCATGAGCCCAATATGTGGCTGCCTTTCCTCTATATATTTGAGGGCTGAGACACGCATATACATGCGCAAATCTGCGTATAAAAGGATACAAAATCCTAAAAGGAAGGTATTTAAATCCTTCCAGAGATGCAGAAGCAGGTGAAGTATATGGTAGGAAATGGAGGAGAGTAAATTAAGATAAATAAGTTTTATTTAGCTTTGCTTTTGGGTTTCCTTGTCTAATTCTTTTATTATGCTGTATTGTATAGTGTTCTCTGCAGCTATCTTTCTGTGACCCAAGTTGCCTAGGATTATCTCCGATATGATGCTTGACTCTATCTCAGCACCATGAAGCATGTTTGATATCTCTTTCTCAAGAGAGCCTATGCCAGTATCATATATGGGGGCAACAAATAGCATGCCGTGTGGAGAGCCTATGTCTCCAACTAAAGCAAACCTGTTTGTTGGGGTTTCTGTCCCTTCTATTTCATACGTAAGAAACTCCCTCCTATGAATATTGAAACCTTGTATATCTGTCTGAGAGCATACAAGAAGCGCATTGTAGTGCAATGGTACTCTTTCCATGCATATCGTTACCCTTTTCATTATGCCTTTCTCTATTAATGTTCTGTACGTGTATTGCGCTGCTCCTGGATCTAGCCCAAATTTCCTGTCAAGCGAGGCGAAATCCTCTCTTCCGTTTCTGTTGAGCTCCTTAAGTATTGTGTATTCTCTGTATGTCATCATGCCGGGCTTCTTCCTGGGCGTTTCCTTGGTCCTGTGCCACACGCGTTCTTTTAGCGATTCGATGAATTCCTCCCTTATGGGCACATAGCCATACGAATATGTTATGTAGCTTATGCTCCATTTCGCCTTGCTTCTTGAGAATACTGGATTGGATCTAATCTCGTAAAGCTTGTTTTCTAGCGCCTGCGTATTCTCGGCAAATAGGTACATAAACAGGTCGTAGCTGCCTTTGAGCGTTGCGGCGAACTGCACTGTTGGCACTCCTTCCAATACCTTTTTCATGCTCTCAATGCTGGGCTTGTCGCCAATAAATTTCACCAAGGCTATAAACCTGAAGAATCCGAAAGGCCTAGGCCCTATATCTATTGTATACCTTATTCCGTAAGTCTTCTCAAGCCTCTCTAATCTGTACTTTACAGAAGTGATGGACATGCCTATCTTCTTTGCTATCTCTGCTAAGGGCTTTCTTCCGTCATTGCTCAGCTCCTCGAGTATTGCCGTGTCTTTTTCGTCAGGATGCAGTACCTTGCTCATTGGGTCTTCCGAGCTTTTTAGCTTTATAGATTCGTCGAGCGTCCTTACTCGCGTTTCCCTCTTCCTATGGTTGGCTTCTACGAATTCCCCATTCTCCTTTATTCTGCCCAGGTATAGGTTGAATGACTTGTTGCCCGTGCTTCCGATAGATTTGGTCGTGGCCTCGTAGGCATAGTATCTGCCGTTTATGGTGTTAATCACTATGCTGTGCCTGTACTTTCTCTTAAGCTCCTTCAATGTTTTCTCTACAGAGGTAGGGAGCTCTGCTGCCATAATTATAATATTGGATTATTCATATTTAAATCTATCTATTATATATTATTTTAATAATATAAGATGAAAATCTAAATTTTATATTATTATTTATTTGTTTCAGTATATTTTCTATTAATATTTTGTGATATTACGCCTATATTGTAATAACTATAATCTGAACTTATATATAAAAGCTTCCTCATAATATTCTTTGTTAAGTGGGTGGGTAGGCAATGGTTCAAAGAACCAATAATGAAGTATGTGTGCCATATGGTTATTGTTTTATGGCAACCCCATTTTACGCTTCTCCTTTCCCACACCCAGATTCAAGCTGGTTTTCTTACAAACCCCAAACCTTAGGTGCGCACCGCATCGGTGCGCATCCTCTTTATGATTTCAACACCAAACTGCAGTGGTAACCATGGGAATAATCCATAGAGCGGATAAAGAACATGTGCTTGATGATGACAAGAGGCCTGTCAAGGTTGTAAAGGACGGCGAGAACTCATGGCACATAGAATATGACGAATCTCCAGAGGCGCTCAACGGCACGAAGAAGACAATAACTATGTCGGACCTTCTCAAGTATAATAAAAAGTGATTTCATGGTGGTGGGAAACAGTAATTCGGGTTCCAAAAGTGCGGCAAAAATGCTCTTAGCGAAGAAGGAGCAGCAGTACAGCATAAAGCGCGACGGGAAGAGGTTCTACAAGTTCTACCTTGTGAACCCCAAGGATAATGCCGATCCAGATACCGTAGCCGAGAAGCTCATAAGCTTCGACGATGTTGAGGAAGTGTATGTTGCAGATGGCGATTACGGCTTCTTAGTCAAGACAAGGTTCAGGGACGGGAAGGAGCCGAAGGACGTGTTTGGCTATATACACAACAAGATAGATGCCAAATACGGCGAGATAACCACGTATTACAAATACAGGAAATAGGTTATGCTGTCTTTTTTGAAAACCCCAACCTTATGCGCGGCCTTTTGGCCGCGCCCTTATGTTGCTACTTTTCCAGCTTGCCTTCTGCAATCCTTTCTGAACCCCCGCCCTTGAAGCTGTTTCCAATGAGCTTCTTTGAGTTCTCTGTGATGAACTGCACTGCGCTCATGCCCGAATGCTCTCCTGCAGCGCACACCGCCTCTCCTGCGCTGTTGTACAGTATGACAATCGCTTTGGTGTCTATCAGAACCGCCTTTGATGCTATCGACCTCAGCATTTTCCTGTCGTAATCCAGGCGCCTTGCAAGACTCGATCCCTTAGCGCTTTCGGCTATCTCCTTGGCCACATACCCGCTGAGCTCATCGGAAAGCTTTGAGTACTCCTTCGCGTATTCCCTGAGCTCGCCGAGCTTCTGGCCCACCCCCGCTTCAAGCTTGTCCAAATCAATGTTAGCCGAAGCTGCAATGCTCTTAAGGGTCCTATCCATGCTGTTTATGTAGTCCAGCGCGGCTGGCCCGGCCACGAATTCCAGCCTATCTATCCCGTCGTGTATCCTGTACGAGCCTATTATGCGTATTATCCCTATCATGCCTTCCCTGTTCATCAGGTGAAGGCCGCCGCATGCCTCCGCATCTATCAGCCTGCCCGATAAGTCATGTATCTGCACTATCCTCATCGTCGCTGCCGGCACGCCATGGCCCTGATATATCGAGAAGCCGAACCTTGATTCCGCTTCTGAGCGCCCCATCTCTTCAACCGCAACCTTTATCCCGTTGAGTATGTACTTGTTCGCGGTCGACTCTATCTCCTTGACCTGCGCTTCTGTAAGCTTTTCGTAATGCGCTACGTCTATGTGGGCCTTCTCTGCACTCTTCTTGGCACCCTCCTGCCATGCATGCTTGCCTAGCACCTGCCTAGCGGCTGCGCTTATAAGGTGCGTTGCGGTGTGGTGAGCCATCAGCCTTGCCCTCCTTTCTGCATCTACGCGGCATTCTACTGCCTGCCCTACCTTGAGATCGGGCTTGGACTGCATCATGTGCACTATTACTCCATTTACTGATTGCACATCCTCGACCCTGATGCCGTTTATCGTTCCATGGTCAGCCTCTTGCCCTCCACTTTCTGCATAGAACGGCGTGCTGTCCAGTATTACCATGTTGTTCTCAACCTTGAGCACCTTCGCCTTCGCTTCCTCGGCGAAATCGTAAAACAGCTTCTTCGTCTTGCTGATGCCGCCGACATCTATGTCGATCTTGCTGCGCTTCTCCTTCCTGCCTTCGACGAAGTCGCTCTTGACTATCGAGGTATAGAAGTTCTCCGGCACCTCCACGTCAATGCCCTTCTTGCCGAGCTCCTTCGCTATGTATTCCGGAGCTATGCCATTGCTCTCATAGAGGGTCCTCAGTTTCTCGGCAGTCAGCTTCTCCTTCTTCCTTATTATCGAGTCTATTATGGCATTGGCAGAGCTCTTCGTGCTGTTGTAGCGCTTCCTTTCAACGTCTATTATCGTGCCAATCTCATCTATAGCTGTGTCTATGTCAGGATATACCGGCTTCAGCTCTCTCGCATGGGATTCTATCAGCTTCATCAGGTCTATGTCCATGCCGTATTCGTTCACGATATCGAAAACCCTGCGCAGTATGACGCGCAGGTTGTAGCCCCCTCCTACGTTGCTTGGTAGAGCACCGTCAGTTATGCCGAATAGAAGCGTGCGCATGTGGTCCGCGACGGCATATGCGGACTGCATGGGCTTTATCGTGGAGTAGTAATCTTCCCTGCTTATGCCGGACCTGCGCATTATCTCCTGCTCATAGTTCTCTCCGGCCTTCGAGGCATCTATGTCTATGTACCCTGCTATGGATGCCACACTGCCATATTTTGCGTGATCTGGCTTTATGCCCATGTTCCTGTGTATGTACTCGAGCTGCTCCTTGAAAACGGAATCGTACAGCGTCTGCTTGCCGCTCTTGAACCATATCAGGCGCTCGAAGCCCCATCCGACATCCACTACCCTGCCCTTCAGCTCGCTCACTTTCCCGTTGCTGCTCTCGAACTGCGTGAACACGTTGTTGACTAGCTCCAGACCGTTCGAGAATGCCTCGATGCACGGGCCGAACTCTGAGAAGTCGCCCATCGCCCATACATCCTCTGTATATGTCAAGCTTTTCTTTTTAACTCCCAGGATCTCTGTGAGGAACTTGAAATTTAGATCCATAGTGCGGTCGCGCCAGTAGCCCTCCTTGGGGTAGTTGAAGGCATGCTGCCCGGCCATCATGAATGCTGTGAGATGCCTGCCCGTAACGCCGACATTCTGTATGTCGTTGAAGCGCATGCACATCTGCGGCACTATCAAAGGATTCTCGCTGTATTCGAAGCTTATCCTTCCGTTCTCTATCCTCTGGAAATCCTGTATGCTCGCTATGGTGAAATAGAGGTCCTGCCTCCAGCGGCTCACCACTGGGTATTTCTCTATCTCGCTGTGGCCGTTCTCCTTGAAGAATTTCGCGAACTTCTTCCAGAAGTCTGCATAGTTTATGTCAGAGGTCTTGCCGGTGAAGAAAGAGTATGGCTCGTGCTCCGAATCACCACATAGCTCCCTGTCCGCATCAAGCGTCCAGAAATTCTTGCCGCACACCTTGCACTTCTTCCTTATGAAGCCCTCGCGCTCGAACAGCTCTGTCGAATAGTAAGACTTGTAGTCCTTCGAAAAATCCTTCCTCAATGAATCCTTGTCTAGCTTCATGATATCGTCTTCTGGCCCCACCATACCTTGCACTGCTTGCCGAAGAATACGCAGTAGTTGCATTTCCACTTCTCCTCCTTCGGCACCGGCAGCGCCTTCCTTATGCCTTTCCAGTACTTAAATACAAATTCTTTGCTCTTCTCGAGCTCAGCGCGGCTGTACTGGAATTTGTATATCTTTATCGTATCCTCAGTGAACTGGTTTATGTATTTTATGTACAGCGTGTCGCCTATCTCCCCCATCGATTTGACTTTCGAGAAAAACTCCTTCTCCACGTACTGCATGCTGTGCTTGCTCTGCTCTATGTGCATCGCGGCGAGCTGGCGCCTGAACTCGTCGGTAAGCACGAGCCTCTCCGTATAGTAGGCTTTCCTGAAGTCCTCTAGCGTATACGTGCCGTTCTGTATATCCTCAAGCATAGACCTGTAGAACATCACCTGTATCTTGTTGGGCAGCATCTGCGCCGCATTTGGCAGGTTGTCATTTGCCCTTGTCTTGTCCTCCTCCACAGTGACTACTTCGTTCCTGAAATTGAGCTGGTCTATCTTGCCTACAAGGTTGAATCCTTCCATCCTACCGAATACCTGAACCTCCCTTGTCCTACCGTTCTCCTTTAGCGCTGAGAGGGCTATCGAGCTCGTATAAAGGGTCTTGTACATGTAGTCCGCGTAGCTCTTGGGCTCCAGGAGCACAGGCACGTTCGTCTCGTTCTCGAGCATCTCGTGCAGAAGCGTGCCCTTTTTCTCCTCAACGGTCTTCTTCTTGTCGCCGTAGAGATAGCGCAGCTCCATCTGCCTCTCGCACCAGTATTGCGACGCGATGTCCGTGACCCTTATGCTCTTCTTGTTGAGCATTGTTAGAACGCTCATTTTTTCAGCCCGCCTACCTATCTTCACAGCAAAAGCTCAGCGATTACCTCATTCATCATTAAGCATACTTGCCAGAAAAGAAATAAATAATGCAGCTTTGCTGCCTAGCCTTTGGCAACACCTATAGGTACAAGCCTCGCGACTATGTTTGATATCTTTGCCTCGCTTATAGTAGCTACAACGTCATCGACGTTCTTGTACGCCTCCATAGCCTCTTCGCTTATGAGCTTCTTGCTCCTGACACGTACTTCTATATGCTTCCTTTCGAGCTCTCCGAGTGTTTGCGACATAGGTATGTCGCGTATGGCCTGGTGCCTGGACATCAACCGGCCGGAGCCATGGCATGATGATCCAAATGTCTCAGTCATGGCTTCTTCCCTTCCTGCGAGTATGTAGCTTGCAGTGCCCATGCTGCCGGGTATTATGACTGGCTGGCCGTAGGCCCTGTACACCTTTGGCACTTCATGCCTGCCAGGTGCGAAAGCCCTGGTGGCGCCCTTCCTGTGCACCATGAGAACCTTCTTCTTGCCCCCTACGCTGTGCTCCTCAAGCTTAGCTATGTTGTGAGCGACGTCATACAGCAGCTCCATGCCCATGCTGTCTGCGCTCTTGGCGAAGACTTCCTCGAAACTCTTCCTTATGGAGCTCATCATTATCTGCCTGTTGGCGAATGCGAAATTCACTGCAGAACGCATTGCACCGAGATAGTCCTGCGCCTCCTTCGAATCGAGATATGCGTATGCAAGCTCAGGATCAGGCAACTTTATGCCGTTCTTAGACTGATACGTAGCCAGGGTATCAAGATAGTCACTGCACACCTGGTGCCCATATCCCCTGGATCCGCTGTGCAGCATCACCACTACTTGGTTCTCTTTCAGACCGTAAGCGTTGGCGAGCCTTTCGTCAAATATCCTTTCAACTCTCTGCACCTCAAGGAAGTGGTTGCCTGCACCTAACGTGCCGAGCTGCTGCCTGCCGCGGCTCTTTGCAGTTTTGCTCACTTTATCCGGATTTGCACCTGCTATGTGGCCGTTCTCCTCTGTTCTATCGGTATCGTCCTTCCATCCGTATCCTTTCCCTATTATATATTCAGCGCCCTCCGTTGCAACCCGTTCGAGGTCCTCCTCTGTAAATCCGAGATTAATCTTGCTTCCAACGCCGCTTGGAACATTCTTGAAGAGCGAGTCCATCAGCCTGTTAAGCTTTGGCCTAATATCTTTCTCTTCCATGTTGGTCTTCACAAGGCGGACCCCACAGTTGATGTCAAAACCTATCGCCCCAGGGGATACAATCCCATTATCTGCATCGAATGCCGCGACACCGCCTACGGGAAAGCCGTAGCCCTCATGGCCGTCCGGCATGACGAGCATGCTGCCTACTATTGACGGAAGCATCGATGCGTTTACAGCCTGCATGAGCGTCCTATCCCTCTGTATGTGCTCGAGTATGTATTTGTTTGCGTATAACCGTACTGGTACGTTCATGCCCAGCTTTTCATCTTTCTCTATTTCGTATACTGCGTCTCCAACACGTTTCAAATCATACATCATATCACAGGTATGAGCCATAAAGGGCTAAAAATATAGCACCCAGGTGGGGCGAATAGGAACCCATATAAAGCATATGGCTTTGTTTAAATATCTCCGTGCGCATAATAGATAATGGTATAAAAATATAATAAATGAGCGCGATGCATATGCAGCACGAATTTGCTGTATTGGGCTGTATCGTAACTATACACAGTATACAGGCCTAAATGCTGCAAATATAGTAAAGCATACTATAAGCTTTATAATGCTATGCAGATTTCTTTTTATATCTGTATGACACCACCACATGTTATTGCCATTAATGTGACATGTATGCTGAAAGGATCAACTTATGCGAGTCCGCTTGTAGCGTTATCTATGGCCAGCCTCGATAAAGGAATTGACGCCCTTTCCGAAGGCAGATATACAGACGCAATCAAGCTTTTCGAGAACGCTCTATCTTACTTGGAAAGCGACTATTACATGGCAAGAAATGTGAGCGAAAAGACCGCAATACTGGAAATCATGCACGATGAAGCATATGCCCTTATGGAAATATTGCATGATTTGAACGTAGGCGTACCAGCCCTTGTAAAAGCGCGTGACAAGGATGGCGAAACAAGCATGTTTGTGGTGAACATACCTATATCTGTCATTGATGATGAAGCCCGCAGATTTGTAGCTGAAGTATCTCATAGGGTAGGGAATGCATTTAACCAAGTGAATGATAAAGCGAAAAACCTGTACGATGGAGATAGGTTAAGCAGGCATTATAGGAAGTGGGCTAGCGATACAATATTTACATCGAAACTCCTATATGCAAATACTTACTGCATTTCACTATTCAACGATATCGGTGAAGCAGTAGAGTCGGGAAGCAAAACGCACGATATAGGGCATATGGTAAGTGAAGTTTCGAGGATCTTTGATTCAGTGCTAAGTGATATGTATGCGTATAAGTATAGAGGTTACCAGAGCAAGTTGAACGGTTATATAACAAGCGCAGAAACCATCAAGGTAGAGACTATAGAGAGGTATTTCTTCCAAAACCTATCCAAATCCTATGGCGAACAGCTATCCAAAAGTGATGCCGCTGCTGCCGCTTCAATAGACAAAGCCCTGCGCAAAACCATTGAGAGCATAGAGTCTCGCAAAAAATCAATTGAGGCGGATAGAGTCGATTTAGGCAAGAGCCTAATAAACATGGAAAAGACCGCCGCCACGATATCTGCGCTTGGGATGGGGGCGGGTGCATATATATTGACACAGGGGGATTACATAGCGTCGACAATATTCATGCTTGTAGCTGCAGGCTTGGGGATATCTTCGCTGATTAGAGCGATGGCGACGAAAAAGTTGCTGCGCAGGAATATAGAAGAATAGTAGTGTAACATCATTACATAAACGACTTGCTATAGTGACTAGCTCTGTGGGAATAGACCAATTAAGCGGGCCTGGAAGGCCTGGATTTGTGCCCAAGTTTATAAAAATCATTTCCTGAGCAGTTGCTTGGCTTTTGCCAAAGCTTCGTTTATATCTTCTAGGTCATGCCTTTCCTCGCTGGTCGTTGCACGTTTATCGAGGTCCTTTATGCTCTCTTCTATTGCATTGAGGAACTCCATCCAGCCTGCTGTCTCTTCGCTGGTTATCTGCAGAAATGCCTTATCCATGGTGAACAGATTAAGCACCTTGAGTATTTCCTCGTTGTCTTCTACACTCTCGCCGTTGTTGAGCCTCTCTGTTATGTGCTCCCTCACCCTTTTGATGTCTTCAAAGCTGACCTCGTTGTTGCGCTCTATGGCATTCTTTGTATCTGTTAAGAAGACCTTTATGTCATTATGCAGCTTTGAGAATAGCTCCTTTAAGCTCATCAGCTTCAGTTCGGTATTCAGGATATCACCGCAGCAAATCAAATAAACTTTTATATCTTTATAGGTAAGTATCATTATTTATCTGTTGTTGTCCGTTTATTGTGCTATGCGCAAGACGTCTGGAAATGGTCTGCATGCAAGTAAATAGTCTTGAAATAAATTGCCGCGAACATACTGCGGCAGCAACCAATTGTGATTGAATTGTCAGAACAGAACACCTTCCTGAAGAGCATAGTATACAGGTTGATAAGGAAGCACATATCAGGCACTACAGTCAATACTGCCTTCAAATTGACCAAGAGCCTCAACGACAAGGATATGTCTGCGACGATAACATTCCTCAACGAGAACGTCAATGATACAGGAAAAGCTAGGTACAATCTCAATTCTTATATGCAGTTGATAAAGCAGATATCAAGGCTCAACCTGAATGCTTCCGTGTCTGTGCGCATGTCGCAGCTCGGTCTCACGCTTCCTAATGGCATAATAGAGCACAACATGCTTTCCCTGTTGACTACAGCAAAGAGCTCGCACGTGAATGTATGGTTTGAATATGAGGATGCATTGGACCTCAAGGGCATGGTAGACTTATATCGGAGGTATAAAGAGCTATATGATGGCATCGGCGTGGAACTGCCGCTCCAGCATCCGAAGGTAGAGCAGGCGATAAGTACCTTGCCGAAAGCTGCTTCTGTTAAGCTGATATCGCATTACCATATGAATGAACCAAAGGAGAGCAGCAAGGAGAAGGAAAGAATGAAGCAGAAAGGGCACCTAGACGTGTATATGGATTGCATAAACAAGCTGCACGAGCTGAAGAGCACGGTGCACATACAGGAGCCTGACGAAAAGACCGTCTACAGGCTGGCTCGAGAAAACAAGCAATACAAAAGGGATTTAATATTTGAGTTACCATTAGGATACAGCAAAAGATGGCAGGGTAAATTCATAAAAGAGAAGATGAAAGTGAGCGTCTATGTGCCGTATGGCAAGGATTGGATACCTTATGCTATAAATAAATTGACAGAAGGCCGCATAAGAGAGTTGGCAGTATCTATTCTTGACGGCAAAACAAATGTTGGGGGTGGCAATGAGAAACCAAGGAGAGGATAAGCCCACTGTGGATCTTGTCACTGGAGCCACAAGCGCACTAGGTAGGGCAATAGTTAAAAAGCTTCTTGCCAGGGGAGACGAAGTAAGGGTATTGGTAAAGGAGCAGCCGAGCGACATAGGGGCATGGAAGTCGATGCCTACGGGGGTTATACCGTATGTTGCAGATTTGACCTTGAAGAACAGTGCAGATAAACAGGTTCTCGCCGAGGCTGCGAAGGGCGTCAATAATGTGTTCCATTTGGCTGCTGCAGTATACAATTACAAGAACACCTACCAGACGCTCATGAATATCAACGTTGAGGGCACGGAGAATCTCCTCAATGCCATATTGGAAGCTAATGATGATGATAACGAGATGCAGTTCATATTCGCAAGCAGCATCAGCGTCTATGGGCATCACAGGAAGGGCGAGATACTCACAGAGAATTCGGAGGCCAAGCCAGAGACTCCGTACTCAAAGAGCAAGTACATAGCAGAGCAGGTTCTGCGCTCATTTTCCTTTGCACATAGGAACCTGCACTACACTATAATGAGAATTGGAACACTTTACGGCCCGGGCTACGAAAAGCCATCATTCTGCAAGGTTTTCGAACTGATCAGAAAAGGCGAATTCAGATATGTCGGCAGGGGAGAGAACCATATGACTCTCATATACATCGATGATGCGGCAGAGGCATTCGTCCTGGCTTCGGAGAACAAGAATGCGATTGAGAAAGTATACAATCTCACGGACGGGCAGCCACATACACAGCAGAGCCTGATGAAACTTGCTGCGGGGTACCTGCACGTCAATCCTCCTACAAAGCATATATCCTCTCTTCTTGCCAGACTAGGTAGAAGGTCAAAGAATATAAATATAGATGAGTACGATTTCCTCGTAAGTGACAGGATAATAAGTATAGAAAGCATAAAGAAAGACCTGAAGTTCTCGCCAAAGGGAAAGATGGAGGTAGAGGGCGTGGCAATGATAAAGAACTGCTTCTAGATTCTATTAATTTTTTAAGGTCGATGAATATGAAACAAGGCAGAGTTGAATTGTATATAAATGAAGCACTAGAGAGCAGAGGCGCACTTCTGTTCGGATTAATAGACCCAGATGATTATAAGACAGACGAGGAAGCGATTAGGACGGCAAAGGCAGGCGTAGATGGAGGCATAGATGTTGTGCTCATAGGCGGCAGCATGGGCGTGCAGGGGGAAACTCTGGATAGAATAACAAAGGGCATAAAGGACTTGGTAGACACTCCGGTCGTGCTATTCCCAGGCAACATAGGTACGCTCACAAGTTATGCGGACGCGCTGTATTTCATGTCGCTTCTGAATGCCAGAAACCCTTACTGGATAACACACGCGCAGATGCTCGCAGCCCCGCTGATAAGGAAACTGCATCTCGAGCCGTTGCCAGTCGGATATATAGTGGTGCACCCGGGTGGCACTGTCGGATGGGTGGGCGATGCCAACTTGGTGCCTAGGGAGAAGCCGAAGATAGCTGCAGCTCTTGCAATGGCAGGCGAGTATCTTGGCCATAGGTTCATACTCACGGATACGGGGTCAAACCCGCGCATGCAGCATGCAGGACCAATACCACCTGAATTTGTGAGGATGGTAAAGCAGTCAATAAGCGTGCCGTACATAGTAGGGGGTGGCATACTCACGCTCAACGACCTCAGGAACGCCTACAAGTACGGCGCAGACATAGTGCAGATAGGCACCGCCTTCGAGAGCATCTCAGACGCCAAGAAAAAGGCCAAATCCTTCTCCAGAATCGTAAAGGAGGAAGGCGCAAAGAAGCTGAAAAACATCTAAGGAGCGAGTACTGATGCGTGAGATATCAAATATTGAAATCACGGTGCTCGTCAGAAAGCTAAAGCAGGTAGAAGGAAGCTACATAGATAAATTCTACGACCTAGGCAATGGAAGGTTTGTCCTGAAGCTAAGCAGGAAGGACCTTAGGGCCAATGTAATGTGCTTGCTTTCACACACGCTGCACATCACTGCGTACACAGAGAGGTATGGAGAGCCTAGCAACTTCGCCGTAGCAGTTAGGAAGAGGGTAAGTGGATACCAGATAAGCAACATATCAAAGGTCAATGATGATAGGATAGTAAAATTCTCGTTATCCAAGGGGGAATCGCGTTTAGGTATGATATTTGAGATGTTTGGCAAAGGCAATATGGTCCTCGTCGACGCTGAGGATAGGATACTGCTCGCATATGCCTATGAAGACTTCAAGGGCAGATCGATAAGGCCAAGGGCTGTGTATAAACCACCAGAAAACCTAAGCATGGATATACTGAAGGGCAGCAAAGACGACATCGTTGATGCGCTGCGGAAGCATAACGACATGGGCGTAATGTCGTTCATGTCTAGGTGGACGAATATAGGCACTTTGTACGTAGAGAATGCGGTATCGTCGCTAGGCATAGATCCGAAGGAAACGGTCGGAAAACTTGGTGCTAAGGTATGGAGCGTCATAGACTGCATAAATACCGAGATAGCAGAAGCAGAAAGGGGGAATGTTCATGTCTATATGGATCATGGCGTGGTGGTGGATTATGCACTATGCAACATAAAAAAGTATGCGAACAATGAAGCTGTTGATTTCGACGACATATATAAAGCCATGGATTTTGTCTATGTTGAAAAAGCCGAAAAGGTCGAAGTAGAGAACCCTGCCCTAGAGAAGCTTAGGAAGAGTATAGATAAGCAGAAGCGCATAGTTGCAGGCATAGACGAGCAGATATCCAGGAACAAAGCAATAGCGCAGGCAATATTTAATAACATGAATATACTGAATCAGATTATAGATGCAGCTTCACACAACAAAAGGATAACGGTAGATGAATTGAACTCGCTGCTCGAAGGCACCGGGCTATCGGTGAAAAGCATTGACTTGAAGAACAAGCATGTTATTGTAGATACTTGAGGCAGATGCATTACATTAGATGGTGTGCGTATGATAGATGTGGCATTTTTAGGCACCTCTGGATCGACCCCGACGCGTGACCGTTCGTTGCCCAGCGTAGCCATTGAGTTTAACGGAGATATCTATCTGTTCGATTGCGGCGAGGGCACGCAGCGCCAGTTTATGATATATGGATTGAGCACCTCAAAGATACATTCTATATTCATAACGCACATGCATGGTGACCATGTAATAGGCATCGCTGGGCTAATGCGCACACTGGCGTTGAACAACCGGACTGAGCCCCTTTACATATATGTACCCGAGGGCGAAGAGGAGAAGGCTAAGGCGCTCGCCACTTTTGACAAGGCAATGTTCGGCTATGATATAGCATTCGTTGGGGTGAGGAGCGGCACTGTTATGAGAGGGAAGGGCTTCGAGATAGATGCATTCAGGCTCAATCATTCCGTGAAAAGCTATGGCTACGTA
>JAJZZN010000025.1 GCA_021797575.1 Microcaldota archaeon
GCCCGATTTCTCTATGGCTATGCCTTCGCTCGCCAGTCTTACCGAGGCATTCTGCTGCCTTATGAAATCGTCGATCCTGCGCTTCAATTGGCTGTCTACAAAATCAATGCTTCCCAAGCCGCCATCCTCGAAGAAGCGGAACACCCTGGATGCAACTGACCTATAGACCGGTATGTCAGAGCCGCTCCAATCCGGCACGGCCGCTTCGAACCTGTCGCTCGCCTCCACCTGTATCATGTCATCATCGACGCTCAGGACCTTCCATGGAAGGCCTTTGGTTATGAATACTGTGCCATCCTCTATGTTGTTCACGACGAATCTCTCGTCCAGGCTGGATATGACTCTGTTGGTGTGCGCATCCTTCACCATGTAGCTCTTGTTCTCTGATATGAAACTCAGGTGCCTGTAATAGAAGAGCAGCGTGCCGTTGACTCCGGATATCACGCCGTTGTGCACTATTATGTGCTTGTGCGCCACCATGAAGTCCAGCACATCTTCAAAATCTGCATCGCCTAACCCAGAGTAAGCATATGATCTTCTTATTGTCTTGAGCGCATCCGCCTTGCTTACTCCCTCGGCATTATCGAGGCACATGCCGCATATCTGGTGCATGAGTACGTCAAGCGCATTGCTCTCCACCTTCGGCTCCTCTATCAAGCCCTTCTCCATATTGTCTGCCACCGCTATCGACTCTATTGCATCTATGGGATTGTTGGCTATTATGACTCCGGAGGATTTTTTGCCTACCCTGTGCCCGCTCCTTCCTACCCTCTGTATCAGCCTTAGGGTCTGCCTTGGGGATCCGTATTGCAGTACAAGATCAACGCTTCCTATGTCTATCCCGAGCTCAAGCGAGCTGGTCGCTATGACGCTCCTTATAATCCCCTCCTTGAATTTGTTCTCTATGCTGACCCGTTCGTCGCTGTCAAGGGAGCCGTGGTGTATGCCTATGCCTCCGAAGCTATGCTCGTTGTCCATATATTTCAAGCGGCTTCCTACCGCCTCTGCTACCTGCCTAGTGTTAGCAAATATGAGGGTCGACTTGGAACCATTTATCAGGTCCGCTATCCTGGATAATCGTGCAGCAGACTGTTTGTCGAGGCCGAATTTTTCCGCTGCGCTGCCCACTCTGGAGTTTTCCTTGTCAGGCATCTCTATCCTGACTTCCATTCCCTTCTTCACAGCCGAGGATATGATAGAATAATCTCTAGTTCCGCATAGGAACTTCGCAACGGTGTCCGGGTTGCCTACTGTGGCACTTATGCCTATTCTCTGGAATCCCTCCGAATGACCCTCCAGCCTCTCCAGTGCGAGGCTCAACTGCGCGCCTCTCTTAGTGCCGTACACTTCGTGAATTTCATCTACAACTACTGCCTTCAAGTTCTTCAAAGCATTCCTGAAATGCCTATTAACAAGTATGCTCTGCAGAGTCTCAGGGGTGGTTATGATTATGTTGGGCGCCGACTTTGACTGCTTGATGCGCTCGCCCTGCTTTGTATCTCCATGCCTTACTCCAATCGTTATGCCCTCGCTCTTGCACATGTCCACCATGCGCTTGAGCATATCCCTGTTGAGCGCACGAAGCGGCGTTATATAGATAACCTGTATGCCTGTGCTTCCCCTATACTTCGATATTCTGTCAAGAATCGGCAGCATTACGGCTTCGGTCTTCCCAGAGCCCGTCGGAGCTATGACTAGGCAGTTCTCCCCTGCAGCTATGTGCGGTATGGATAGCTTCTGTATCTCGGTAAAGCTTTCATGGCCCTTCAAAAACGAGCCGAAGACATTGTTTGCCATAAATATCATTTGGCAGCATTTGCTTTATCTTTTGTGACTATTATTGCCTTTCCTTAAGCGCACAACCAGCACCACTATGGCGATTATAACGGCCGCCACTACAGCTGCAAACAGCCTAGTCATAAAGAATAGAGTCGTGGCCTTGCCCCCAGAAACATATACGGGCGACATGAAGCCCAGATATTTGGCATAGCCGTATGCATAGCCGAGCGGTACGTTGCTCAATGTGAGGCTGCCATCCACCCCCGTGCTGAAATTCAGGTTCGTGCCGTTGTAGAACGTTAAGCTCACTGTGGCATTTACTGGAGTATCTAGTAAGCTTGCTGTGCGTATGATCACATCATACACCGGCAGGGTCATGTTGATGCTCATTGGCGCAGTTATGCTGTATGAATAATTGACCGGCATGTACGCCCCCTTATAATATGCGGAGTATAATTGCAATGTGCTTCCTGCATCTATGTACGGTGTTGTGTTTATAGGTCCAAAAGACGAATTGAAGCCGGTTATGTTTATACCCATGTCGTAACTGTTGAATGTAGATATATCGACAAGGTACTGCTTGCTGTATTCGGCATTGAGTGCCAGCGGCTTATCGACCGTCACGTTTATGCTGCTGTTTGCATATACGCCGCTCCACGATACGAACTCTATCCTTGTCGAATAATTGACAGGAATGTATGGTTCACTCAGATACACATGAGCAACGCTTCCATTATCATACCATCCGCTTCCATACGCCTTGCCGTATGGCGTGTTGGCTGATACCAAGTACTGCGTCTTCCATCTGGCACTTAAGTTCAGGCTGTGCGAAACAACTACGCTAGAAGCCGCAGAAGGCGCGCCGTTGCTCCATCCAGAGAAATTCGCCCTCGCCCCATACCCTATTGTCACAGTAGGATCTGGTATCGAAAATGTGGCAACGCTTCCATTATCATACCATCCGCTTCCATACGCCTTGCCGTATGGCGTGGTTACATTAACATAATATTGCGTCTTCCACTCAGCCTGCTCAGTAATGTTGCCTGCCATGTAGACAGTAGCATTAGCAGAGCTGCCCGTGTACGAACCTAGTCCATAGCCCCTCCATCCTTCAAATAATGCTCTTTTGCCCACGCCAAGGCTTATGTTTTTAGGCGCGCTTATCCTTACTGAAGAAGCTGACATGTACTCTCCTGCTCCTGAAATGTTATACTGCGAATCTATGTGCAGGTAGAACCCTTCCCGCCACAATACCGTGCCGTTGTACCGTGGCAGCCCCGATCCTACCTCAAAATAGTTCACCCTGTTCCCTATCTCCTCAACGCCATATGGATTCGGCAATGCGGTATCGCTCCCCTTTCCATACCCTACATATGTATGTGCCTCGGGCACTGGTTGAAGTACCCCGTTCTTGTATATGCTGAGGTTGCTGAATATGACTGGTTTCATATAAGCGCTATTGTCATATGTATCGGCATATTCGGCGAAAGCGGTCGGCGTGAAGGCCCCGGAGTTTGACGTGCCCAGGTCTACGCTGCCAAGCACCTTGCCATTCATGTAGAAGTACCAGGTATCCCCGAACGACTCAAATGAAAACCTATTGAAGCTCCCATCGGGCCCTACAGAATCGTTCTGGCCAACGCCTCCATAGAAGCCGCTGCTTGGCCCTCCAGCGGGGAAATATTCCCAGAACCATGTCGGTATGCCAGCGTATAATGTCACGTTTCCTGTGCACCCAGAAGTGTTGCACGATTCCGGATAAGTCGCTGTAGCATTCGGTACTTCATACCCTACTTGCGCGAACGCGCCGTTGCTCAGCGTTTCACCTATCCAAAAGCCGAAAGACCCATTGATGTCGCTCTGCGGATATACTGTCTGTATAAGGGCGCTCACACCGTTGTTGAATGACGCGTTTTGCGAGCCTATTGCCCCGGATTGGAACCAGTACTGCGCATTCGGCATCCCCGCAGCTAGCACAATAACGGCGATTCCTGCAAGAAGCAATTCAAACCCTTTCATAGTCCATACCTATGTCTTCAAGCTTTGCCAATATCCTATTCCTAGACACAGCATTTATGCTTTTCCATTCTATCACAGCGGTGTCGGGCTTTATCGTGCTTCTATCTATTGCGGCCTGCAGCATGTCCACTTCATCAACATAATACTTTGACATTATATGCGAGAAAGCGTATTTGCCCTCCAGCGCGTATCGGGTGAATTTCGCAGAATAGTGCATACCCCCAATACCTACAGCTACTTTGTCATATTGTGCGCTATCTCCATATAGCATATCATACACGCCCTTTGACAGCCTGCGCAGCAGTTCATCCCTATCCCTTTCACTTATCACTGCGTCGGGCCCCAATTCTACAAAGCATGAAGGCGTATCGAGCAGCGGCCCGTGGTGCGTAGCCTCATACACTACTTCTGTGCCTTCAGCGAAGCCCTTCATAGCTTTCAGGAAAGATATCATCAGGCCCGGAGAAGCGACGCTGAGCGCATGCGGCTTTCCGCCAAGGTCGTTCTTATCATTCCAATTGCCCTCCGCATGCGCCGTGAACGATGTGATGCCCTTAGAGCTTGAGTGCCTGCTTATGAACACTATCTCATCCGCGCCGATTCCATCGAGCCAATCGGCATAGACCGGGCTGCTGCCTAGCTCTAGCATGTCTATGCTTCCAGAGGCGAAATGGCGCAGCCCCATGATGTCGGGCGCATCCGAGAAGCCCGCATCATCCCTGAGCATCTCAGCGGCCCTGCTGGCGAATCCATCCTCCTTTGAATACACTAAATAGGTCATGCGTTCCATCCTTCCGTGTATACTGAAATAAGCTATGCACACAAACTAATAAAAAATAATAAAGGGTAACTGGTTATTGGTATAAAGACCCATGGCCATACAATGCTCTACACATACATAGCGCTGATATTCTTTATCGCCTTCGCCCTATTCATACCTGGGTCGTTTTTGCTAACATCAAAACTGCTGAGGCCAAGGGTTCCAGGCAACAAGGCGAAGAATGCACCATACGAGAGCGCAGAAGCCACCATGGGGAGCAGCCGCGACATCGACAACGAATACCTGCCGTATTTCACGGCATTCCTGCCTTTCGAGATAGTGGCAGTCATAATGCTTGTCTGGTCTGTGGCTTCAGGGTCGATAGCATACACGACAGACATACTTTATATAACGCTTCCGATATTCTCGCTGATATTCGTGTTTATAAGCTATAAGCTGATACGTGGTAGAAATGCCTGATGCACAAGAAGCGCCGTATACGCAGGAAGAGCTGATGAATGCTGAGGCGGAGATGACGCAGCTCACCATGGATTCGCTCAAGAAGTACAAGATGAACAACAACGTCATGTTCACAAAGCTCAGCGACGCAACACAGGCGATAGCCAAGAGGATGGTCAACTGGAGCCACACGAACTCGCTCTGGCCCCTGCAGTTCGGACTTGCATGCTGCGCAATGGAGCTTATGGACTTCGGCGCATCCAGGATAGATGCTGAGAGGAAAGGATATCTTCTATTCAGAGGCACGCCGAGACAGTGCGACGTGATGATAGTTGCGGGATGGGTCACAAAGTCGATGGTCCCAAGGATAAAGAGGCTTTACGAGCAGATGGCAAAGCCGAGATACGTAGTAGCATATGGAGAATGCGCGACATCAGGGGGGCCGTGGTGGGAGAGCTACAACATAATAAGGGGCATAGACCAGGTGCTTCCTGTAGATGTGTACGCTGTAGGATGCCCTCCAAAGCCCGAGAACCTGTTCGGTGCGCTCATGAAGCTCCAGGAAAAGGTAGGTGGTAAAAGTGCAGGAGATAAAGAGAGAAGCATTACTGAAAACCCTAGAAGGGCTGAAGACTTCAGGCTATGACGTCCTCAAGTTCATATTCGCAGTGGACTATACGGACCACATGGAAATGGACTACGTGCTGTACAGCACTTCTAAGAACCAGGACGAGCTCGTGAAGGTGCAGATTGACGCCAAGGAGCCGAAGATAGAGAGCGTCATGGGCATATACCCTTCTGCAGATTGGTACGAGCGCGAGGCAGCGGAGATGTTCGGGATAAAGTTCACCAACAGGAAGACGAAAAAGCTACTATTGGAGGAATGGAACGGGGCAATCTATCCATTGAGGAAGGATTACCAGTGGGGCACAGACTACAAGAAGCGATAGAATGGCAATCATGAGGATCAACGTAGGGCCCATACATCCGAGCACGCACGGAGTCCTGAGGCTCGTTGTCGATGTTGACGGCGACACCATAAAGGATGTGGAGCCGCACATAGGCTTCCTGCACAGGGGCGTGGAGAAGCTCATGGAGACCAGGATGTACATGCAGAACCCATCATACACGGAGAAGCTTGATTACGCTGCACCGATGGCATGGGACGACCTGTATGTCGCATCTGTGGAGAAGGCGCTTGGCGTTGAAGTAAAGGAAGCGGCGCAATACGCAAGGGTCATATTGCTTGAGTATCAGAGGATAGCCAGCCACCTCCTCTGGCTCGGCACGTTCGCCAACGACCTTGGCCAGATGTTCACGCTTTTCATGTGGACGTTCAGGGAGAGAGCCGCAGTGCTTAAGTACCTGGAAGACATGACGGGCAGCAGGATGTTCTATGTCAACCTGCGCCTCGGAGGGCTGTCGCGCGAGCTGCCCCCGGACTTCAAGGACAGGGGATACAAGCTTGCAGACTACCTGGAGCCGAAGATTGCCGAATACACGGACATGCTCGATGCAAACGACATATTCAAGGAGAGGACAAAGGGGGTTGGGAAGCTGAACAAGGCCGATGCACTCGCGTACGGAGCTACAGGTCCTGTGCTTAGGGCTTCAGGCGTAGAATACGATGTGAGGAAGAACTTCCCCTACTACATATACGACAAGGTCAAGTTCACAGTTCCTGTCGAATCTGGAGGCGACGCATTCAGCAGGTACAGGATAAGGTTCAGGGAGATGCAGGAGAGCATAAAAATAATAAGGCAGGCGCTGGACATGATGCCAGGAGGTAGCGTAGCGGGCCAGCCGATAAAGCTCATAGGTCAGCAGGCCAAGCCCGACCCCGTGTTCATGGAGCGCGAGCTGCCAAGAGGCAACGGCATAATATACATGGTACCCGACAAGCAGAGGCCGTTCAGGATAGCACTCAGATCGCCAGCATACATAAACCTGTCGCTCCTCCCCATGCTTTGCAAAGGCGAGAAGTTTGCGGACCTTTTCGCCATACTCGGCAGCATAGACGTAGTAATGGCAGAGATAGACAAGTAGCCGCAGCAATTCTAGCTGCTGTCGCGTTACGGTGTACTGTACCCAGAATACCAGCTGTTCGTGTATGTCACGCCAGAAGGCACCCCATCGTTGCCGTTGCCGCTGTAGTCGTTCGCGTTGCCATTCAAGGGCCACCACCCTACAAGATTCTGCACCTTTATCGGCGCACCTCCTATACCTTCTTGATAAAGAGCCTGTATGTCATTTACTGAGAGTGGGTAATCATACATCTGCACATTCGCTATATTGCCATTAAAATAAAGATTAGAAGAAGGGAAGTAGCCAACATAAATGGAACCCGAACCCCTGGCAAGCGGGCTAGAAGTGGAACTCTGCACCAATTTGCCATCCACATAAAGTGAAATCACCCCGCCAGTATAATTATAGACTCCAACAATATTTTGCCAAACACCCAAATCTATGGAAGAATACGCACTGCTGGGTCCACCGCCTTGATTACTGAATTGTAATAACGGTGCTGTTGGAGAACCTTGTTCAATCATATACGGGTAACCGTTGCCAGAGTTTGCTTCCCCAAAAACGCCAGCGTTATTGGACTGCCAGCTTTTCGGATAAATCCACAAACTCCATGTGAAGCTGTTTGTGGAAACCTGCAGTGTATTTGAAATAAGTACATCTGCGCTATTCCCATTGAACTGCGCTACATATTGCGGCAGCTCTCCGTTGCATTCGCCAGAGAGAGATATAAAGTTTGTAGTTCCTGCGCCCTCCGGTCTTACAACTTGGCACGAACCTGGTGAAGCCTTAGGCGCAAATGTCATTGGGTTGAACACGCCCAATTCAAAAAGTGCCGCAAGAACCACAGCGATGATGAGTATTGCCCAGCCGTATGTCATGAGATACTCCATTGCGGATTGTGATTTTATCATAATATCACTCACGGTGCACTGTACCCAGAGTACCAGTTGCTCGTGTAAGTAACGCCATTAGGCACACCGTTGTTGTTGTTTCCGGAATAATCGTTCGCATTGCCGTTCAAGGGCCACCAACTAACAAGGCTCTGTATACTTATCGGCGCGCCGCCTATGCCTTCCATGTAGAGAGCTTTTATGTCATTGGTAGAAAGAGCGGCGTTATAAATTTGGACGTTCGCGATATACCCAGGGAAATAGCCACCATTCGCAGGATCATGTCCAATATACATTGGAGATATGGGTGTAGGAGGTAAGCTCTCTTGTCCTGAATTATAAACTTCTTCGCCATTTAGGTATATTTCATAAGTAACATTTCCATTATGGCCGATTGAATCCAATACTAGGTTTTGCCATTCTAATGAATTAAATGTGGCACCGGTACATATCCATCTAATGCTGGATTCAAGTATGGCAAGGCTATTATCTGCGCAAGATACAAAAACACCATAGCCATTTGTACCTCCGTTGTTTCCGATAAGAAATATATTGGTATTAGAAACAGGGTTCGCTGAAGCAAATATCCACATACTAACAGTGGTATTTGCTACTTTTGTTGTTGGTAGTGGCGCAGTTATATCCCCATTCTGTCCGTTGAACTGCGCTACATACTGCGGCAGCTCTCCGTTGCATTCGCCAGAGAGAGATATAAAGTTTGTAGTTCCTGCGCCCTCCGGTCTTACAACTTGGCACGAACCTGGTGAAGCCTTAGGTGCAAATGTCATCGGGTTGAATACGCCCAATTCGAAAAGAGCAGCGAGCACCACTGCAATGATGAGTATTGCCCAGCCGTATGTCATGAGATACTCCATCGCCGACTGCGACTTTAAACCCTTACAAGACTTACAGTTGGGGCTGGTTTTGTAAAAAGCTTTCATGCACCTCATAGTAAGTAATCAAAAAAAGCATAAAAAGGTTATTTGCCTAGTACACCGACTGATATACAATAACCGAATAGACATTGCGATGGTAGAGACAGGCAAATAGCCTGTACAACTGGCAAAGTATGCGCGTCAGGCGTATCCAAGCAATTGCAGCTAACTAAACCCCTATGCGTAGCATAGAGCAATACTTGTTTGCTCACACATGCCTGCCACCACAAGCCCTTTCTTGGGCGTCATGATAAAGACCGCCGCAGAAGGCTCAAAAGTAATAAAATATCTCCCGTGCATACTATATGTGACTATTGCTGTCAAGTGATATTATGGAACGTGAAGAACTCGAAAAGATGACAAAGGAGTACCAGACGGTGCAGGCGCAACTGCAGTCCATAGCAGTGCAGAGGATGCAGTTCAAGCAGCAGATAGAGGAATACAAGGAGGCCGCCAAGTATCTCGAGACCGCAAAAGGCAGGGTATACACCGAAATAGGTGGCCTTATAGTGGAAGCCACAAAGGAGGAAGCGACTAAAAGCCTTTCCGAAAGGACCGAATCAGCAGAGATGAGGCTAAGCATAGTGGAGAAGCAGTACAACGAGCTCACGAAGAAGGAGGAGGCGCTCAGGACCAAGCTTACAACAGGGCTGAACGACTTGCAGAAGAAATGATCAAATGCCGAACGTTAGCTTCAAGGACTTAAGGGCCGAGCTTGCGAAGCTTAACGGCAAGCGCGTTATGGTGAGCTTCCACTCCCTTGGCGACACTGACGCAATAGCCTCGGCAATTGGCATAGCCACCATACTGCCAGGAAGCGTTATAGCCGCCCCTGACAAGGTCACATCCAACTCGCTGCGCATAATGTCAAAGCTGGGCTTCGACAGCACAATCATAAAGGATTCGTTCATGGATGATGCAGAGGCAATAGTGCTGGTCGATGTCAACAATTTCGAGAACTGCGGCTCATTCCGCGAGAAGCTTGATAAATTCACCAACACTGTGATAGTCATAGACCATCACAAGAAGATAGAGGACAAGCCAAACATGAGCATATTTGATGAAGAGAGCTACAACTCTGCATCAAGCATCATCTATGACCTGCTGCGCGATTTCAACGTAAGCATGGACCAGCGCCTTGCGAAGCTCATAGCCATGGGCATAATATCCGATTCCGCAGAGTTCAAGAATGCGATGCCCGATACTTTCGTACAGCTGGGGGAACTATTCAGGCTGGCAAATACCACATACACGGACCTGCTCGAGGAGGTGGAGCACATATCGCCTGCGAGCGAACGGATAAAGACGATAAACGACATACTGGGCGCAAAGGCCGAAGTGCACAGCAATCTACTGTTCATGTACGGCAATGCGCATGCGTATGCCAACCTCGCAGCAGACGATGCCATAAAGCTCGGCGCAGACGTGGTGATATTCCGTTCAGCGAGCAGCAATGAGGTTTCCATATCATCGAGGCTCAGGCCAACGCTCGACAAGAGGTACGGCATACACCTCGGGTCAATAATGAAATCCCTTTCTAATATAATCGCCGGCACAGGCGGAGGGCATCCGTGCGCCGCAGGGGCATACGGCCCTGCAATAGACAAGAGCGACGAATTCATGAAGCAGTTCATCAGCGAAATACTTGGAAAGGTGGAGAAGCAATGAAGGTAGCGATAGTGTCAGACCTGCACCTGGGATACGAGCGCTTCTATGACGATGCCTACAAGCAGGCAAGGGAAGCGTTCGAAGCCATATCCAGAGAAGGCGCTGACATGGTGATAATACCTGGGGACATATTCGACAAGAGGAACCCAAAACCGGACGTGATAGCACAGGCAATAAACCTGTTCAGGGACTTCTCGCGGAAGCAATGGCCTGCCGAGCTCGACAAGTTCATACCGTTGAGAAACGGAAAAGTGTATACCAGCATACCGGTAATAGCAATACCCGGCACGCACGAGCGCGTCGCCGAAGGGAAGGAGAATCCGCTTACACTTCTCGGCCTTGCAGGCCTCCTGATAGACGCGAGCGAGTCAATAGTTGTGATAAGAAAAGGTCAGGAAAAGGTTGCAGTATTCGGCCTTGGCGGCCTCTCCGAAGAGAGGGTCAAGAGCGAGCTCTCAGATCTCGGCGAGAAGCCTGTGGAAGGCTGCTTCAACATATTCATGTTCCACCAGTCGATATATGAGATACTGCCCTTCAGCGACAATTTCATACACTTCGAGGAGCTGCCCGTCGGCTACGACCTCTATGTAGATGGACACATACACAACAGGATAGAGGACAAGGTCCACGGCAAGCCATTCCTGATACCTGGAAGCACTGTGCTGACGCAGCTCAAGGAGGGCGAACAGGAGCCCAAGGGCTTCTACATATTCGATACGGCTTCGAGCACGTGGGAATTCAAGCACATAAACTCAAGGCCCTACAAGTTCGTAAGGATACAGCTCTCTGAGGCAACGCCAAACGATGTCATAAACGAGGCCGAATCCGCCATCGAGGGGATACTCGCTGCAGCAAGCGAAAAGCCGATAATAAGGCTGAGCATATCCGGCACCATAGCAAAGGGCTTCAAGAACGTCGACCTTCCGCTGCATGCGATATACACCAAATACTCAAGCAAGGCGATACTTGACATAGACAGCTCGAAGGTCACCGACCAGGAGACCGAGGAAGGCATAGAGGAGATAAGGGAGGGCAAGCTTGAAGGCACCAACATAAAGGAGTTGGGCATGGAGATATTCTCTTCGAAGCTCAAGGAGAACGGCTTCAGGGCAGACGTCAATCCCGCAGAGCTGTTCAACATACTTAGCTCGAACAAGAAGGAGAAAGCGATAAAGCTTGTCACCGAAATGCTCTCAGAGCTAGGAGAAAAAGATACTGAAGGCAAAGGCGGCGTCTAGCCGCAATACGCCTGTCACTTTTTGCCTTTCTTGCCCTTTGCTTCTTTCGGCGCATCGGAGTACTGCCTCTGCTTCTCCTCAACCCCCAGCGCCTTTAGCACTGCTTCCTTGTTCTTGACATCGACAGTCTCGTTCAGGAATTCAAGATGGCTGGGGTTGCACCGCCTTTCTTTCTTGTGCCTGGCGGTTGTCAGCACCATCGCAAACCCGTCGCTGCCTACTGATGTGATCACTGCCCTGCTGCCTGCATCCCTTCCGTATTTCTTTATGCAAACTCTTCCAGCTTCCAATAACATATTATTCACCTAAATCTTTTCGTATCCCTTTGCGCCGCCAGCAGCGACACAATGCCTACCATATCATTGATGCTGAGCTTTTCCGTGTTCAGCTCCATGTCAAATATGCTGTGGTCCGTTACGTCTATTCCATAAACGCCCTTGAAGTAATCGGCGCTTTTCCTGTCGTAAGCCTTTATGAACTCAAGCGCCTCCTTTGTATCCATGCCCTTTGCCTTCGCCCTTCTTGTTGCCCTCGTTTCCTGCGATGCATTGAGCCATACCCTTGCGGTCGCGTCCTTTATAATCCACGATCCGATCCATGTGGATACCACGCAATCGCCTTCGTTTGACATCTTCGCTACTTCAGCATCGAAATCCTCTGCAACCTTCCTGTCCTTCTTCGACATGAGGTCATCGAGGAGACCAATCACTTTCTTCTCGTCGTTCTTTACCATGTTCTTGTAGCTCGGGTTTATGTGCCTTATGCCAAGCTCCTTCGACAGCGCTTCGCCAAGGGTTGTCTTGCCTGAAGAGGTGAATCCTCCTATGCAGATCTTCATAGTGCCAGCCATCAATGGGCGACCAGCTGCAGCACATAAGCTCTTTGCTTTATACCTATGTCATTGAGCTTCATGTCGCCTCTTTCTACCCTGCTGCCCAGGGTGATAACATCAGCGGTGCATTTCGCGCAGAGCACGCCTCCAAAGAGCCTGCTGTTGGTGCGCCTGCTCTTCCCTCCCTTTGAGCCTATGCCGTTGAGCTCCGCTCCGCATATTGCGCAGTGCGGCATCGAATTCTTGCCCCTCCTGTAGTGCACCACTACCCTTCCGGTAGATGTGACCCTCTTAGCCTTCTTGAAACTGTGCGATCTATAACGTGGTTCTGGCAATCTAAACACCTTTGAAACATAGAGCCGATTTGCCGCCGCAATTGCTCAGAGGCAAAAAGCAGAATAAAACCGGCAGTCTCTATCTTATTCTATGATAACATTATTTATAAATAGGTATAGCAAAGCACACATTTGCGGAAGGTAAGCCTTCCAATCAGCTGCCTGCCTGGCCCGATTGCGCCAGCAGCGCCTGCTCTTCCTTTGTCTTCTTCTTGTCATAGAGCATTACAAACACCGTGGTTATCATGCCCACTATGAAGACTATCGCGAAGAAGAAGTACTGGTAGTTCATCGTGAATATGAAATCTATTGTCGCCTTCGAGAATCCCAGGGATGTGGCCGCATAGGGAAGGAGCACGTCGTAGAGTATGAGGAATATTGGCAGTATTACTATGAGGGGCTTCATCTGGTGCTTTGTGCTCTCCATCACCAGCGGCATCACCTCCTTGTTCTTTGCCATTATGTCCTCCTTCGAGGCGCCGTTCTTTACCATCTCATTGAGCTTCTTAGTATGCTCTTTGACCCTCGCCTGTATCTCCCTCATCTTCTTCGGGTTGGCAAGCTTCCTCTGCAGTGCGAGCGAGCCGAGGCTGTACGCTACCGCAATCACCACTATGAATACGATGACCCAGGAAGGCATTACCGTAAAAAGGACCAACATTCAATCACTGAAGACGTCGGATAGGGCGCTGGCTAGTTCAGCCGAAGCCTGTTCCTCGCGTCCTTCTCGGTTGTTTATAATGTATAAGGAGATATTTAAATATGAGCTATAGAATGAGAGCGTAGCCATATCCATGTCCATCTGCTTCTGTATCGTGTCCTCCTCCGTATCCCTGTGCCTTGTAGCATCCCTTGCCCTCCTGCCTGATATCTCATGGGGCGACGCCACTATGTATATGAGGCCCTTCAGCCCTGGCATGAGCCTCATCGTGTTGAGGGGGAGCCCAGGGGTATACCTCGGGCCGTTCTTCAGGCTGACGTGCGTATCGACTATTATGTTGCCGCTGAGCGCATCTATCCTCCTGAAGGCCTCTGCAGCCCTGCTCATCTGCACATCGCTACTCTGCTTCTTGAAGCTGTCCCTATCTTCAGCCTTGCCCTCCTCCTTGACTATATCCGATATTATATCCCCTACGTTTCTTATCGTGTACCTGCTGGTGTCGACGCTCTTGAGCAGCGTCGACTTGCCCACGCCCGAAATCCCGCCCAATATGGCTATCCTGTTGTTCCCATCCATTGCACCACCTAAACCTGCTTCTTCTCGCGCGGAGGCGACCTGAGCACCTGCGCCTGCTTCATCTCGGCAACGCTTGTCT
Source organism: Microcaldota archaeon (assembly GCA_021797575.1). Classification (GTDB taxonomy): domain Archaea; phylum Micrarchaeota; class Micrarchaeia; order Micrarchaeales; family Micrarchaeaceae; genus JAMCYB01. The sequence continues at coordinate 14,257 of JAJZZN010000025.1, forward strand.
TGCCAGCATAGCCTATTGCCGCTTTCACCTCCCCGACAAGCTCGTCTATCACATCGTCTACCCTGCCCTTGTATGGGACTAGCATCTCTATCCCCTCGGCTATCTTCTTGCCTCCTGAATCAGCATATCTGTCCACTATGGCGCCCCTTTCCCTAGCCGCCTTGCTGCCCATGCCGCGGTGCTTCTTGAACTGCTTGCCCTCTATGTCAAGTATGGGCGTAGGGCTCTCGTCGCATGCAGCGAACACATATCCGAACATCACGGCATCAGCCCCAAAGGCAAAGGCGAGCGCCGCATCGCCTCCGTTCTTCATGCCCCCGTCAGCTATCACCGGCACGCCCTTCACGCCAAGCTCTTCTAGCGCTCCTGCCGCCTGCGAAACCGCATAAAGTGTCGGCGAGCCCGCCCTTGTGACGTCAGAGGTAATGCATATGGAGCCGCTTCCAAGGCCCATCCTAAGGCCCGCAACTCCCTCATCAAGCTGCGACATCGCGTCAAGCACTCCCTCTCTGGTGCCAAGGTTGCCTACTATGACTGGCTTCCCTATCTCGTCTATAATGCGCTTCGTTGCCGACATGACGTTGGCGTTGTGGAAGTGCGCCACGTCTATGAGCAGCTGGTCAGCCACATTGGCAAGGGCCTTCGCCCTGTCCAGGTCGAAAGGCGATACCGCAGCAGATACAAGAAGCCTTCCGTCATTGTCCCTGAGGGCATTCTTATACTTGCCCTTGACCTTCACGTCCTTGTATGTTATAAGCCCCTCGAAGCTCCCGTCCTTGCCCACAACGGGCAGCTTCTCTATCTTCTCCTTCCTCATGAGCGCCACTGCGTCGGCCTCGCTTATCGCGTCCGAGGCCGTTACCACGTCCTTCGTCATCACGTCAGCTATCCTTGCCGAAGGATCCTCGTCCCTGACGTCCCTGTTCGTTATTATCCCTACGAGCTTCCCGTTTTCAACTACCGGCAATCCGGATATGTAGTGCTTCTGCATTATCTGGAACGCATCCTTCACCGTCTTGTCCTTGCCTATGGTTATGACGTCCCTTATTATGAATGACTCGGCCCTCTTCACAGCCTTTACCATGTCGAGCTCCTCCTCTGCGCTGCAGTTCCTGTGTATTACCCCTATGCCGCCTCTCCTGGCCATCGCTATGGCCATCCTGCTCTCTGTTACGGTATCCATAGGAGAAGAAATGAACGGAATGCTTAGGCGTATGCCCTTAGAGAAGTTTGTGCTTATGTCTGCATCCTTGGGCTCTATGATCGCCTTTCCGGGCCTTAGCAAAACGCTGTCGAAAGTGAAGGCCGCCTGCGAGTCCGAAAGCTTGCTGTAGAAACTATTGCTGTCCATAAATTACTTGTGACAATTAAAACTTAATACATTTCGCTAGCCCATGCCTCATCCAAGCTTCCTGCCTTTCTTGCACGACGTGCATATGCCGAGCTTTGCGTCGAAATGCCTGTCGCACACGTGCTTGCCGCAGAGCTTGCACACGTGCTTCGCCGGCTTTCCGCATATGTAGCAAAGTGTCATTATTTCTGCCATTGCACCACTATAGCGAATCGAAGTCAACCACTCCAGAGAATATCTCCCTCGCCTTGGCTAGTGACATCGGCTTTGTGCCCTTCTGCTTAGCGTACTTGCAGTAATACATTATCTGCGAATCGGTTATCCTTGTGCTCGATTCTAGGGCCCTGCACCTGTTTATGTAATCCTGTATTATCTTGTACGCGTCTTCTACATCAAGCTTCTTCACGTTGACCAGGTAAGGCGCAAGTATCAGCCCTACTGCCCTCTGCCTTACATCAGGTATCGGATGTTCAAGGAGCTTCTCTATCCACCCCCTTGTATTGCTTCCCTGCTGCGCCTTCTGCTTATTAAGCCCTTTCATCCCTGCAGCATAAGCGGCCACGAACTTAGGTATCTCGCTCCTGGGTATTGGAAGCCCTTGCTTTATCCTGCCCACGAGGAGCCCGTCCAGGAACATAGCAATGTCAGATATTGAGAGATAGACCTTTCCATTGCTGAACGGGTAGTTAGCCACGGAGAAATCATCACTTGAAGGCGCATAGTTGAGGAAATCAGTGGCTTTCACATTGAAGCCTGCACCTGCGGCTTCTGCCTTAAGCCCGAGCTCGCCCGCCATCCTTGCAATGTTGGCCGTGCTGTCCTCCGTCATTGCACTTATTGAGCGCTTCGCCACCGCCCTTGCATAAGTGTCTATCATGTAAGCGTCGCCGATTGCGCTTATAAGAAGCCGTGAATATGCGTATCCGACAATGTTATCAAGCTTGCCGTAGCTCACATTCCTGTATTCGATGCCGTTCTTATCCAATGCCTCCTTTATCATGGCTGCAGCTATGTCAAGGTAACCCTGCCTGCCGTTGTCAGGCGAAACGCCCTTCACTATATCCTTGGCTTCGTCCGAAAATGGGTACCTGTAGGCGAAGTCAAGCTTCTCCTTCTCGTCCATAAAAGGTCATTTCTGCTTCTTTGCCCATGCCGCGAACGCCTTGTGCAGCGGCAGCATGCTGTTGTCTATCACGTTTATCTTTATGCCCCCGAACTGCGCGCTCTCTATGTCGAGCACAGGCTTGAACTCGGGCATATCCGCATAATAAACCTCCAGCCAGTGGAACTTCCCGGATGTGAACTCCTTGTCGAACGTTTCGGAATCTGCGTTCGTCACATAGAAATAAAGTATCCCGTCGCACCACATCAGCGGCGGCATCGAGTTCTGCCTCACCCTGCGCACAACCACATCTTTGACAGGCATCTTGTAAGCCTCATATATGTCAAGCTCCTTTATCGGATAATATTTGACCTCCACCATGCAAACGCACCAATACTACTTTATATTGGCAATACAAATAAATAGCAATTGAAGCCCAAGATGGTTGCATGCCTCATACAAGCACGAGCATACTGATGGCAGGATTTGGATGGATAGGGGCTGGCATAGTGTCATTCGCAACATGGTACGTGCTGTCCAGCAATCCTGGCAGCTACGCCTCAAGCCCTGACAACATGCTATATCTGGGCTTCATGGTCACGCTAGTGGGCATAGCAGTTCTGATATTTAGGAAGGGCATAAACTCGATAGTTGAGAGGAAGAAGGCAGACATTGAGGCAAAGAAGCAGCATGCTCCCAAAAAGGCTTCCATATAAATAAATTGCACACAAATATTGCATGTCTATCGTGGGGCTGTACGCTAACCTGGCAGACTTCCAGCCTCGGGCGCTGGATATCCGAGTTCAAATCTCGGCAGCCCCATGCTTTGTTTCAGAGAGAGGAGGAAGGGTTCGGATACATGGCATATGCGCTAATTCTAGCTGCATGGCGGACTCCCAGCTCACCACCCAATCCCAGCTCAACTACTACTCAGCGCAGATAGAAGCCCACTCAAAGGCGATAGTGAAATTAAATAAGGTATTGGACAAGCTTGACAGGCTACTGAGCCAGAGAAAGCTTAACGAGTTTAAGGGTTCGGATACACGCTCGGAGGCTCAAAATAGGTACAAGAGTGGTAGCCATGAAGAATAACCAAAGGTTAGCGAAAGCTGGGTTCGGATATTTGCAGGAATCCGAACACGAATCTGCACGCAAAACTGCACCCACAGAAGCAAAGAGGTACATACAGAGCCTATTGCCGCATCTGGCAAAGCACGAAGTGGAAGACCTTACGCACATGATAAGGCAGTATTACATAACAAAATTCCACAGGAGGAGAACCCCTAAGTACGGAACTATAAATAAAGGCTTCACAGAAGAGCAGCTTCAGAGGTTCTTCAGGTCAATAAACGACCCTAAATTCAGGCTTCTTTTCAATTTTCAGGCCCAGCTTGGTCTAAGAATAGGAGAGGTGATAAGAGTGAATGTAAAAGACATAGATTTTGAGACAAGAGAGCTTACTGTAAGGACAGAGAAGACAAGGCTATTGGACAGCCTAAGGATACCTTTGCCTTTGTTCAAGGAGCTAGTGGAGTTCGCTCAGGCTAATTCCAGCCTAATAGAGCAGGCTAAGGGTTACATATTCTTTAGGGATGCGGCAAAGAGCCGCAGGATTGAGCCTTACCTTGAGCCTAACTATGTAAGGAACAGGTTCAGGCACTATCTTGAGCTTGCAGGCTTGGATGAGGTTTATGACACTAGCGATGAACAGCAGGGCAGGAGGCCCAGAAGGCTGCACAGGCTCACAACGCACAGCCTAAGGCATTATGCAATAACTAGGTTCGCAAAGCAGGCTAATGGCAATCTCATCCTCACTAGCAGGTTCGCAAGGCATGTGGATCCTAGCACAACCAGTATTTACATAAGCACCAGCAAGCAGGAGGTCTATGACGTAATAGACAGCATGGCGTTGAGCGAGGTAGCTTCATTGAAGAAAAGGGTGGGAAAATGAGAGTTATAAAGCAAAAAAATAATAAGAACGATTACAAAAGGTTAATCATGTTTGCAGAAAAAATAATTCTATTGATAATAGGAACTACTACATTTTACTTAGGGTTACTCGGTATAATAACAAAAACCATACCGGCTTTAGAATCTATTGTATCGCTAATTTTCGGGCTATTCGTATTTTTATACCTTATAAAAATTAGGCGAATTTAGTGTGGTATTACTTAATAAATAGTTTGAAGAGACATCCAGCAGAGTTAATAATATTAGCTGGATTAGTCTTATTATATCATTTAGGTACTACCTCAAGAATAGCTATAGTAAGTTTGTCTGCAACTATTGGTATAATAATCGTTTTGCTTTTTTATATGCTATTTGCTTATTTGCGCGACAAAAATAAACGGAAAGATAAATTAAAAAGGGCTAGACCTATTGCCTTTGTTGCTTATAAGCCACAAGATAAGGATGACTATTCCAATAATAAACCCAAAAATCAGACCAAATATAATATCTCCGACTATTCCTTCAAAATAGTTCTGCAATGGATTTGGAGTTGTGGCAAGTACATAAAAGATATAACCAACTACCCCGATAGCTGTAATGGCACTAATAATTTCGGCTATCGATTCAGTTATTTGAGTACGCATAAATAAAACCAATCATAATTTTTTATAATAGCCATTTTCTATTTTATTATTATATCTATCTGCTTTTTTATACGATGAATTAGTTTTTCCATACATTGCTTGTACCTTTGGAATTTTGCCGTTAAGTAATTCTTCGATTGTTATGATTTCAATTCGCGGTATTTGTTCTTGCCTAATCTTGTCTTTTATAAAACCTTTATCAACAGCCTCTTTTATCATTTTGTTTGTAGGTGTCTCCAAAGTTATAAATATGCCAAATTCTGCCCCTTCACTATCGATGTCGGTAGCAAATGTAGATATGTCGTTCCGTTTTACATGACCACTTTTAACTTGTATTGCAATCTTTATTGTTTTATCTGGCAGTGCATAGTAAGCTAACCCATCTATACCTCTATCTGCACCTTTCTTTTTATCTTTAGGTATACCATCAACTAATGAAATAGCCCACCATTGAAATTGATATCTATCTTCTAAAGCCAATTGCCTTGCAGAAGCTAAATCTTGTGGCTCTCCTACTACTTTAAAATCTATATTTGGCAATTTTCCATACTTATCCGCTATTCTTCTTTTTATAAGATTTATGGCCAAGTGTGTTATGTCTATGCCAATCCATTTCCTATTTGAATTTGTTTCTTTGTTAATCTTTTCCACTGCATCTATAGCGGTTCCACAACCGCAGAAAGGATCTAGTATGATGCCATCGTCCCTACTTGACGCCTTTATAATCCTTTCTAGTAATATTAAAGGCTTTTGGGTTGGATAACCTAATCGCTCTGGAGACATACTGTTTACATACGGGATTTCCCATACGTCATTTGGTATCATACCTTCATCGGCATAGTATATTCTCCATTTACCTGCGTCAAATCTTTTCCTATAAACTCTACCAGTTTTGTCTTTATATGGAAAATGAGTATTGATATACTCTTCGCTATATGGCACTTTTACCTCTTTAACATTAAAAAATGTTTTATCAGTCTTTCCATAACAAAATATAGTATCGTGCTTCCAAGGAAAGCGGTCTTTTGGTCTACCGCTAGTACTATATGCCCAAATTATTTCATTTCTAAAATTTTTCTGCCCAAATATAGAATCAAGAACTAATTTTATATAATGGCTCGCAGTTGGATCGCAATGAAGGTATAACGATCCGTCATCTTTTAGGACTCTATGTAATTCTATTAATCGTACGGACATCATAACTAAATATGCATTCATTTGATTTTCTCCTAAAAATTGATGTAGTGCAAATATTAGCTCCTTTACTTTTGCCGGTACTTTATCGTTATTTATTAAATAATTATAGGTTTTTGCAGATTCTTCGTCCCAATGCCAAAAGTCAGTAAATGCTTTGATTTGTGACCTAGATTGTCCCTTTTCATCTTTAAATAATACGTTATAAGTTGTATTAGAGTTAAAAGGCGGGTCCAAATAAATCAAATCAACGCTTTCATCCTTAATATATTTTTTAAGTATCTCTAAATTATCACCATAATAAAGTATATTTTCCATAACCAACCACCATAGATTACAGCCTACGCTAACAATACATAAGCAGATTAAGCCTTTAAACCTTGCACCCAGAAAACGCAGCTAATTTTGTATAGCGTATAGCCATTCGCTTTTTGTAATGTATTATAAAAAAATAGGTTTTTATATATATCAGTCTTCTTCATACTCCTTTAAATATTTTTTACCCGGCTTACCTATAATGTTTAGAGAATGATTATCTAAAAAATCCTTACCTATTATCGTAGGTATAATATAACCATCCCTAGTAGTAGGAATTCCACCGAACAGATTATGATTAATAGGAACAGGTTTATCCTCTATGTCATGAAATATTATTTTACATATCCCTAAATTTATCATATTCATTTTTGTAGCACCAATTCCAACTAATTTCTCCTTTTTATATGATGTGTATGGTATTCTCGTCTTAGACGCTAAATCAGTAAGAGATAAAAATGTATCTGGGCTGCCAGTATCTATCATAGCGTCTGTTTCTAAATCTATATTTTTCCCCATAATTTTTACATGAACTATTTCCCTAATGGCCCCTAACCATTCTTTTTCTAGAATAGGTACTTTCATAAGATGCACTATAAAATTAGTATAATATCTTCCATAGGCACAAATTTAGTTACGCTTTTAGATAGATCTATGTTTTTTTCTTGTGCATCGTTTTTTAATTCTTTAATATTCCTTGCGCTCAATACTATGTTCTTATTATTTACCACTACAAACTTATTCCTGAAATTTTCTTTAAATTTATCGTAATTAGTATAGAACCAATCAATATCACTGTATAAATCCGAGTATCCAATTGCCATTTTATCACTAAGAATTATACTATAATATATTATATAAACTATATGGTATAACATAGCATATTTAATATTTAAGTTTTATTGTGCCCCCCAGCTTTGTTGATTTAGTCTCACTTTATCAACAAAATTTGACTTTTTAAAGCCTCCCCGAACCCACCCCTATTAAATACCTTAAATCTTAAGCGTTATTGAGTCAAAGCGTGTTTTTATGCAAGCGAGCAGTCAAATCTCGGCAGCCCCATGCTTTATCGTAAATCTTTTAGCAATGCACACCACAACATATTCTATCTAGGGTGTGCATTTCTGGATACGCTTAACATAGAGTTTAGGTATGTGAGGATATACCTA
>JAJZZN010000033.1 GCA_021797575.1 Microcaldota archaeon
AAAGCTCTCTGGGATAATAGCAGGGGCAATCATCGACGAATACGGCCCTGATGAGCTGGTGAATAGGCTTGCGGATCCGTATTGGCTGCAGGCACTTTCAAACACCATAGGCTATGACTGGCACAGCAGCGGCGCCACTACAGTTACAATGGGCGCTTTGAAAGAAGCCCTGAACCGCAATTCTGACATATACATAGCAGGAGGGAAAGGCAAGGAAGGCACAAGAACCCCAGAACAGATAGTTTCTGGTGCCGATTACCTGTCAATAGGCAGCAAGGCCGAAGAATTCATAAGATACAGCAAACTGATAGCGAAGATAGACTCCGCGCTGGTCTACGATGACATAAGCATATACCACCATACATTCGTGATGTCGAAGAACGGTGCATGGGCGATAGTGCAGCAGGCTATGCAGGACAGCACCTCGATGGCGGTGCGCTTCCAAGTTCTAGGTGCGGCAGTTGACCGGAACGACATAGCGAACGAAACCAACACGGGTGTCCAAGGAAGCAGCAAGCTGACTACTGATTTGACCTTCGAAAAAAATTCTGCTGTCAGAGAATCTTCGGTTGCAGCGGTCAAGGATGACATAAATGAATTGCTCAAAGTTTGCAGCTCCCCGTATGTGCTTCCTTCGAGGCACAAGATACTTCCTATAGATTTAAGCGATAGGGCAAAGAAGGCGCTTGCATATGCAAACGAGATGCAGCCCGAGAACTATGAGCAGCTGCTTGGCACAAAGGGCATTGGGAGGAAAACGCTGCGCTCCCTGGCTATCATATCATCGCTCATATACGACAAAGAGATATACAAGCGAGACCCCACGATGTACGCCTACAATCTGGGCGGCAAGGACCGCATACCGTACGAAATAAATCTGCACGTATATGATAATGTGGTTGAGTCGCTGAAGGATATAGTTGAGGGCTCAAAGCTCGAGCCAATCGAAAAGGAGAAAGCGCTCCATAGGCTTAGCCTGGGCTTCAGGCACAGCTATTTCGACTCCTGAGCCTTGTCATCCTTCTTGAATTCATCAATTAGCTTCTTACCCATCTCGGCCCTGTTGTCCAGCTGCTTCCTTATCATCTCAGCCTCATCCTTATCCATGACCTTCTCGAGAATATACTTGGAATACGTTAGCGAAATGTTTGATATGTCAAGCAGCACTGATTGCAGCTCTGACGTCTTTATGAACACCTCCTTCTCCGGCTTTAGTATCTCGAGCCCCGCGGGTGCATAGTTGAACATGATGTTTATGAGCGCGCCGATGCTGTCAGTCAGCACAGTAACTATTGCGCTGGTTATGTATAAGTCATCCTTGCCTATGGGGTCCAGTATCTTGCCGTAGCAGTATACAACCCCTTTGGATTTGAGAAGGCGGTTGTTTATCAGGTCCGCCATGAGCGGCTGCAGCTTGTCCTTGTCTTTGTCCTGTATGTCGAAATATAGCTTTACCAACACTCCTCCGGAACGTATCTTTTCCTCTGTAACCAAGTCCAAATCGGATTTTTTCGCCATCTAATCGCCATTTTTAGCAAGCTGCTGTATTGCCTCTTCAACACTCACTACCGATTCCTCGCCGCTGACCAGGTCCTTTAGCTTTACCTTCCCCTCCTTCTGCTCTGCATCTCCAACTATTATTGCGTATCTTATCTTTAGGGAATTCGCATACGAAAGCTGGTTAGCGAGGTTCCTTGACGAGTTGTTAATGTCCGTGTTTATGCCCGCTTCACGCAGCCTGTTCGCAACGTCCAGTGCATAAGTATAATTGTCCTGTTTAATATAACTGACTATCGCCTGGGCATATGTATACATGAGCGAGCCGCTTGCGTCTAAGAGGTCCAGTATTCTGTCTATCCCCATCGATGCACCCACCGCGCCGACATCCTTGCCGGAATACAGGCCAATGAGCTTGTCGTACCTGCCGCCGCTACCTATAGATACCTTCATGTCCTTGTTGGCGCTTTTGAATTCAAAGACTGTAGAAGTGTAATAATCTATGCCGCGCACGAGTGCAAAATCCACAAGCACGGCACCCCTTAGGCTGTATTGGCCAAGCAGATCAAGCAGAAAGCGGAATTCCTTCAGCTCTGCTTCGTCTTTTGTCACTTCCAAAAGGTACCCCAGCTTCTCATCGTTGCTGCCCCCGCGTGTCACGATGCCCATGAGGCTGTCGACCTGGTCCTTTCCGAGCCCAAGCTCCAACAGCATCTTCGACACGTCATCGGCGCTGCGCTTGTCCAGCTTGTCTATCAGCCTGTACACTCCAACATTGAGGTCCGGCTTGACGCCGAAAGCCCTTAGCAATGCGTCTATGAACCTCCTATCGTTTATGTGTACCTCATAGTTCACGCCGAGGCTTTCATATGCCCTGCACACCGCAGCTATTGCTTCTGCATCTGTGTAGCCATAATCGCCCCCAATAATATCCACATCGGCCTGGGTAAACTCCCTGTACCTGTTCTTCTGCGGTTCATCCATCCTGTAAGCCTTCCCTATATAATATCTCTTGAATGGCAGCGGGAGGTTCTTGTGCATTATGTAATACCTTGTCAATGATACTGTGAGGTCATACCTCAGGCCTAGATTCTCATTCTTGAGCTCGTATATGAGCTTGTTGTCCTCCCCTATCGACCCTTTAGCCTTGAGCAGGTCCAAAGACTCGAAAACCGGCGTATCTATGGTAAGGAAGCCAAAGCTCTGGAATACTCCTTCAACGGTCTTAATTGCCTGGTTGCGGAAAAGCGCCTCGTTAGGCAAAAGGTCCCTTACGCCCCTAGGGAAAGGCAAGTCTTTCATAAAATCTCCAATACGAAAAGGTATAGAAAAATTAAAAAGAGAAGCGTGCAATCAGAGGTTCTCCTCGATCCACTTCTTCAGCACGTTCTTAGGCACAGCTCCGACAGATGCCGCCTTCAGCTTTCCCTTTTCTATGAGCAGCGTAGTAGGTATGCTCATTATGTTGAATTTCTCGTCTATGTGCTGGTTGTCGTCCGCGTTTACCTTGGCGAACTTTATCTTGCCTTCATACTCCTTTGCTGTTTCCTCTATTATGGGGGAATACATCCTGCAGGGTCCGCACCATGGTGCCCACACGTCTATTATCACGGGCATGTCCGACTTCAGCACTTCGTTCTCGAAAGTTTCGTCTGTTACATCTATTATTCCCATATTTTATCACCATGAACTATTAAACTGCCACGCCATATCTACTAACACAAAAAGCAATATAAAAATGCTCTAAATAATATATAAAAGTATCGCATACGCGCTTTTATCTATCTGCGTATTTGTTGCTGCTCTGAGGTATGCACGGTTATAATCCGTATCTTGTAGGATTTGCTGTATACATTTTGTACGAATATGCATATAGCTTCTATGTCCCTGTTGCCTTCATGCGATTTATATTTCACCACTCCGAGGCCCATATCCTCTATTTCAACCTTGTAGTTTGGCGAATATACTGTGTTGGCCAAGGCATTTGAGTTCACCCCCCGCCTCAGCATCATCTCTGCTGCATGCCTGGTCAGCTCTATGTCTGAATTTCCTATGTTGACAGTGCCTAAAGCCTCTCCACCCAGCTCCACTTCGTTAGATTTTGATTTTGCTTTCTGCAAGCCCCCCATCAAATCTAAGGGTATTGCTCAGCAAACATTAATAAGCGTTTATACCTGTATTCCGAGAAAGATCAGACTCTGTCTTAAATATAATGCAGGCGGCAAATATGAAGCCGCCTGCTAATCAGTTAGGGCCTTGCTTATGGTTCAGCCTTTTTCCTGTGCAGCTATGAATATCGTGGATGCGTTCAGCTTCTTCTTCCTGTTCTCCTTTGCGTATGCCTTTGCTCTGCTTATGCTGTCCACTAGCTTGTCTGCGAGTATCGTTTTTACTGCTGCGTCTATGGCCTTGCCATCGCTTATGTCTATTTTCTTATATATTTCTTCGAAGTCAGCCTCGTCCAGTATCTGGAATGCCTCGCTTTTCATGCGCCCTAGTTTTTCATCCATTCCATCCATCTTTTTTGCCATTTCCTTCCCCCACCTTATGCAACCTTTTTTTCTTGGTCACGTATTATTGCGGTTTAAGTTATATAAAAAGATTACGTCAAAAATAGGGGAACTTTCTAATACGATGTTAGCATGGAATAAGCACATTTAAAAAGCTTGCTAAAAACACAGGCATCAAATATGCAGCGCCGCGCTTATGGCAAACATGCGCGGCTTCTCCTCCCTGACAAAGACAAGCCTGCTCGTCGCATCGAGAGGTATCGCTTTCGCCAACGACACCTTGTACCTATCCCCCTCCAACGGCTCTATCGTGGCTTCGGCATCAGAGAAGTCTGATACGACTTCGCAATGCATCTTTGCGCCCTTAGCCGAAGCGGCAAACCTGTTGAACTGCAACTCCGCCTCAAAGTCCTTGATATACGATATCGCTTTCTCAGAGAGGGTGTCTCCCTTCTTTATCTCTGAGCTCTCTATGCCCTTCATGGCTATGCCTACCCTAGTTCCTGCAGCTGCGCTTTCTACGTCCACATCCTGGCTCTGCAGATGCCTTATCGTAACCTGCTTGCCGCTGTTATGCACCAGGACGTCGTGCACCTTTACTGTGCCGCTCCTTACTATTCCGAGAGCCACGTCGCCGACTCCCTTTACAGGGAAAGCCCTATCTATCACCACCTTTACGCTTTGGTTCTCGCCACTGGCTTCGGGCTTGAAGTCGAGCATGAACTGCAGCAATTCGCTCTCGTTCTTCACATAATGCACCAGGCCGAGCCCGTCTATCATACTGTCGACAGGATTGGCGTCTGTGAATACGACCGGCTTGCCGAGCATACTGCATGCAACTACCACATCCCCAAACACTGCATCCAACCTGCTAGTATCAAGCACAACCAGGTCTGACAGTATCAGCGATTGGGGAACTGCATAATACTTTTCCTCCAAGGAATGCGGTACCAGCATGACTATATTCATGGTATCGCCGTGCCTGTTGTAGAACGCTAGGCCATTCTCGCTACCCTTCTTCCCGAGCATTTCTGCAAGCCTAATCCCATTTGGCATCGCAACTATAATATTTTCCATGCTCCCACGCATCCATAATTAACAAAATCTAGCAAATGCCATCTGCACCCAATATGACGGACACTATTTAAAAGCCTTTCCTAAATTGTTTCGCAAGGTATAAATATATCCTAAGAGTGACGTTATACTGTAATGTAAGATTGCAGCGAGTGTCCGTTCTGCAAGTAAGTTACAGAATGTTATTATAATATAAGGATTTAATAAATAGCTGTGCAGGGATGGCGGAGCCTGGTCAAACGCGACGGACTCAAGATCCGTTGGCTTAGGCCTGCGGGAGTTCAAAACACGTTGAACAAATCTCCCTCCCTGCACTCTATTTGTTTTATGTTTGCAGGTGTTACAAATGGGTGCTAAAAAGATGCCGAAAAAGAAAGTCGCTAAAAAGAAGTCCGCTTCCACAGCCAAGGCTAGGTCAGCAAAGAAAGGAAGGATATACGATATACCTCATTATCCGCAGAGCGAGGAATTCACGAGCGCAGGCGCCTGCGCCATGATGGTGCTTAAATATGTTAACAAGAACTTCAAGCCCAAGAAGGACGAGCTTGAGGAGCAGGCCATATGGCAGGATGCTGTGAGCGGCAGCGTATGGCACGGCTCTAGGCACGGCCTCGCATATGCCCTTGCAAAGAGGGGCGTAAAGCCGCAGATAGTAAGCAATGTTAAGGATGAAGGCTACGAGAAGAAGCTCGCCGTCTTCGAAGGCATAAACATCGACACCCTGCACGCATCTTTCGAGGAGATAAAGAAAAAGGCCAAGGACATGAACATAAAGGAGAGCTACGGCACCGCATCGATAAACTCGATAAAGAAGCACATAGACAACGGCATGATACCCATAGTCATAGTTGATGCCAATGCGCTCAATCCGAAGCAGAACATAGAGCCTTCGCCGCAGTGGGTTGTGGTGAAAGGCTATGACAAGGATCTGTTTTACATAAATGACCCGTATACGGACAGCACGGTATCGATGGAGCCAGAGCAATTCAAGGAGGTGCTCGGCTTCGAAAACGAGTACAACGTGATACTCGTGCCTTCAAGGAAAGTTAGCAAGTGAGCAGTTACTTCTTTTGGGCGATTCGTTCGTCCAACGCTCTTTTTATCTCTTCTGCATACCTGCCGTTCTGTTTGTCCAAGCTGAAGTTCCTCTTTGCAAAGTCTTCTGCGCGCATGCCCATGTGCTCCAGAACGGCTGTATCGGAGTACATTGCATAGAACTTCTTGGCAAAATCAGCCACATCGCCATACCTGTACACAACCCCATTTTCACCATCCTTTACCATGCGCTCTTTCCTATCCTCAGATATTACAGCATTGTTCCTATTGTTGAGGAGCACAGGTATGCCGCAGGCCATGGCCTCGACGAAGGCTCTCCCAGGGCTCTCCCATTCTGACGTGGACACATAAAAGCCGCTATCATTGTACATTTCTACGAGCCTTTTGCTAGTTACAGGTCCAAAGAATCTGATGTTCCTGCTGAGCCCTAGGGCATGCACCAGCTTCTTGTAACTCTCTGAATCAGGCCCGTCACCCACAATCCTGAGCAATTCACTGCCAGAGAGTTCCGGGTGTGCGTCTATTACCTCGCGTATTCCGCGTATCATGAACGAGACGCGCTTCTGCCTTTCGTCTAGCCTGCCTATATATATGCCGCCCATGTAGCGCTTTGTGAAGCCCTTCAAGCGCACATATTCTGTGCCTACGGCTAGCCTTATATATGTAACCCTAGTCTTCTTCCTGAAGAATCTCGCAGCATGGCTTGTCTCTGGCAATACGCTTATGTACGTGTCGAGCCACCGCCGCATCAGATGGCAGATATAGACGGTACCAAGCGACCCTAAGAATGAGGTGCTGTTTGCCTCCTTGCTTATCCCTATCGCCTTCGATATGCTCTCCAGCAGCACGCGTACGAATCCAAGCCATAGGCTTCCCCCAAGCGCATATGCGTTATTTGCGATGATGTTTGCCCTGTCTATATACATGGTCCTGGTATCCGGATGCATCTTTTTGTATTCGTCAATTATCAGCACATCCATCCTCGAGTTTAGGATTATCAGGTCATAGCCGATCTTGAAGAAATCTGGGTTGTACGTATCGATGAGCCTGCCCCCGAAGAAGAACCTTCTGGCAATCATCCTGTAAAAATCCGCGGGCGAATGCCTGCCTCCAGCAAATACCCTCTTTGCCCCGACTGAATTGTTCAGCCCCATCCTTGAGAAATCGCCAAGCAGGTCTATTTCATAGATGCCTAAACTATTCAGATAGCCATACATGAGTGCTATGCCCTTCACTGATCCGCCGAAGGTATTATAAGAACCTGAATCCATCAGCAGTATCCTCTTCTTGCTTACCAGAAAATCATCCGTCTACTCAGATCATTGATAAAAATATGCATCCATCCTTTATAAATATGATTCTTCGCGCGGGTTTCCGCACTGCTCGACTTTTACGTGCTGGAAGGACGGGCAGACAAATCTTTATAAACCTTAAGAGAAAAAGAGTAAATACGCTATACTGCTTATGGTGTTCAATTAGGTGAAATTATGTATCCAAACATACAAGCATATGATAGGGGTGTGATGTTCAGTCCTGATGGCAGGCTGTTCCAGGTGGAATACGCACGGGAAGCAGTCAGGAAGGGCGCTACTGCAGTAGGCATAGTAACGCAGAAATCAGTCGTATTCGTGGCGCACAAGAACATAACGGAGCCCCTGGCAGTGCCCAGCTCGCTGCAGAAGGTGTTCAGGATAGATTCATACATAGGCGCTACATATTCGGGCATGGCATCCGACGGCCTCAGGGTGATAAACCTGATGAGGTCCAAGACCCAGTCGCACAGGATGGTATACGACGAGACCCAGTCCGTCGAGACTGCATCAAGGGACATATCAGAGGAGATGCAGATGGCTACGCAGTACGGAGGCATAAGGCCGTACGCAATATCGCTTCTTGTCGGAGGCATAGATTCCGAGCCGCGCCTATTCGAGGTAGAGCCAGGCGCATCATTCCTGGGCTATAAGGCGGACGCGATAGGCAGCGGGAAGAAAATAGCCGAAGAGATACTTCAGAAGGAATACAAAGACGGCATGCCGGATGAAGACGCCATAAGCCTTGGCCTGAAGATAATAAGCAAGAGCACGGAAGGAAAGAAGCTGCAGAGCGACAATGTCGAAGTTGCTACAATAGAGAAGGGCAAGGGCTACTCTAACTTCACGATCGAGCAGATAGAGAAATATCTGTGATTAATCCGGCGCATATGAATGTCAGGCAAGACCGTAGTTGTCAAGTACGCGCGCAACGGCGAAACGTTCGAGATACTGGCAGATGCCGATATGGCATATGAGTACATAACCGGCAAGCGCAGCGACCCTCTTAGCGTGCTTGAGACAGAGGAGATATTCAAGGACGCGAAAAAGGGCGAGCGCCAGAGCGAAGAAAAGGTCAGCAAGGCCTTTGGCACCAACGACATGGCGAAGGTGGTCGACATAATACTGAAGAACGGCAACGTGCCGATAACCACCGAGCAGAGGAGCAAGATGGTGGAGGAGAAGAGAAAGCAGATAATAGACCTGATTGCTACAAATTCAATAGACCCGAGGACCGGCGCGCCCAACCCTCCTCTGAGGATAGAAAACGCAATGAAAGAGATAAAGGTATCTATAGACCCATTCAAGGCGGCATCGGAGCAGGTCGAAAGCATAATAGCAAAGCTCAGCCCCATACTGCCGATAAAGTTTGCAACCGCTAAGATACAGGTAACAATACCTGCGGATTCAGCAAACAGGTGCTACGGCATACTGAAGAGGTTTGGCATAAAATCCGAGGAATGGCTTTCTGACGGCAGCCTTAGGGCCATTTTGGAATTCCCTGCAGGCATGCAGAACGATTTCTTTGACAGGATAAACAAGGCTACGCAAGGGCGCGCGGAAACCAAGGCATTATGACATATGCGCGGCGCCACCGATGCAGCGGCGCAGAACCACTAAGTTTTTTATATTAGTCTGATAAATAGTATATAGGTGTTATTCCTTATCGAGGGCTGTCGACACAGCAAGGTCTCATAATCTAGGCTTTTCAGCGTGCTGGCATGCATTCAAGGTCAATTAAACCAAATTCAAAGGTGTTTTTATAAAGAGCATAATATTTCCAGGAGAGACGATAACAAAGGGCCAGAAAAGGATACCTGGCACATTCATAGAGGGCGGCAATACCGTAGCAGCAACATTGTTCATATCAGATGGCAGCAGCTCGATACCGCTCGAGGGCAGCTGGTCGCCGAGGCGCGACGACCTAGTCGTAGGCAGCATAGAAGGGGTTAGGAACAATGTTTACACAGTTAACCTGTCGCATTTCGGCCGCGGGCTGATAATAGGCGGCAAATACGAGCGCTATTCCTTCGAGCCGAACGATGTAATAGAGGCGAAGGTAAAGGACATTGAAGACCGTTCCACTGTTATACTGGCATATCCGAGGCCGCTCCAAGGGGGCATAACCGTAAGCGTGAAGCCTTCGAAGATACCTAGGGTCATAGGCAAGGAGAATACTATGGTAAACCAGATATCAGAGCTCACTGAAACCAGAATAGTTGCTGGCAAGAACGGCCTTGTATGGATAAAGGGCAGGCACGTGTCGCTTGCCATGATGGCGATATCGATAATAGAGAGCGAGGCGCATACCTCTGGCTTGACAAACCGGATAAAGGCTTTGCTGGAAAGTGAATTGAACAAGAAGTGATAATATGGGTTCTCTACTTAACAAACCTGAATTGCTGAAAGACGGAAAGAGGCTTGACGGACGGGACTTTGACGAGCTCAGACCGCTTAGCATAGAGGCTGGGATATTGAAGAACGCCGATGGTTCGGCATACCTGAAATGGGGCAACAACCGCGTACTGGCTGCAGTATACGGCCCAAAGGAGGCTACTCCAAAGCATTTTGCTGACCCGACCAAGGCGATAGTCAAATGCAGATACGCAATGGCCCCGTTCTCGTCTTTGGAGGACCATGGAAGGACCGGTCCAAACAGGAGGGCTACTGAGATATCTAAGGTCGCTAAGGAAGCTTTCGAGAATGTGATACTACTTAACGAATACCCAGGCGGCGAGATAGACATATTCATGGAGATACTTCAGAGCGACGGCGGCACAAGGGCAGCAGGCATAACTGCAGCATCGGTGGCGCTTGCGAACGCTGGCATACACATGAAGGACCTCATATATGCTGTTTCGGCCGGCAGGATAGGGGATCACATAGTACTTGATGTCAACATGCTGGAGGACAACTACTCGGATGCGGACATGCCTATGGCAGTGGCGCCGCGCAACAACGACATACTGCTGTTGCAGATGGATGGCGGCCTGACCAAGCAGCAGTACAAGGAAGCTGTAGACATGGTGATCCGTGCCGGCAAGAAGATACAGGAAGAGCAGAGGGCCGCACTCAAGAGGTGCTACAAGGACCTCGGCAAGAACGAATGAAGCGGTGACATAATGGATATAATAAGCAATTTAATGGGAGGATACATAAAGGATACCCTTGAGAAGGGAGGCAGGCTAGATTCACGGGGCCAATACTCTTTCAGGGAGATAAATGTCGAGACCGGGATCATATCGCATGCAGAAGGTTCAGCGCAGGTGGATATAGGCGCCACGAAAGTGCTCGCCGGCGTGAAGCTCATGGTAGAAGATCCAATGCCAGACACTCCTGGACAGGGCAATCTTATGATGAATGCAGAGCTGCTTCCGCTCGCATACGCTGATTATGAAACCGGTCCGCCAAGCCCCGAATCGGTAGAGCTGGCACGCGTTGTAGACCGTGGCATAAGGGCGGGGAACAGCATAGACCTGCTCAGCCTGGCACTGGATGACGGCAAGGTCTGGTCTGTGTTCGTGGACCTGTATGTGCTCAACTACGGCGGCAATCTGTTTGACGCTAGCGGCTTGGCTGCGATGGCGGCATTGGCCAACACCAAGATGCCCAAATACGAAAACGGGGCAGTGATAAGGGAGGAGAGAAACAAGAGGCTTAAGATAGACAATATAGTCACATACACCACATTCGGCAAGGTGAGTGGACATCTGCTGCTCGACATGAACATAAACGAAGAGGACATCGCCTCTGCAAGGCTGACCGTAGCAACCGACGATGACCAGATAAGGGCCATGCAGAAGGGCATGAATGGCAGTTTTACTGGCAAGGAAATAGAAGAGCTAATAGATGTTTCATTTGAAAAGCATAAGGATCTCAAAGGTATAGTGGAGAAATCGATGGAGTGATTCTATGGTAAACGCAAGCATAAGATACGGTGCCCGCATAAGGAAGCAATACGCAGCGGTGCAGAAGGAGAAGAACGCGCAGTACAAATGCCCTTCCTGCGGCAAGATAAGGGTAAGGAGGGTGAGCACTGGCATATGGAAATGCTCGCACTGCGGCAAGGTATATGCGGGAGGTGCATATACGTTCACAACCCCGGCAGGCGAGGCAGCGGTAAGGACCATAGCGGCACTGGCAGTGCAGAAACAGGCAGCGTGATTGGCAAGACGCACGCATTATGGTTAGTGATATCATGGTAAAGATTTCCTTCTCGCCAATACAGGAAGTTATTGTGCACGAGATAATAGACATCGACTTCGAGGACCTGCTCAGGGAGAGGATTACACCTGCAGGGAACATGCCGCTGTACTGGTGCGACGGCATACTGTTCAGCTTCTCATCCATGCCCATGACAAGGGATGTGGTGAAGGATTATCTAGATGGCAAAGTGCATTGGCTGGAGGTTCACTACACGCCCATGAACAATTATTCGCCTGTCCTAGAGCTCAATGATGAGCAGTACAAGGCGCTGCTGAAGATAAGGGTGATAGACACTTCGAAATCCAGCCTCCACAAGGATTTCATAAAGTGGCTAAAGGCGAACCAGCAGATAAAGAAATGAATGCATTATCAAATAATAATATTGAGATGGTATAAATGGCTTATGTGTGTGCGCACTGCGGAAAGAAAATAAAGGACTTGGACAATTTCGTCAGGTGCCCGTATTGCGGCTACAGGATTATATTCAAGGGCAGACCAAACATACCACGCGAAGTGTCAACAGACTGAGCGGCAAGCAGACCACACTAGCAGGTATAGCCCGGCACTGCCGTCGAAAGAGCTAACATATGTTGCTTCTTATGCCCATACTATTTGTCGCTCACTATTATTGTCTCTGATACGTTCTTAACCCTGTCATACTTGACAGTGTTCTTAGCCAGCCTAGTTGCAGTGTTCTCCCCCTTTGCCAGGTCGTCGAGCTTTATGAGCAGCAAGCTGCCTATTGCACCAGCTTCGAAGTCCAGAATTATGTCTTCTACCATGCCTATTCTCCTGCCGCTGCTGCTTATTATTTGCTTGCCATACATATCCGATAAAAGCATTGACAATTAATCACCTATCTTATCTCCATTATCTTTTTGGAAGCAAATATTCTTATTATATACTCCTTGAGCTCCTTCATAAATGCGGTTCTGTCCTTGTCAAGGGCTTCCAGTTCCTCCTTGTCGAACATCTGCTTGTTCGAATATACCAGCTTCTCGAGGTATCTGTCCGTAAGCCTGTAAGAATGCGTACCGCAATCCATGCATACGTACCTAGGCACTATCGGTATGCCGCCTTCCTTCAGCGCACCAATGTCCCTCTTCACGTTGGTGCCGCTGCACTTCGGGCATGCCTTGGCAATCTCAACCTCCCTGTACTCGGTCGCCTTGATTTCTCCATCAATGCCCTCAAGGAACGATATGGCTGCCTCTTCTATGCCTATCTCCCTCTTGAGGAGCTTCTGGTCGAGCACTTCCCCATTTGCATCGAAAGATGTTTCGAGTATGCCGATGTGCACATCCTCGAACGTCTCTATGGCACGGTTTTCGCCGCTGCCGTAGTCTATCCTGTATTTGTCTTTGCCTTTTGAAGAAGAAAGCAAGACCACTCCCAAGCTAATCGCCGCCCTTAAGCATATAGTCCTCGATATCCTCCTTCAGAACCACATCGCGGTTCTTTTTCTTGGCGTTTTTGACAGCATATGAAGCTATGCTCTTCGCCTTTTTCTCCAGCACTGCAGCTATCGCTTCTGCAGCCTTGTCGCTGAGCTTCGCCCCGTTGTTCATGCGCACTATCCTCTTTATCGTGGCTTTTGATATTTTTGACATTCTATCATCCGCAGCCAATTTCAGCACTCAAGATCGTCATCACAGCATCGCTCAGATTGCGAAATCATCATCAAATGTATTTGCACGAGGAAGATTAAAAGCCTTTCTGATGAATGCTCAAGGCTAGGAATCCAGCGCCTTTCTTATGGCCGATTTCTTGGAGAATACGAGGTACGTTATTATGACGAAGTCGATTATTATCGCGCCGTGCATTATCGTGCAGTACAGGCATATGGCCCTTACAACGAAAAGCTCCAGGTATATAAGGTAGGGCACTATGAGCAATCCGAGGAACCTCCACGCGAAGAGCACGTCTACCGATCTCCTTGCCACTTCCCTCCTTGCAGATACTACTAGCATTATCAGGAAAAGGTTAATTATGAACCATACCGCTGCCAGGGCCTCTAGGGATACGCCAAAGACGTTCGAATACCGGCTCGATAGGACCTTCGCGCAGTTTAGGGTTATGCCCGTGCTCGTGGTGTTGCCGACTATGCAGAATGGCGGCGGCGTGTGCAATATTGACCATTCATAAATCACTATGAGGGAGGATGCAAGGCCTATGATAGACATCAGTATAAGGAGGAAGAATTCCCTCTTGGAAGTACGTATCACGTTTTCACTTCTGCACCTAAGCAAACGGATATATTATCTATCGGGCAAATAATATACGCTTTGCGTTTGCGCATTACAGCAGAAAAAGTTATATAGTTTGTTTGCGCAGTCTCATCTTGAAAGCGATTAAGCATTAAAGCCTGCCACTGGTGCAGGCATCGTTACCAAAGGCCGAACAAGGCCATAATACATTGCGATGAATCCCGATATAGAACGCATAATTGATAGCTACCACGGCATGATAAGCAAGGCAGATGCCGAGCGGATACTAAATGGTGCAATAGGCAAAGCAATCGATAAGGAGGAAGCTAGCCATGGAAGCGCCGCGGGCCCTGCATCTTCCAAGGAGAAGCCGTTAAGCGCTTCTGCAGTGCTGGAATTTATAAACATGAATAGTCAGCATGGCAAGAACGATGGCGGAAGGTACATTGTTGACGTACGGGACTACATATACCGCATATTCAACCCTGTGGAATTCCAGATGCAAGCAAGGAAGGGGACAAGGAGGGCAATGGTGCTCGGCAGGGAGGGCCATGCGGTCAAAGTCACGCTGTACGACAAATACGCGGACTTCGTTGATATAAACACTTTCGAGCGCGGCGACGTGATACTGGCAAAGAACATGCTGGTGGACAATGCCAACATGGAGCTCCGCAATACGCGCGATACTCTGATGAGCAGGATAGTGCCTTCGCAGACAGGCATAACTGATTTCTCGAAACTGGTAGACGGGCAGAAGAACATAGATGTAATAGGCAAGATAATAGAGATAGGACCTATACGTTACGTTAATACATTGGGCAGGGAGTCGCAAGTCGCAGTGGCGGACTGCGTCATCACCGATTCGGAAGCCATGATGCCTGTATCACTATGGGGCTCATCTGCATTGATGAGCACGAAGATGAAGCCGAACGATTATATGAAGATTGAGTTCTGCAGTGTAAGGTCAAGGAACGGAAGCGCCGAGATATACGCGCCGGATACATCAAGAATCCTGATAAGCAAGTCCCTCTTCAGCCGTACGCGCAAGTCCTAATTTTATACATATGAGCGCTGCGTCATCTCTGCCCGTATCTCGCAAGGAATGAGAGGTACTGCCCCATAACCACGCCTGTAGCGGACGGCCTCACCTTTTGGAGAAGCTGCTCCACGTCCTTGTTCGATATCTTGTACTCTACGCCTGTCTTGAGGTTCTGCTGCATTGCCTGGGCTTTTGCCTCCCTGCATATGTTGGCTATGTCAGCGCCTGTGTAGCCCTCGGATTCCCTGCCGAGCTTGTCGAAGTCGATATTGTCGTCGAGAGGCACGTTCTTCAGGTACTCGCCGAACAGCAGAGCCCTCTGTTGTGCAGCCGGCGGCTTTACGAATATTATCTTGTCGAACCTTCCCGGCCTCAGTATCGCCGGGTCAAGGCTGTCCGGCCTGTTTGTGGCAGCTACCACAATAACGCCATAAGGCTTTGTTAGCCCGTCCATCTGCTTAAGCAGTTCCGTGGTTATCTGGGAGGCGTTCTCCGTTGCGCCGCTCCTGCTCGGCGCAATTCCGTCTATCTCGTCTATGAATATTATCGCTGGTTCGTTCTCCCTCGCCCTGTCGAATATCTCCTTTATGGTTGCGTTGCCCCTTTCCAGCCCCATGTTGGCTATCTCCGACCCGTTTATCTCTATCATCGTAGCTCCTTTGAGGGAGGGATCGTTCATGGCGGCTCTCATCAGCATCGTCTTTCCGGTTCCAGGAGGGCCGAAAAGCAGCAGCCCCTTGATCGCCTTTATGTCATACTTCTTCATGAGGTCCGGATGCATGAGCGGGGTCTGTATTGCGTTAACCAACGAGGACTTGGCATCATCCATCCCTATCACGTCCCTGAGCTTCACCGCTTCATCTTCCTTCTCCACGCTGCTCTCCTCATAGAAGCTCCTTTCGAACTGCACCCTGAACGTATTGTACTCCTCTATTTGGGCCAAGGTCGTTGAGGGCTTGGTGGCGCTTATGACACTGAGTATGTCGTTCTGCGTTATCCTAAGCACCTTGTGCTTGCTCGATGCCTCCTGCGCAACCACCTGGGCCACGCTCTCGCATACCGCTTTTATGTCTGCCCCTGAATACCTCTCCGTGTTAGCTGCAAGGTTCTCATAATTGATGTCATCCGCTACAGGGAGCTTGTTCAAGTATATCTTGAATATCTTCTGCCTGCCGAGGAAATCGGGAAGGGGCATGTATATCACCTTGTCGAACCTTCCCGGCCTCAGTATCGCCTGGTCCAGGGCGTTGGGTATGTTTGTAGCACCAACCACTATTATCCTATCGGTCTTTTGGAATCCATCCATCTCTACGAGGAGCTGCGTCATTGCCTGCTTCCTTATCTGGTCGACATTAGGGTCGTCCCTGTTCACCGCCAGCGTGTCTATCTCGTCGAAGAACAGGACGCACGGCTGGTGCTTCCTCGCAGTAGTAAATATCTTCGACACCATCTTTTCCGTCTCGCCAGAGAAAGCAGATATAAGGTCGGGCGTCTTGACATAGTAGAAGTTGGCGTGTATCTCGTTCGACAGGGCGCGCATCATCATCGTCTTTCCGGTTCCAGGAGGGCCGAAGAACAATATTCCCTTTACCGGCTTTATGTTGTACGCCCGCGATATGCCCCTCTGTTCTATGGGGCTCAGCACCGCTTCCCTAAGTTCCTTCTTCGTATTCTCATAGTTGCCTATGTCGTCGAACGTCTCATTGGTGGTGCCTACCTGCAGGTCTTCAAACGCTTCTCCAAATTTCAGCCTGGTGTCCTGCTTCCTCATATCCATCGATTTCACTATGTCGAGGTTGTAGAACTCCACCCCGTACAGCAGCAGCGGCGCTATCGCCGCGCTCACAAGGATGACAACGTACGAGCTTATGGCAGAATGGAACAGGAACGAAAGGCCTATTGCAACAACCGGATATGCAATGCCTATCACGCTCGCCTCGGCGCCTTTGTACTGCGACCTGCTCGATACTGCGAAGTTGTCTATGGCCATCACTATACCTACAAGCGCTACTATCTCTATGATATAGCCAAACGGGCTTACTACGAATGAATACAGGTCTGCAAAAAGTATGGTCGATATTCCATTAATCACCCTGGTGCTAGACGCAACGTGTATCATTTTGGCAAAGCCACTTCCAAGCGCGAATACACCGAGCGCAGGCTTTGACGCTACCGTATAAGGATATATGGACGTCGCATTTACCTGGTTGTGCGCTGCCGTGGCATTATATACAATGTAGCTTGTGTTCTGAACACCCATCATGGCGGATATCATAACTACGCCGAGCACGAATAGCACAGCCATCACTATGCCGCGCTTGTATCCGACCTGCAGCACGCCTATTATGAAGGCAGGTATGGCAAACAGGTAGCCAAGGAAGGAAAAAGACAATGCTATCAACATGTACGTGAACGTTATTGTCTTGTAGTGCATATAGCCGAATATGAGCGACAGGCTCATTATGAATAGGAAGATCCATGCAAAGAGGGGCACCTGATATAGCAATATCGTGAACATCAGGACCATTAGCGTTATCAGGCCGAGGAATGGGTGGTACAGTGCGGCTGCGAACAGCAGCACGGCAAATATCACCACAAACTCCCAGGGATAGAACGGCAACGCTGCCACTACAGCGATGAAAGTGAAAAAGATGAACACAGCGTCAAGAAATGTGGGTCTTTGTACAATCCTTACTACGCTGTCCTTCAGCGAATAGAGCGCTATGGGCACACTTTTTTCGACCTCGCCCACGCTCGGCACTCCTTTTGAAGCTGAACGCTTGATCGCCCTAGCCATTTGATCAGTCTCATCTATATTGTCCAGCTACATATTTTAAGCTTTTATATTAACGCCCTTCATCTTAACACCATGACAATATCCGCGCGCACACAACGCAAACATATTAAATGTTTCAGGCGCAATAATACCAGCTATCCTTTTGCCCGTTGTAGCTCAATGGTAGAGCGGCCGGCTGTAGCTTGCAACACTTCAGATAAAGTTGTGAAGTGGATACCGGCAGGTTGGGTGTTCAAATCACCCCAACGGGATACTCTCCAATTGCGCCCCAAACCCTAGATGCGCCAACGATGGACGATGCTAGCTGTGCTGTATGCCGTATGCACTGTATGGCTTATGCCCTGAACTCCTTTATCAGCAGCTTCCTGCCCCTTGCAGCTATTGCCTTTTTTAGGCCTCCCTGGACTACAGGCATCCTGTGTACCAAGCTGTAGTAGCAGTTTGAGCACAGCACTCTTTTGTCTATGCTCATCCCAGATGCTCCTACTGCTTTAGAGGGCATAGCTATCTTTACGTCATGCGCCTTAAGCTCCCTTCCGCAGACGTAGCAGTTCCTGGTTTTCCCACCCATTGCATACTCTCGTCTATCCATGGCGTTTTCTTCTTTCATCACACCCACTTTTTACCCACGACTCCTTTCCCACCCAGAGCGTAGTTAAGTCTATAAGTATTTTGCCTTTCCCTAATATTTATATCTTTGCTACAAATTCCGCATTCCCGAAAAGCGGAACTGGGGTTTTGACGAGGCAGAATTGTTTTAGCACAGTAGAATAAGTTATTTAAAGCTTTCATTTCCTGCGCGTTTCGCCACTCTCGTCAGGTGCTGTACTCCGCTTGTCGAGCAGGGCGGTTGCCAGCTCTACTATTTGCTTTATGCCCGCATCGGTCTTGATGTATTCGGGCCCCATATGGCTTCCGGAAGCGCTGAATCCGGCATCGCGCAGAGCCTCAATCAGCCTTGCAGGGCTCAACGAACCCCTATTCAGGCTCTTGGTGATCTTCGGTACAGAATAATAAAGCGGTACGTCAAGCTCGCCTATCAGCTTTCTGACCAGGCCAACGCTCTCTTTTGCCATGCCTTCCTTTTCAATCAATCCTTCCACCGTATTCAGCAACGAATCGTCCTTGAGCTTTCCTATGTATAAAGGCCCCGCCAGCGTAAGTTCGGCCCCGCATTCCGGGCATTTATTCGCTCTGGGAGCAATGCCCTTGTATAGGCTCCTGTAGCCGCATTCATTGCAGTATCCTGCGAAGCCCAGGCTGTCAACGGACCTGGATGCTTCGGCAGACCCATAGTGCAGCTTCATGTGCATGCGCATGTAATGCTTGTAGAAGAACCCAGCCAGCACCTCAACGCCGAAATTGAAGCTTGCGGCAATCCTTATCACGTAGCCAGTGAGTACCCTGAGCCCAACCTCGTGGCAGAGCTCGTTGTGCAGAGGCACGGCCCCGTACAGCTTAATGCAGGCCTTGTAGTGCGCCCCGCAAAGCACGGCCGAGTCCGTAGAGGTGACGAACAGCAACGAATCGTCCCTGGTCATTTTCATTATATCATAAACATACGGCACTATGCCCCCGAACGGATCAAGGTCTATCAGGTCGAAGCGCTCCCTTGAGCAGTTGGCGAACTCCTGTATGCTCGTGTTTACCACCTTCGCATCGGGGCAG
Organism: Microcaldota archaeon; assembly: GCA_021797575.1. Taxonomy (GTDB): domain Archaea; phylum Micrarchaeota; class Micrarchaeia; order Micrarchaeales; family Micrarchaeaceae; genus JAMCYB01. The sequence goes on from JAJZZN010000033.1 coordinate 19,365, forward strand.
TTGGCAGCGGCGTTGCGCTTCGCTGTCCTATACGCCTTCTCGTTTATCTCCAATATTGTGACATCCTTGATGCCTGCCTCGAGCCCGTAGCGTATGCCTCTTATGCCTGTGCCCCCGGTTGCATCCAGTGCCCTAAATTCCTCCCTTTTAGGGCCTTCAAGCATTGCTATGGCTATGCCGATATCGCGAGTAGGCCTCGCGATAGGGTTTATGAATGTGTCAGGATCGTATGATACCCTCGCCCTGCCTTCGCTATATGTCTCTCTCTTTGCCATAGATACCCTTCACTGCGTCTAGCAGTCCATGTGCATACGATATGCATGAAAACGACGTATACAAGTCGCCTTTGGATAGGTAGCTATTCGAGTCGCTCGCATACATCCTGGCCAAGTCTATGACCTTGCGGACCTTTTTGTCCGCGACAGCCTCTATTGCACTTGCCTCTGCAATGCTGCCCTCAAACATGTCTATATCCTTCTGTATCCTTCTCCTGATGCCTGCATCGTCCTGCGCATTGGAATTGCCTTCCATAAAAGCACACCTTTTATATTTGTTCTTTAATATTATTATAAAGGTGTTTTAATGGCTGACCTATGGAGTGACTATACTGATTTTGTGATTGATAACATAGACAAGAGCATAGGCAAGAAATACAAGATGTCCCTGCGCGACCTGCTGACCGATCCGGAGAGCTTCTCCTCTGATCCAAACATACAAAACACCATAAAGAGCATGGCTGACGACGTCAATGCATACATAGACCAGGCCTTGTCGAAGATGTCCGCGCAGAAGCAGGAGCTTGACGACAACCTTACCAAGGCGGATTCGGTGACGAAGCAGCTTGCGCAGAGCATATCCATGCAGGCAAAGCAGAACCGCGTACCATTCATAGTGCCGGTTTCGATAGACAGGGACGACACAAAAGAAGAAGTCATATCAGTAGATTCTGCAGGAAGCGATGTGCTTGCGCTCATAGAGAAGCTTGCAGCCAGCTCCACCCTGATAGCGGACTTTACAACACAGTACGATAACAGCCTGATAGGCAACTGGTTCTTCAGCGGCCCTAAGAACTACACAATAAACGTATACCTGCCTGACAGCGACATAATATCCATGCAGGACAGCCGCGATGAGCTCCTGGGCCTTCTCGACGCCGCATCGGCGCTGATTGCAGGCCTATGATCCTGATTCAAGGGTAATTGGATAGCGGGCATACTGATTGGCATAACTGGTTCTCCGGCTAGCGGGAAAAGCACCTTCGCCAAGGCCCTTAAGCGCAGGTGCAAAAACCTCAGGATAATCGAGATAGGCAGCGTAGCGAGGGAGTACAAGGCGTATTCCAGCATGGACAAAGACGGCACGCTGGTTGCAGACATGAGGAAGCTCAACGCAGCAGTCAAGAAAGAGCTCGCCAGCGCAAAAGGCGAGAACGTTGCAATAGTCGGCCATATGGTGCAGGACATGCACCTGAAGCTGGACATCTGCGTCACAGTACGCGCAAAACCGAAGGCGCTATATGCGCGGCAGAAAGGTAGGGGCTATG
>JAJZZN010000034.1 GCA_021797575.1 Microcaldota archaeon
CTGGACGGCCACATACCGTACGAGATAGATGAGAAGGCAGCGGAAAGCATATGCAGGGCAGTGAGGGAAGCTATAGAATCCTATGCGGTGGCGAAGGACTACGCCATATACGGCTTCGCGATCGCCTACAGCATAACGATGCACATGACCAGCAAGGGCATAGGCATAGCTGGACCGGAACACACAGCGCCAGTCGTGGATGGCTCATCGGCCATCCCGGCCCCCTCATCTCCATCCGTCACCTGCATGGTGATGCGATGATGATAGACGGTTTGAAACGTTTCATATTCGGCGAGGGCAAGAGGGGCTTGTATATAGGCGACTTCGCCTACGAGCTCTCGAGAACCCGCAACTATTCCCTCAGGCAGGGAATAATTAGCCCGTACAAGAATCTTGCTGCATCGTGGATGTGGAGGAGGAAAGGCGGAAAGCTAGTTATAGATCTAAGCAGGGAGCCCAATCCGCACATGCTCATAGTAGGCTCTTCGGGCTACGGCAAGAGTACGCTGCTCAAGAGGGTTTTGCACGAGATAGAGGAGCATAGGATGCCTGCAATACTGCTCGATGCACACAATGAGCACGAAGGCATAATCAGGGAGGTAGGAGGCAAGGTATACGATGCAGTAGAACATGGCATAAACATATTCGCCCTCGACGGCCTTGATGTCAGGGAGAGGGCGGATTCGCTGGCGCGCCTGCTCGCAGATGTCTATGGGCTGGGATACCTGCAGGAATTCTCGCTCAGGCAGTGCATGAACTACATGTACAGGAAGGCGTACAACAGGATAGAGGGCAGGCTGGAGCGCGTGCCAAAGATGCATGACCTGATACACGAGATAGACATATTCATAGCGAATTCGAAAAGCGCATCCGAGACGAACAGATTGAAGCACATACGCAGCAGGATATCGCTTCTGGAGGGCAAATCGTTCTTCGGCGACAGCAAAGGCGTAGGAAGCCTGATGGAATCCGTAAGCTCTTTCTCTCTTGCGGGAATACATAGCGAGGAGGCTAAGACGATATACATACATGAGCTGCTGGAGAGGCTTTACAGGAGCATGAAGAGAAATGAGAAGGAAAATGGAGTAAGGCTCTATCTCATAATAGACGAGGGCGACTTCCTTGTGGAAAAAGGCTACCAGACAAGCGGCGTGATGGCAAAATTGATAGCCGAAGGCAGGAAATACGGGCTTGGAGTGATAATAGCGGCGCACAGTGCATCGGCACTGAGGAGCGAGATAGCAGGGAATATGAGTACCATAGTGTCGTTCAGGCCAAGGGAGCCTTCGGACATAAACTACATATCGAACATAATGTCTGAAGGGGATAAGGACAAGGCGGATGCAATAAGGATGATGTTAGGCAGGCTAAGCCAGCACAGCGCTATGCTCGTGAACTACACCCTAAGGGCGCCGGTGGTATTCAGGGGGAACAGGTTCCTGCCCGACAGCACAAGCATAAAAAAGGCAGAGGGCAGAGCGGGCATTGATAATTTTATAGTAATAGAATCGCGAAGGCCGATGAAGCTCGAGGCGCTCGAGAAGAGCGTAAAAGGCGCATTCGGAGATGCAGGCCTAGATGAAGTAAAGAGGCTGCTCGAAGCAGGGGCACTCAAATCGTTCGACGCTGAGGATGGAACATGGATCGGCATAAAGCCGAACCCGGGCCTTGAGCACGAGGTGATGCTTCTCAAGATAGCAGGCAGGCTGCATGAACTCGGGGTTAAATACTACGTGATGGACAACCCAAATAATCCGGATATAGCTATCAACTACAAGGGCATGAGGATTGCGCTGGAATACGAGACCAGCAAGAAGAACCTAAATGAGACGAGCGGCATGCTCTCGCGAAGGCTTAGCGCATACGACGCAGTGATTGTTGTAACTAACGCACAGGGCTACGGAAAGTATAAGTGGATGGCTGACAGCTTAGGCAGCAAGATACATGTGCACCTATTCAAGGAAATCGGACTTGATTTGCTAAATAGCATCATTCCATGATGCTGAATGCATCCGGATCCCCTTTGTCAATGAAGCCTTTCTCGCCCTCCTTGTGCTTCTCTATGTAGAAGACGTCGGGACCATGTTCCTCGTTAACATGAAGCGAGCTGGCGAATTCAGCCAGCTCGCCTTCCTGACCTATTGCAAATATTTCAACACTCCCATCATCCATGTTCTTCACGTAGCCCCTGATGGCGCTCTTATCAGCCTGCGCCTTGACAAATGCGCGATAGCCTACTCCCTGCACTATTCCATGCACTATTATGTACATCTTCATGAATCACACGCTCTTGCAGCTCACAGCTTCGCCAATATCTCCTTCATCAAGTATGAATGGGCGCTGCGCACCATATCGTTGTAATCTTCATAATAGTATGCCTCTGATGCGAGCTCGAACACGTTCTTGCCCTTTATAAGCCGCGGCTCTATATTTGCGTTGAACACGCCTCCGAGGCCGAGGGCATATTCCTGTATCATGCTGCCGATTGAGCCGTCCTTGAGCATGCCCCTTGCCGCTTTTGCCTGCGCAGTGGTAAGCGCCGCACGCCTGTACGAACTCGCCAGAGTTTTGTAATGCAGCAGGACATCGCTGTACACATAGCTTGGCAGCATGCCGCTGCACGAAGCTGCAATCACCAGCTTGCTCAACTTGTATTTCGCCAGGTTCTTGCGTAGCCCGCTTTCAGGCGACTCTATATATGATTTGGTTATGCTATCAATGTCGGTGCTTGAGTATATCAGGAAAACCTGCTCGGCCTTCCGGTCTGTATTCATTATCTGCTTTTCTAGCTTCTCCTTTGCCGATATACCATTTTCGATGCCGTCTGCAGCAGCGGCAATCTCCTCTGCGATGCTCTCCATGACGCCGCGCGCAGGGCCTCCTTTAATCACCTCATTTGCCTCGATGCGAAGCTGGTTGACCTGATCCCTATAATCCACAGATGCGGAGAACGACGAGCCAAAATATGACTTATGGGCTATCTCTTCGTAGTCCGGGACCAGCTCCGGAAATATTTCCATCAGGCCTTTTTCAATGCTCTGGTCAAGGGAAGTGCTGCGCTCCTGCTCCTCCTCGAGGAGCTTGATCTGCTTCTCGAGCGCTTTGGGCGCCGGCCCGGGTTCGCTCCCTTTCATTTCACGCTTTTTATACACCATTCAAGCACGGATTTATAGTGCACAGCAACATTATTATATTTAGCCCGCTCGAGCAGAAAGCTTTTATAGCTTGTATTCTGAATTTTTACCTGATTGCATGAACAAAGGATTGGCTTACGCGATAGGCATAATAATAGTCATAGTGATTGCTGCGGTTGCATACAAGGCCCTTGTGCCTTCCGTCAGCGTTCCGGTAGCCATTACAGCACCATCGTCTGCGAACAGCACCGTTATGGTCCAGCTTACCGACCCGCCGGCAGTGCCCAATGGCACGCAGGCGCTGATGCTCTATTATTCCAATATAGAGCTGCACAATGCAGGCAAGTCCAACAGCACAGGATTCGTGTCGCTCAACGCTTCGGGCTCAGTCAACCTTATGAATTTGACCAACTTCACGCAGACAGTTGGAGTAGGCAAGGTGAGCAGGACAGCCAACTTCGACCTACTCAGGCTCAACATAAGCGGAGCTACGATAACCATAGGCAATGTGACTTACAATGTGAGCGTTCCGAACAACAGGCTGCTTGTAAGGCTTAGCAGCATGATGAATGCAACATCTCCTACTGCTCTAATAGATTTCTACCCATCGGTATTGCAGATATACGCCGCAAACCAGACAATATTCGTACTCGTGCCATCGCTCAAGGGAGTGGTGATAAAGGGACTGCCGCTCAATGGCACGCAGGCGCATGTTGGCGCAAAAGCGAGGATAGAGAACAGCGCAAGGGCTGAGATAGAGAGGCTTACGCCCAACATCACAATAACGCAGTCCAAGCTCAGCGTGCAGAACACGAGCGTGGACTTCTCTGTTACAGTCAGGGACAACTCGAACAGCTCAGTAATGGTCAAAGATGTAATGCTGTCAGGGTATATGCGCAGGCTTGGGCCCATAGCGATGCCGATAGTGAGGAAGGCGCCGACCAGCGTTGATGCGGGGAGCAGCGGATTCGGTGATGTGTCTGGAGGATTCGGCTTGGGATCGCTTGGATCCATCTTAGGAAGCCTGAATCTTAGCAGCATGAACTTGACCAACATGAGCAACATAATATCCAGCATGAGCAACGTGCTTGCCGATCACGGCATAAACATATCAGACATGCACGGCTTTGGAATAGGAGACTTGTCGAACTCGTCTATCAAGGACCTAGGCAACGTGCTCAGGAGCAGGATGAATGCCTCTGTCCTAGAAGACATAAGGGATATCAACATATCGAATGCAAGCGTTGAAGGCATACTCCATGAGGTCGGCAATTTCAGCATGGACTACCACAACGTTCTCAACTTTATAGTACTGGGCAACGGAACTCTTTCGCTGCCTTTCGACAGAGCTGAATTTGAGGACGGGCAGGCAAATGGCCAGAATGGGTACAACCTCAGTGCCGGCAGCAGCGCGACATTCAGCTTCAACGGCACGATAGGATTCGGCAGCAGCCCGATACGCATACTGCCGCTGGTGAACCAGACTTACTCAATAAGGGTAGTAGGGGAGGAGGGTGCTAGGGCTAGCGCAAACGTGACAGCTGGCTGATTGCTTCAGCCGCGCTGCATGTATGCAAATACGTAGTCAATTAGCCTCTTCGCTGCATCTCGTTTCTCGATGGTTGAGTCGATGCTAGGCTCCCTGTCCACTGGGCTGAATGCCTGCCTGGAGTCATAGTATGCAGCGCCTGTGCCTTCTGCTGCATCAGCTACGTTCTCCGGTATCAGCATCTCGTTCTCCATCTCTTCAGCAATTTCGTTGCCATCCTTTCTGCTCCTTGAAAGCGCGTTCAGCACCTCCCTTATCACAGAAAGATAGGCGGCGGAAGCCGCTGCGTAGTCCCTCGATTTCAGGTATGACTCCGCCATAGCGAAATCGTTCCTGGCCTTTTCGAGAAGCGCGGATGCCTTCGAAAATTTCCTTCCCATGTCCACCAATACGCAAATCAGAAAGCAGGAATAAATACTTATCCGGGCAAGATATAGAATCGTATATATGCAGCGGTAATTTCCTACAATTCCGCTGACTGGTGCACGAGCATGGATGGAGGGCTGACCGTATCGAAAGTTGTTTCGGAGATGCTTGAGATAGCGAACAGCTCACTCCCGAGCTCCGCGCTCCTGTCCAAGTTCGTCGAGACCATAAAGGGCACGTTCGGGATTGACGATGTGAAGGCGCTGAGCCTGTCGGGGAGCACAGGAGGGCAGCTTGACGAGTACGTATCCAACACCAAAAAGCCGTACATAGACAACCAGCTCAGCGAGTTCTCCGCCTTCCCGGAGCTCATACAGTACAGGAATTCCGGATACCTGAGCTGCGCCGTAATACCAGTATCGGCCAACGGCAAGGTCATACTCACATTCAAAGCGCTCTCCAAGGAGGAGAACAAGTTCAACGAAGAGCTTGTGGGAATGCTCATCCTGGTTTCATCCATATTCTCTTTCTCGTTCGCGTACAAAGAGGAGTCTGGGAAGAACCTGCGCCTCGCAGAATACTTCGATGCATCGTTCTTCGCGTCGCCAATACCCCAGTTCATAATCTCCAAGGACAACAGAGTAGTCAGGGAGAACAAGGAGTCTGCAAAGGCATTCGGCTTGTCGGGCTCTGACACGAAGAGCACGATAGGCTTGGATTATGAAGCGTTGAAGGCGGCATCCGCATATGGCAAAACCATCACAAAATTTGTCAGCAGGGAAGGCCAGGGGGAGCTTTACAGCTTCACGCCGAAGAGGATGGGCGATTCGCTGCTGCACGTGGCCGCAACCAACATCACAGGGAAGAGGCTCTATGAAGGCGTTCTCGAAATGCTTGGACGTAGCAACGACGTATATCTAGCGCTCATCGATGAAGGTTATTCAGTTAAATCGTACAGCTACAACCTTGACAGCGCATTCGCAAGCCAGGACGGATTCAGGGACGGGAGGAAATTCACGGACATACTCGATGAGAAATCCGCCGAAACGCTCAGAGAGATGATGGGCAGGTGCGCAGACAAGCCTGCAATAGGGGACCTGAGCCTGGCACTAGGTACTGGCAAGGTGCCGGTCCACTGCGTTATGTACAAGGTTGAGGCCGGCTATCTCGTCGCAGCGTCAAACATGAAGGCTGAAGAGTACGCTAACAGGGCTGTGCAGGACATGAACGACTTCATAGAAGGCATATCTGAAGTCGCAATGAAGATAGACGACCAGGGGTTCATAAAGGAGTGCAATATGCCCGTCGAAACGGTTCTGGGCTACGCCAAGGAGGAACTCGTTGACAAGCAGCTTAGCTCCATATACAAGGATTCATCGACACTCAGCCGCGACGTCAGCTATGTGTACAACGGAGGCAAGGTGGACAATTCCTATGTGGACTTGATAAGGAAGGACGGAACGACAGTGGCTGCAACGCAGACGATACGCAAATTCAGGAGCATGGAGAACAGCGACGGCTATATAGTCATATTCAAGGAGCTTGAGACAAAGAGGAGGCTGGACGACCTGGAGGAGCAGCTGAGGAAGAAGGATATAGAAGCGCGCAAATACAGATCGGCGAGCGACCTCAAATCACAGTTCATAGACAACATGTCTCACGAGCTGAAGACGCCGCTCACGAGCATAAGAGGATATTCGCTCTTCATGTACGAGGGCCAGGGAGGAGAGCTGAGCGAGGCGCAGAAGAACTGGCTGCGCATAGTGATAGACGAATCAGACAGGCTGCTGCTCATAATACAGCAGGTGCTCGACGCGGCTAAGCTCGATGCCGAAAAGATAAAGCTGGAGCCCAAGGAGGTGGACCTGAAGGCGATGGGCGAGAACCCGAGCATAAAGGGGCTTGAGGAGATGGCGAAGGCGAAGGGCCTGGAGTTCGAATGGGTGGTGGACTACAACGTACCAAACATAACCGCGGACCCGAACAGGGTCATACAAGTGTTCGTGAACCTGATAGGCAATGCGATAAAGTTCACCGAGAAGGGGAGCGTAAAGGTCCATATTTCGCAGAAAAGCAGGAAGTTCGTGGAATGCAGCGTTGAGGATACCGGCATAGGCATAGCGGAGGAGGACAAGCGCAGGCTGTTCAAGAAATTCTACCAGGCGCAGAAGAAGGCGCAGCTGGTAAGGCAGGACGGCGCAGGCACTGGCCTTGGGCTGGCGATAAGCAAGGACATAGTGAGACTGCACGGCGGAAAGATATACTTCGAATCGAAGCTAGGCAAAGGCAGCAAGTTCGCTTTCACCCTGCCGATAAACAAGAAGCAGAAATGAGCATGTTTGAAGCTTTTGCTGATTTATACCGCTATGCTGCAGTATCCACCTATTTTTGTAGTGTTTATATAGTTGGATAGCATGCCTGCAGCATTCTGCCCGGAGAACGCACCCTCAAGCTTGTAGCTCGAAACGCTGCCTGATGTAATGTTGATGTAGATTATCGCAGCTGTGCCGTTCGTGACCGATGAATCAGAAGTGGTGCTGAACACTATCGAATATGTGGATGGGTTGACATAATCTATTGAGTAAGTCATTGCGTGCGGCGTTATGTGTGAAGCGTTGTAGTACGTGCCTGGCCCCGATGGGTATGAACCCGTATAGGATAGGTACGTAGAATTGTACAGTACTGGGGTGCACTTGGACATGTTCGCATATGCGGCTGCATAGTCCTGCAGTGTGCTGAATAGGCCGTAATTGCCCGCTATGGCCATTATTTTCTCCTTGGTAGTATTGACATTGCTTATCGTAGTTGTGGTTGTGCTCGCTGTCGTGGTTGTTGATGATGAAGCATTCTTCTTCGAAACCGTGCTGCTGGGCGCGGGTGCAACTACTGGCGCGTGCTGGAGCGCGCGTATGCTGCCCGATGACACTGGTATCGAGAGGCTTGGGCTAACATAGGATATGCTTATTGTTGCAGTGCCGTTGCCTGCGCTCAGGAGCTTCAGCTCCATGCTAGCCACATTGCTCAGGGTAGGGCTCACAAAAGTTCCGGCAGAGCTTGACACATTGATCTCAAGCACCGGGTTGAGAAGTATGGGCTGGCGCTCTAGGTATATCACCGCTGAGCCGCTGCCCTCGCTGCCTACATAGGCGAGGTAATATGAGCCGGCGAACGAAAATGTAGTATCGGGCTTTGAGGAGAGCTGCAATGAGCTTATGCTTGTGACCTGCGCGCTCGAAAGCTCAAACTCGGCTATTATGGCCGCAAGCACTATGATAAGCGCAAGTAGAAGCGCCGTAGATAAGCCGAAATGTGCGTGCGGTTTCCTTGCCTCTTTGTGTTCAGTCGCCATAATAACATGCCTTATGATATTGATGAATAAGGTTTTATATTGTTTTGCTCTTCCTGTATGGCAGCTGCGTCACTAGGGGCTGGCTATAGGCGCGCACCTGCGGTGCATCGGCGCGCCGCATAAGCTATAATAATGCTTTTTGCGTTCTATAATTTAGGTGACTTGCATGGCGGTTCTTGACAATTCCGAAGTAGAGAATAGGGTGCTTTCCGCTATGGCGGACAGGCAGCAGATGTCCTATGGCGAGATATATGAAGTGTGTTCGAAGGAGGGCATCGAAAAGGATGCGCTCTCTGGGGCGCTGGACAGGATGGAGAAGCAGGACATAATAGCTTCAAGGAATACTGGAGGCATAATGACATACTACCTTCTTGACGAGAATCCGCTCAGGAAGGTCCTCATAGTAGAGGATGACAGGAACATAAACCAGCTCATGGCGCTTTCGATAGGCAAGGAGTTCGAGGTAAACCAGATATATGATGGAGGCGAGGCGGTCCCGTTCGTGAGGAAGAACCACCCAAATCTCGTGCTTCTGGACCTCATGCTGCCTCACAAGGATGGTTTGGATATATGCCAGACGATAAAGAGCGATCCGGATACGAGCAGCACCATAGTCATACTAATAAGTGCGATGGACCCGACGAACAATAGGTTCACCGGCATAAAGAACGGCGCAGATTATTATATAAAGAAGCCTTTCGACCCGAAGGAGCTCAGGGCACTGGTCAACCTGTTCCTCAGGAAGAAGGGCAAGAGGTTCGACCCTCTGATAGACCTTCCTGATGAGGAAAGAATATCAAAGGAGGTTGAGCGCTCGCTCAATGAGGGAAGTAACTACGCCATAGGCACACTGAGGATAGCCCATCTCGGCGAATATGCGCGCAGGGTCGGCGAAAAATCCGCGATGGTGATAATAAGGCTTGTGTCGCAGCTCATGCAGGACAAGATAAAGAACCGCGCGCAGGGCCTCTTCGTGGGCTTCCTGAGCAACGACGAGTTCATAATAACAGGCGTAAAGGACGACGTCAACAAGGCCGTGGAAGATGTGAAGGGCGAGTTCGCGGCGGTGATGCCGTTCGTGCTCCAGGATGCCGGCTACAAGCCAGGCATGGATAACCTTGAGAGCATGTTCGAATCTGAAGACTTTCCGAAGCTTGAGCTGGTGTTCTCAGAATCGGACAGGAAGGAGATAGCCGCAAAGAGGGATAAGATACTCACTGACAAAGGGGTCGGGAGCAGCGATATAAGCGCATATACGTATGACGAGCTGCAGAAGATGCTGGGAAACGGCGACCTGGACATAGTGATAACGCGCGACCCCGATGGTATAAAGCTCAGGGTAGGGAGAGATGCCTGATGGGAAACGGCCTATGAAAGCACTGCACAAGTCTGCACATGCGCACACGCATGGCTTTAAGGCGCAGGAAGCGCTCGACTTCATGCTGTCGTATGGGGTTGCAATACTCATAATAGCCATAGCAATATATGTGGTAGCGCAGCTGGGCGCCTTCAACCCCAGCATAGCACCGGTATCATGCACCCCTTCGCCTGGTTTCGCATGCATATCCTATGTAATCAGCACCAACGGCACGCTCATAGCAACCATATCGCAGGCAACGGGCGGCACAATGACTATTGTTGGGGCTGCCTGCTCCTCTTCGGTCAACGCCACAGGCAACAAGCCAGAATACGGCAACATAGGCGTGCTCGGATGGTCTTCGGCGCCTTCCTACTATCCATCTGGCATAGCCTCGAACACCATAACGTCATACAGCGGCGGCTCCTTCCTTATTGAGGCGAAATGCTATAATGGCGCAGGAATAGCGAGGGGCAACCTTGGCAATGTATTCACAGGGTACCTGTGGCTCAATTATACTTTTTCCGACTTGCCTTCGTCGATTCACCACGTAAACAACATAGCGACATTCACGGCCAAGTACACCTGAGCAAGTTATTTATTACTGCTTGGAACAATTTAGATAAGGATGCTAAAATGAAACCTTATGCATTTGCCCTTGTGATAATAGCTGCGGCGTCGATGGCGGGCATAGCCAGCGCTTCTTCGTATCTCAGGGTTGTCGAGCCTTTCAACTCAACTCTCCACAACGGCGGCAGCATATACCTTGGCAATGACGGGCCGGGGCAGCCGTTCTTCATAAATGCGCTGGCAAACACGACCAACAGCACGGGCGTGCTCATATACAAGGGCTGGAGCTTTATGAATGTGACAGGGGAACCATACGGCTGGATAGTCACCAACTCGTCAAAATATGAATACCTGATGTCGGTCGAGGTAACGCCTAGCCCAAATGCCAAGCCAGGCATATATGCGTTCAACGTCACTGCCGTCAACGTTGGCAATTACTCTAAGCTCGGCATCGTGAGGTTTACCGCTTATGTCAACATAACGCCGAATGTTTTCAAGCTCTCGGTGTCGCCCAAAGCAATTAGCTCCGGGCCGGGGCAGCCGAAGAGCGTATACATAACAATAAACAACACGGGGGTTTCGGACAGCCCATTCGAGATATACGCAAGGGGATTGCCGGCGTTCAACAGGAGCCTTGAGGTAATAGCCCTGCACCATACTTCAAGGGAGTTTACCTACCAGGTGTTCGAGAACGAGCCCGGATTGTATAAGGCGACAATGTATGTGGATTCTGTGGACAGCCCGCAAGTGCACGAGGAAGCGAACATAACGCTCAGCGTGAAGGCATCGATACAGAATGACTACAATGCGCTCGGATACGGCAGCAATGCTTTCCCGATAATATATGAACCCGCATATGCGGTGATGTATTTCATAAACCTTATAGCCAAGCACATATGACATGCAGGGTCTGATTATAAGCAGCAAGAGGTGTCGCGATGATCAATATAAAATGGACGAGGCTAGCAAGCATGGCCGACCTTATAAGGGATGCATGCACTTTCAGCGGAACTATGGGGGAGCTCTATTCAAAAAAGATAGGGGATAGCTACAGGTACATACTTGTGGGGGAGAAAGTAGGCAAGTCAAGGCTGGCCTTTTATTATGATTATGACAAGGCAGCGAATTATGTGGTGTACTCCGCAAGCGGCAGGGAATCGTTCTCGTTCGTGGACAGCATAGAGCGCAATACAGGTTATCAGACGTATAAGATACAGGTGCTTCACATAAAGAACGATTCGTTCAGAGTACCGAAATCCGACAAGTTCACCGTATCGACAATCGAGCTGACCAATTATGAGGAGATAGTAAAAGGCATTGCCAGCAGCGCGGCGAGCAGCGAAACAATAGGCACAGTGTCTGTATTCCCTTACAATGGCACAAAGCACGCGGGAGGGTTCGGATTCCTCACGGATGACGATTCACTCACTTTTACGCACGCTGAGCTGCCAAATCCAGATGGTGATTTCGCCTTCTTCAAGTATGACTACAACTCAGGCGCAGTTACAAGGACCAACGGCGTGGAGGACAGCACGGGCCTGTACACCAGGATAGTGAACCTGGCGGAGCCGTTCTGCTTCTTGGAGGAGCATGCAAAGCAAAAGAACGGCACTAATAAATAATCCTCGCCCAGAATGTTATGCATAATAATCCTAAATGCCCGAATAGCTCAGTGGTAGAGCGAGCGGCTGTTAACCGCTAGGTCGCAGGTCCAATCCCTGCTTCGGGCGATACGCTTCAAGCATGGCTCCTGCTTCACAGCTATAAATATCCATACATAGGGCAATGCCGCTCTCGAAAGACTTAAAATATATAGTACGTCATACACTAACTATTGGTGTTGCATAATGCCTGAGGAAATAATTACCATACGGCTAAACAAGTCGGTGGTTAAGGCCCTGAAACAAATCAAGAAATATCCGAGGGAGACTTATAGCGAGATTATCTTAGGCCTTATAGAGAGCGCCAAGGAGATGAAAGAGTTCGATAAGTTTGCTCAGGAAGCCCAGAAAACCAAGATGAAAGAGTTATGGCATAGGGGCAATTACTCTGCGTGGGATCGTGCATAAGGTTGCTTTCAATAATCGTACCATTTTAGATCGTCGGAATTTATTATTTTGCCGACACACGCCTTCATAAACCTGATTGCGGCTTCCTGCCCTAGCTCCCTGCTTGTGGAGCAGCAATCTTCTATTATAAATACATTAAACCCCGTCTGTGCGGCCGTTACACCGGTTTCTCTCACGCAGCAGTCTGTCTGTTGCCCGGTTAAGTAAATATCACTTATATTCAATTTTTTAAGAAGCTCGTCCAAACCGCTTTTCCAAAAGCCATCATAGCCCCTCTTTTCAATGACATAATCCTTGCCGGTGGGCTTTAGTTCAGCGATTGTTTGCGCCCCTTTTGTTCCTTTCATTGCTTGGGGTCTATGTCCGATAATTTTTAGGATCGGGTCGCCTTCTATAAATGCGCTATTGATGTAAATAACTGGCACTGCTTTTTCGTGCGCTAGATCAATCGCTTTTCTTATGCTTTTAATTAACTTCTCCCTGTCCTCTATTGGTATAAGAGGCTTTTCTCCGTAGATGTATTCATTTACCATATCCATTACAAGTAATGCATCCATCTAACCACCTATTCGAACCTTCTGAATGGTTCCTTTTTGATAGCTTTTATAATGTATATAAATTTTTAGATATTTGGGCAACTGATTGCATTTTGCGCGTGTAGGTTTGCGATATAACTATGTCTTTATAGCACATATAAGAACTTAAGGCAGAGGGGCTTTCTGCTATGGATTCTGTAATGCATTCCTAGCGCATCAACATAACATATTTATATATGTCATAATGTGATATATAGTGACTGCGATGCCCGACATTGAGATAAAGAATATAGTGAAGCTCTTCGCCGTCCTTTTGCTCAGCGAGAAGGAACATTACGGCTACGAAATAATGAAGGAAGTAGAGAGGAGGACGGGAAAGAAGGCCAGTCCGGGACAGGTATATCCGTTCTTGAAGCAACTCAATAAGTATGGTTATGTTGAAACTAAGGGCAGGGCTGAGAGGGACAAACAGGCTTACTATCTGACTCCGGAAGGCAGGAAGTTTGTGACAAGGCTCACAAATAAGTTCGGAGATATGTTCGAGATTGCAATAAAACCGAAGCTAACTGTGTGTGCGCATTGCAACTGTGAAATATACAAAGGAGGCTACAAAGAGAAAATTGGCGGAAGATATTTGACCTTCTGTTGCGAGAACTGTGCTAAGGGCTACAGGGCAATGAATGCCAAATAATATTGACAAGGATAGATAAAAGGTGGAAAAATGAAAGATCCTGTATGTGGAATGGATGTAGGCGAGGACTCCAAGTTTAAGAGCAGCTATAAGGGCAAGACCTATGTTTTTTGCTCTGTTAACTGCAAACAGAACTTCGATAAACAGCCAGAGAGCTACGTGAAGGGTTAAGCATGGGATACAACTGCATCGTACGCAGATTGCATTTCAGAAGCAAAGAATTAGCCAGCGAAGGCCAGAGGTGGTGCTCTATACACGACAGCCGCAGGGTGGAAACAGCACGGCATTCCGTTGAAGCCGGCAAGAAAAGGTAAGATTATGGCAACTGACCCTGTATGCGGCATGTATGTTGATGAAAAAAGCTCGACGTTGACTACCGAAATGGAAGGCAGGAAGTATTATTTCTGTAGCGCAAACTGCAAGCTTCAGTTCGAGAGGCCTGAGAAGGAGCTCAGGAACCTAAAGATTGCACTGATGGTTTCATGGCCCCTCACTATTGCAGTTGCAGTACTTACTTACGTTCTGCGCCTTGGATTTGGCAACTACATAATGTTGGTTCTGGCAAGCATAGTGCAGTTCTACGCTGGGCAGAGGTTCTATGCAGGCATTGCGGATGCGATAAAGAACAAGTCTGCCAACATGGATACGCTGATTGCAATAGGCACAAGCGCAGCGTGGGCTTACAGCACAGTGGTTACGCTGTTCCCATCGATCTTCCCCGCTGGGGGAGTATACTTTGATACCTCCACAATTATAATCTCCCTGATACTCACCGGAACATATATGCAGAGGCTCGCAGAATCAAGAGCATCGGTTGCAGTTTCGGCATTGATAGCGTTGCAGCCAAAGATAGCACATAGGATTGAAGGTGATAGAGTAATAGACACTCCCGTAGAGCAGGTTAAGGAGGGGTATATTCTGCTAATAAAGCCGGGGGAGAAGATACCTACTGATTCGGTGGTCTTGGAGGGTGAAAGTGCGGTTGATGAATCGTTGATCACAGGGGAGAGCATGCCACTGGCTAAGAAGGCAGGAGACAAGGCCATAGGGGGCACCGTAAATTTGACAAGCTCGCTGAAGGTCAAGGCTACAAAGGTAGGCGAAGACACTGCACTTGCGCAGATAATAAAGATAGTCAAGGATGCCGCATCAAGTAAGGTGCCGATACAGAAGCTTGCTGATAAGGTCTCATCGTATTTTGTGCCCGTAGTGGTGCTCGTGGGCATTTTGGCGTCATTGTACTGGTACCTTTTTTGGGGTGTAGGTGTAAACACCGCGATCCTGATATTTGTCAGTGTGCTGATAATCGCATGCCCGTGCGCTCTGGGTATAGCAACGCCAGCTGCATTGCTAGTTTCCTCGGGCAGGGCGGCGAAAGCCGGGATACTCATCAAAAGCGGCGAAAGCCTGCAGAGGGCAAGCAAAGTCACTGCGGTTGTGCTGGATAAGACAGGCACGCTTACAAAAGGAACGCCGGAAGTTACCGACATAGTCGCAGCTGCAGGATATGATAGGATGGAGGTTCTAAGGCTCGCTGCCATAGCAGAGGCGAATTCGGAGCACGTCATTGGGAAGGCCATTGTCTCGAAGGCGCAGAGCATGAAGATCAAGAGCGAGTTTCCAAAGAAGTTTGCTTATGCCCAGGGCAGCGGGGTAACTGCGCTTACTAAAAGCGATAAGAAAATAATTGTTGGCAACAGGGACCTATTTGGTAATATGCAACTTTCAGGTCTTGACGCAACGCTGCAGGAGTTCGAGTCGGAAGGCAAAACAGCACTCATAATAGGGGAGGATGAAAAGGCAATCGGTCTTATAGCAATAGCGGACGCGCTCAAGGATGACAGCAGGAAGGCGATAGATTTGTTTAAGAATGGAGGGTACAGTGTATGGCTTATAACTGGCGATAATCAGAAGACCGCAGATGCGGTTGCGAAGAGCTTGGGCATAGAGCACGTGATGTACCAGGCAAAGCCCAAGGACAAGCTGGACAAGATAGCGGATCTGCAGAGGGAAGGCAGTGTGGTCGCCATGATTGGCGATGGCGTTAACGATGCACCAGCGCTGACAAAGGCCGATGTTGGGATAGCCATAGGAGCAGGCACCGATGTTGCAATACAGGCAGGCAGTATTATCTTGATAAAAAACAGCGTCTACGACGCGTTCGTGGCCCTCCGGCTAGGGAAGAGGACTATGTCAAAGATAAGGCAGAATCTTTTCTGGGCCTTTGGCTACAATATAGTACTAATCCCGATTGCAGCTGGCGCGCTTATACCTGTTTTTTCAATAAGCATGTACAATCTCTTACCCATGCTCGCCGCTTTGGCAATGGCATTCAGCTCTGTGACTGTAGTCTCCAACTCGTTGTTGCTTGCGCGGTTCAAAGACTGACATCCTCCAACTAATGAATTCTGCAGGGTTTCCCTCACTTTGCTAAGTATACATCGCTTTGAGCTGGTCGACCCCCCAGCCTTTTAGGAAAAGGGAATTTGTAAAATGTTGCTTTGCAACCGTAGTCAGCATAAAGGAGGAGAGGGGCAAGCGCCCTTCAATACTCACTTGCCGCCTATCTTGAACATCTTGGTGCCGCACACGGGGCACACGCCTTCGAACGCCTTCTTGCCGTTCTTCATGGTTACCTCTTTAGCATCCTTCATCTCCCTCTTCTGCTTGCATTTCATACAATATGCTTCCATTGTCTCACCTTTATGCCTTTAATAGATTGTATGCTAGGTTTTTAAATCCAGTGCCTTTTGGGCTTCTTATGCCTGTTTTCAGAGGTACTTGAATATTCCGCCTATATCGGTGATCTTCCTGCGCACCCTTAGATGGCGGTGGTCCTTCCTCTCGTATGTGAAGCTGTCTATCATTACTGCCGATATGCCGGCCTTCTTTGCCGGTAGATAGTCGCCTCCGTACTGGTCTCCTACCATCAATGCCGACGACTTGGGCAGATGCGCCTTCTTCAGTATCTTCAGGATCTCATTGTCCTTGCTATCCGGCTTTTTATGGTGCGCAACGACTTTTGACGCCTCGACATAGTCGAAGAACTGCGCTATGCCGAAATGCTTCAGCTTCGTGTGCAGCCTCGCATCCCTTTCTGCTTTAGTCCTGTCTGGCTGCGTGGATATTATGGCAAGCCTTATTCCTCTTTTCTTCAGGCTTCTGAGCGTCTCCTTCACGTTTGGCATCAGCATCTGGCGCTTCATCTCCGCGTGCATATCTCCGTCCCTTTCATAAACGATCCAGGGAGGCGCGCTGAACTTTGTCTTCCTTGGGTACCAGAGAGTCCCGTCGCCGTCGAAGAATATTATCTTTTTCATACTATCAACTGCGTATCATAGATAGCTGGCCGCTGCATTTACAAGTGATACACGCACACGCAAGCGGTGCAGGTTTTATGCTGCATGGATGAAAGCGCACGGGCATGCCAGATACAGCTTTCTGATGAGAGTGCACACTTAAATACTTTACCATTGATGGGTAGAATATATAATATATGTAAAGTGGTGGAATGGCAACTTTCATAGACCCGCTCACAGTTATGCTGCTGAGCTTAGGCATGAGCGCCCTGCTTCTCGCCTTGTATTACTTTAAGGTGGGCAGCGGCAAGAAAGACATAAGCTCGCTGGTGGTGCCAGTGTTCATTCTCGGTTTGTTCAATGCGGTAAGCGGCTTCCTGATGTCGTTCACATGGCCCCTTCCGGGATCCTACAACATTCTTTTTGGGGACCCGTTGCTGGTGCTTGGCCTGCTGATGATAGCCGGCTCGTACATGATAAGCAAGGGCATGGACGTGAAAGTGCTCTCGCTCCTGGGATTTCTGCTCGGCATATACCTGATTGTTGGGATGATAGGTATAACACAGTTCAACCTAGAGTCAGGCAATGACTGGCTGACAGCGACAGGGCTTTATGGATTCAGCATGCTAGCAGCGATATTCTCCCCGGTGCTGTATCTTAAGCCAAAGGGCTCGGGCAAGTATGCGTACTACTTCGAAGTGTTCCTGCTCGTGGTGGTGATGCTCTTCGCATTGCTCATAGGATACATGGGATTGGATGAGCACCTAGGTGCATTCAGCACGTACTTCCCGTGAACAGAGAATTTTGAAGGCTGTGCATTTGCACAGCCCTTTTCTTTTTATCCTGTTTGCTAGGGTATTTTATATCTATCAATTGGTTAAGTAACTACTGATTCTATGCATATTTCCGATCCAGTGTATGGAAAGTTTGAGATTGAGGACGGAGCCATAATCGACCTGATGAAATCCGCGCCGATGGAGAGGATAAAGCACATATCGCAGCAGGGCATACCTAAGGAATTTGACTTTGAGGGTGCAACGAACCACAGCAGGTATGAGCATTGCGTAGGTGTGATGCTGCTTCTCAGGAGGCTGGGCGCGAGCGAGGAGGAGCAGATAGCGGGTCTGCTGCATGACGTTTCGCATACCGCATTCTCGCATACTGCAGACATGGTTCTGGGCAGCTATGCAGACCAGGGCCTACAGGACTCTCTGCATGAGGAATATTTTGATAAGGGTGAGCTCAAGGAAGTACTAGAGAGGTACGGTTTCGACCCGCGCAGGATATCAAAAGAAAAGCTGTTCGGCCTGCTGGAAAGGGACATACCAGACCTGTGCGCAGATAGGGTTGACTACTCGCTCAGGGGCTATTATTATCAGGGCCATTCCGAGCCTATGGAACTGGTAGAGCACATAGTAAATCATGATGAGGAGATGGTATTTGATTCCAAGGAATATGCGGTAAGGTACGGGAAGCTCTTCATGCACATGCAAAGGAGCGAATACGGCAACAGGGACAATATAGCCATAAGGTACGCATTCGCGACAGCCATAAAGAGGGCCTTTGATGATGGTGCAATAACCAGGGATGACATAGTGTACGGGACTGATGACCATGTGGTCGAGAAGGCGAAAAACGCGCACATCAAGTATGTAGATGATATATTTGACGCACTGAGGAGCGGGAAATTCTCAGTGGAGGATGGCGGAAGCGTGAAGCTGAAGGCAAAGTCGCGCTATGTTGATCCGAAGTTTCTGGATGGCAGCATTCTTAGGAGGGCGAGCGAGGCCGACAATGAATTCAAGGCAAGCCTTGAAAAGTCAAGATCTGAGGATGTCAGCGGCTATGATGTGAGGATAAGGGTCGGCGATATTACCATTGGCTGAGTTAGTATAAAAAAAGAAAAAGAAGGGCCAAAGCATCGCTCTGGCCGGTTTCTGCATAATTGCTTGCTTCTTCTGCTACTTCATATCAAGCCGCTCGTGGATGTGTTCACCACAGGGCCTGGCAGCGTCGTTATTGATGGACTCACTGAAGTGCTCAACGAGGTCTCATTGAGCTGCAGGTTCACAGTACCTGATATGCCCAGCAGGCCAGTGCTTGTGGAGTTGCTGTTCAAAACCTCTTTGATGGACATTGTCAGCGGCACATAATACGTATCTGACAGGCACATGCTGAACGATGCATTCACGTTGGCACCGGTGGGTATGATGGAGCTTACTGTTGAAACCGTGCTGGTTGAGCTCAATGTGCTCGCATTTATGTCCATATAACCGGAGGTCAGCACGCAGCTGTAGCCATTGTATGAAGACTGCTTGACTGAAGTGAAGTGCATGCTGCCGTTGAGTTTGTTTAGTGTTGTAGTGTTTATCAGGCCGGATGTTGACACAGGCGGCTGGCACTGGTAGCTCGAGTTAGTAGAAGATGAATTCAGGCCGAAGGAACTGAGAAGCGATGATTTGGCGCAGGAGTACATCTCGCCGTTATTAAGGATGACAACGAGCGTCAGGTTGCCCAGAAACGGAATTTTAGATACATTGACGTCTGCCCTGACGTTAGAATTGTACTTCATCAGGTCTATCTTCATTGGCATTTTCATTGTCAGATTTGTGCCTCCGCTTACCGCATTTATTTCTGCAAGTCCGGAATAACTTATGTTAAGCTGGCTGGTGTTTGTGAATTTTGAGTCTACGCTCTGTGCAAAAGTCTTAATCGGCATGTTCTTGTTCGATGATATGAGGTTATATAGCGGGTTTGATTGCTGCGACTTAGGAAGCATGAGCACTGCTGCCGCTATTATCACTACAATAACCACTATTGCAATTGCATAGATGGCTGTCTTGCCACCCTTCTTCGCTGCTTTTACCGGATTAGGCTGCGGTGTGGGCGTCGGTGTAGGCGCTTGCGCAGCGTTCCCGCTTTGTGGATTCTGTCCGTACATAATATCACATGTTCCTAGGAGCATTAAAGATATTTAAATTAGTAGGACTTGGGATGGCTCGCTCCACAGGGCATTGATTGACAGCCTATCGGCTGTCTCGTAGAGAATATCTGTGATTCGCCAGGGTAGGGATTTGAACCCTAAAGCCCTTGCGGGCACCGGTTGCCTTGTTTGCATCACTGATCAGCTCTTGATGTTTTCAAAACTCAAGACCGGCGCGATACCGGATTCCGCCACCCTGGCATAACTAACTATTTATTCTGCGAAAAGTAGTTATTAAGCTTTTGCTTATTGCCGATATTCGCTAGCCTTGATGGCGTGCATCATGCAGTGGTGACCTTTACGCCTTTCACGAGCACGTCTGGCATTATGGAATAATCTGGAGCGTCCCATGAGCTCGCCTGCTTCGATGAAGAGCTGACAGCCTCTATGTTCCTTATCATGCGGAGCATGTTGTCGTGTATCCTTATTCCAACTATCGACCGGACATCAAGCTGCTTTATGGCGAATTTGGGCTCGCCGTTTTCTATGTATATTGCAAGATTGCGTGGCACTGTCGAGAAATCGCCATTCTCTTCGTTGTCGAATCTAGTATACCATGTGCCCGTTA
>JAJZZN010000021.1 GCA_021797575.1 Microcaldota archaeon
TCTTCGATGATGGCGGCTTGGGAAGCATTGATTTTGTAGACAGCCAATTGAAGCGCAGGATCGACGATTTCATAAGGCAGCAGAATGCCTCGGTAAGACTGGCGAGCGAAGGCATAGCCATAGAGAAATCGGGCGACAATACTGCCATATACTGCGCTGCAGGAACCTTGGCCAACGAGGCGCTGTCTAGGCTGCTCGTGCACATGCTTACAGCAAGGTATGGCAAGAGCGTGGTCATGAAGTCGACGCCATACATGATATTCTTCGAGTTTGACGAAAATGTGGATTTCGGTACGCTGATAAGGAGCATCACGCCGGACAGCATAGACGGGCTGCTGAAGAGTGCGGTAAAGGACAGCGACCTATTCAGGTATGAATTCGTCACTGTTGCAAAGTTCTTCGGCGTAATTGACAGGGACGCAAGCGTATCCAAATCCATGGCTAAGAGGATAATGCGCATGCTTGAGGATACTCCAGTATACAGGGAGGCGATGCGGGAGCTGATGCAGAACTACTTCGATATAGAGACGCTGAAGAAGTTCCTCAAGAATATATCTGGAAAAAGGATACCGCAGGTAGAGACTGACAGCCTGTCCATATTTGCTTCGACGCTTCTTGAAGCGACATATAACGCAAAAGAGCTCGTCCTTCCAGTGACGCCGAGCAGCGTGGTGCTTGACTCCTTCATCGATTCAATACTGGAGAAGAACATTGCGCTGATATGCACATATTGTGGCTTCAAGTTCACAAGGAAACTGAGCCAGGTAAAGGATATGAAGAAGATAGAATGCCCAAACTGCAAGAGCCCGATGGTGGCGAGGCAGAGCGAATCCCATGAAGCGATAGTGAAGAAGAGGCTTGAAGGGAAAAGGCTCTCGCCGCGGGAGAGGACAGACCTAAGGGAGCTGCTCAATGAGGCAAGCATGTTCGAATCGTACGGCGGCAGGGCTGCAGTAGCACTTTCGGTGTATGGTGTTGGGCTCAAGTCTGCAGGCAGGATATTGATGATGCTCAAGCATGACTATAGGGATCTTTTCATCGACCTTATAGAGGCGCAGAGGCAGTTCATCAGGACGAAGAAGTACTGGTCCGCCTGAATTTTATCCTACTTTGTCTATGTGTATGCCGTGCTGCTCCGGTATTATCTTGTACTTTGCGTTCTCGAAGTGCATTGAGAGCTCGCGGTCCCTGTAGTATGTGCGGAGCAGTGCAGTCATGGAAGACGCCATAGTATGCGGCTGAGACGTTATGCTTATATTGAAGTCTGCAATATTATACAGCTCCTTTATCTTTTCGGAGAATGACACTATGATGAGTATGTTCTTGTAGGTCCTAAGCGCGTATTCTGCCTGCTTTATGGGTATTCCGTATCGGGTGAGGTATATGGTCTTGTAGTTCCTCTTGCTTTTAATGTAGTCCTTCCAGCTGTTGGTAAAGCTTACTGAGAAGCTGCCTCCCCATTTGTCGCATATGTCCCTGCAGAACCTCTGTGATTTCGCTGCGAGTTTCTTGTCGTTTGATGTAAACACGATGCCGGAAGCGCCGAAAGCCCGGGCTATCAGGCACAAATCCGTGACTTTTTCATAAGACGGTTTACCTATGACAAGAACAGTAAGCATTGCCCCACAATAGTG
Organism: Microcaldota archaeon; assembly: GCA_021797575.1. Lineage (GTDB taxonomy): Archaea > Micrarchaeota > Micrarchaeia > Micrarchaeales > Micrarchaeaceae > JAMCYB01. The sequence continues at coordinate 1,635 of JAJZZN010000021.1, forward strand.
TTTTTTGTAGCGTGCTTTTAAGCTTTGTGCCTCAAACGCATGATTGCGGGTAAATAGTTGCGCTTGGCCGCACAGGGTCAGGCACGTGTAATACGCTACAGTTTGGTTCAACCACGCCCTTTTATTGTTTGCCCGCTGCATAATCTTGATTGCATGGCGATAGACAACATACATATGGACTCGAGATTGTCGGTATACTATATGGGCACCGCGTTTGCATACTTGGTTATCGGCTCTGTGCTCTTCTTGGTTTCGCTGTCGAATCTCTTGCATCTTGATTTCAGCTATATTTTCATATTGTGGTTCTTCGGATTCGTAATGATGATGATATTCGGACTGAGCTACATGTTCGCCCCTGGGCTGTCCCATGCCAAATACGCCGATTACAGAGTAGTGAGGGCAGAGCTTGCGATACTGAATGCCGGTATATTGCTTTTTCTGGCTTCAGAAATAGCTGGGTTGAAGGCGGCTGCGCTTGCAGGGGCAGTAATTATATTTGCAGGAATGCTCGTGCATGTCTATAACATGTTGTACATGTTCAGCAAGAAGGGCAAGGTCCAACACCAGTAGCCTTAGCTGCAATCACTGCTTCTCCGCGCTGGCTACCTGCGCGTCGATGATGCGGGTATCTGAATCGATGCGCATCATCCTGACGCCGCTCGCAGCCCTTCCTGTCTTCCTTACTTCGCTTACCGGGAACTGTATGGATATGCCCTTTGAGTTTATCAGAAGAACGTTATCGTCTTCCTTGACCTTCAGTGCCTTTGCTACGTGCCCGGTCTTTTCATTTACGCGCAGATTTAGTATGCCTCCTCCGCCCCTGTGCTGCTGCCTGTATCTTTCAAGCGAAGTGACTTTTCCATACCCCTTCTCTGTCACCGAGAGTACTGAGTCATTGGCCTTTACCACAATCATGTTGACCGGCTCGTCGCCAGGCTTGAGCCTTATTGCGCGCACGCCTGATGCGGCCCTTCCCATTGGCCTTATCTCCTTTTCGTCGAAATGTATGGCTTTGCCGTTCCTGGTGGCTATGAACAGGCCAGATTCACCATCAGATATTGCAACATCAGCTATGGAATCGCCTTCCCTGAGCTGCACCGCGTTTATGCCATTCGACCTTGGATTGGAGAAAAGCTCCGCCCTTACGCGCTTCATTATTCCTTTCTTGGTGAGGAATACTATGAACAGGTTTGCCATGTCGCGCGTGTTTATTATCTTTGCTATGCTTTCGCCTTCGCGAGTGGTGACCAAGTTAGCTGCTGCCTTGCCTGAGCTGTACCTGTCTCCCTCTGGCACGGCATACGCCTTGAGCCAGTATGCACGCCCTATGTTTGTTATCAGGAGCAGTGTGTCCTTTGCCTTGCATATGAGTGTCTGCTTGACGTAGTCGTCCTCCTTAAGCTCTATCGCCTTTATGCCCCTGCCTCCGCGGTCCTGGACCTTGTATTTACCCAGGTCCAAGCGCTTCATGTAGCTCCTGTTGGTAAGCAGTATTGTTGTTTCTTTGTCCTCGACGAGGTCCTCCGGCATTATTTCCTGGCTTATGCTGCTGCTCTCTATGACCGTGCGCCTCTTTATACCATAATGCTGCTTGACGTATTCGGTTTCGTCGACGATTATGCCATAGACCTTTTCGCTATCAGCAAGTATACTGTTGTACTCAGATATTTTCCTCGTGAGCTCCTCCTTCTCTGATTTTAGCGTGGTTATTTCCAGGTTGGTGAGCTTGCTGAGCTTCATGTCGAGCACGGCGTTGGCCTGCTTTTCTGACAGGCTGTATGATTCCATCAGCGACTGCCTTGCAGCTTTTATGTCGTCGCTGCCGCGTATCAGAGTTACGACATTGTCTATGTTCTCGACCGCGATTATGAGGCCATCCACTATGTGCATACGGTCAGTTGCTATGTTGAGGTCGTACCTGGTCCTGTTGGTTATCACCTTGAAGCGGTGCTCGACGAAAGCCTTTATGAAGTCCTTTATCTTCATTGTGAGAAGCGAGTTGTCCTGCACGGCTATGTTCATTACTGGCAGTGACACCTGCAGCTGCGTGTGCGCGTATAGCAGATTTAGTATGTAGTCCGGATTCGCATCCTTCTTCAGGTCTATCGTTATGCGTATGCCCTTCTTATCGCTCTCGTCCCTAAGGTCTGATACGCCCATGATCTTCTTGTCCCTTATGAGCCTGACCATGTTTTCTACTAGCGACGCCTTGTTGACAGTATATGGTACTTCCGTTATCACGATGCGCCTTGCGTTGCCTTCCTCCTCTATCTCTGCCTTACCGCGTATGGTTACTGCGCCCCTGCCCGTAAGATACGAGGATAGAAGCCGCGAGTCGTAGAACACGGTCCCTCCTGTTGGGAAGTCTGGGCCCTTTATGTATTCTAGAAGGCCTTGGTCGTCTATGCCACGGTTCTTTACATATGCAGTTATCGCATCGCACACCTCAGCCAGGTTGTGCGGCAGTATGTTGGTCGCTACGCCTACTGCTATTCCCGAGCTGCCGTTTACCAGCAGATTCGGTATTTTTGAAGGAAGCACTACTGGCTCTATCTCTGTGTTGTCGAAGTTTGGCACCATAGGCACGGAATCCTTTTCTATATCTTCAAGCATCTCTTCTGCTATCCTTCGCAGCCTTACTTCAGTGTACCTCTGCGCTGCTGGGGGATCGCCATCTATCGAACCCATGTTTCCCTGCCCTTCGACCAGCATGTGGTTCATTGAAAAGTCCTGCGCCAGCCTTACAAGCGTATCGTATACCGCCATGTCGCCGTGAGGATGGTAGCGGCCTATTACTTCGCCGACAACCCTTGCGCTCTTCTTAGTTGGCTGGCTGTGGACATTGTTGAGCTTGTACATCGCGTAAAGCACGCGCCTCTGCGCAGGCTTGAGGCCATCGCGTGCGTCAGGAAGCGCCCTTCCGACTATTACGCTCATGGCGTAGTCTATGTAGCTGTCTTGCATCTCCTTCTCAATTGGTGTGTCTATGGGTTCTGCCATCATATTACCGTGATCAGTGATTCATACATCCAGGAACTTTACCTCCTTCGAATGCTCCTCGAGGAACTTCCTCCTCTCCTCGACATCGATGCCCATTAGTATTGAGAACATCGAGTCTGCGAGCTCTGCGTCCTTTATTGTAATGCGCCGCATGACCCTGCTCTTAGGGTCCATCGTGGTGCTCCATAGCTGCTCCGGATTCATTTCTCCCAGCCCTTTGTATCTCTGCAGGCTCGCGTTGCTGCCGTATTTCTCCATCGCCTTTTCGAGCGCAGCATCGTTATACAGGTATTCGGTCTCGCGCCCTTTGGATATCTTGTACAGCGGCGGCTGCGCTATGTACACATAGCCGTGCTCTATGACAGGCCTCATGTACCTGTAGAAGAATGTCAGCAGAAGCGTGCGTATGTGGCTTCCGTCAACATCTGCATCGGTAAGCAGTATTATCTTCTTGTACCGTATCTTGCTGACATCGAAGCTCTCCTTTATTCCTGTGCCAAACGCAGTTACCATCGTGTGCAGTTCCTTGTTGTTGAATATCTTCTCGTCAGTAGCCTTCTCTACGTTGAGCACCTTGCCCCTGAGAGGCAGAATAGCTTGGAAGAACCTGTCCCTGCCCTGCTTGCTGGATCCTGCTGCGCTGTCTCCCTCAACTATGAATATCTCGGACTTGTCCGGGTCGGTTTCTGTGCAGTCTGCAAGCTTTCCAGAAAGTATTGGCCCGTCGAATATGCTTTTCTTCCGGACCAGTTCGCGCGCCCTCTTGGCAGACTCCCTTGCTTCTGCTGCAGTCTGTATTTTCGCAATTATCTTTGCAGCTTCTGTAGGATTTTCCTCCAGGTATGTCGAGAATCCAGAATATACGGCGCTGTCAACTATGCTTTTTATGGCGGTGTTGCCTAGCTTCTCCTTAGTCTGCCCCTCGAATTCCGGATTCTGCATCAGTATCGATATCACGCATACCAGGCCTTCACGCGTATCGTCGCCCTGTATGTCTTCCTGCTTGCCTTTTTTGGCGTTTTTGCTCATGTAGTTGGATATCGCCCTTGTCAATGCGCTGCGGAAGCCGGTTACGTGAGTGCCACCTTCGTTCGTCTTTATCCTATTCACAAAAGAGATGAGCTCCTCGCTATAATCCGAGACGTATTGGAATATTACGCTGACCTTTGTGCCTTCCACTTCTTTCTCTATCTGCACGGGCTTTGCCACTGGTTCTTTTCCCTTTATAAGGTAGTCGATGAAGTCGGCAATTCCCCTTTCTGAGAAGAATCTGGTTGTGCTTTCCGGATCCTGCCTCTTGTCTATGAGAGTTATGCTCAGGCCTGGGCTCAGATATGATACATCGCGGAGCCTTTCTGTGAGCTCTGTGGTGTCAAATTTATTTGCAGAGAATATTGTAGTGTCGGGCTTGAACCTTACGGTTGTGCCTGTATCATTTTCGCTTGTCTCGCCTATGGTCTCAAGCTGTGTTGTAGGGGAGCCCCTGCTGAAGCTTTCGCGGTATATCTTGCCTCCGCGCTTTACTGTCACTATGGTATATTCCGACAGGGAATTTACCACAGTCATGCCAACACCGTGAAGGCCTCCGGATACCTTGTATACCTTGTTGTCGAACTTGGCTCCAGAATGCAGCGATGTCATTATGACTTCCAGGGCAGGCTTGTTGACCTTCGGTATTATATCGACGGGTATGCCTCTCCCGTCATCCGATACCTCTGCTACATCCACCCCGTCTTCGCTAGAGAGAGTTATCACTATATTTTTGCAGTAGCCGGCTATGGCTTCGTCTATTGCGTTGTCAACGACCTCGTAGAGAAGGTGCGTGAAGCCGGCTATGCCTGTGGAGCCTATGTACATTGCAGGCCTCTTCCTTACACCCTGCGGACCTGACAGTATTATGATGTCCTTGCCGCTATACTCTTCACTCATTTTATCAGCTTGTAAAATACGGCCTGTCGCCTTATTTTTATATTGGAAATTGATATTTATAACCCTTTTGATTGGATAAAATTAATTGGTACTTTTTATCAAAAACATGCTATTCAGAGGGGGCTTAGTTTGTGCTTTTATTATGTGTTTTATACTTTTTCATATGAATATGAAATTATGGAATTGGTTGATAAAAAGGTCAATGTTAAAGGCGCCAGCATACGTTACATAGAACAGGGGCAGGGTGAGCCGTTCGTGCTGCTGCACGGATCCAGCTATACCGCAGACACGTGGAACGGCATAGGCACATTGGATGCAATATCCAAAGCAGGCATGCGCGGCATAGCGGTGGACTATCCAGGGTTCGGCAAATCCGAGAAACTAGATATCGGTCCTGGCGAATTCGTACTGGGGTTTCTTGAGTCTATGCGCATAAAGCATACCGCCTTGCTAGGAGCATCTATGGGAGGGCACATAGCATTGGACTTCGCAGTAGAGCATGCGGACATGCTCGATGGCCTGGTGCTCGTGGGAGCGGTAGGAGTAGAGGATTACAGGAGCAGGCTTGGCGCGATATCCAATAAGCAAGTGCTGCTCATCTGGGGCGACAGCGATGACGTATCGCCAAAGAGCAACTATGAAACTATGATTGATGCTTGCCCCCTGTCGAAATTCATGAACTTAGGGCACAGGCATGCGTGCTATCGTGATGACAGCGTTTCTTTCAACAACGCGGTTGCAGAATTCGCAAGGAGCATAAAGCGTCAGTAATATTCTTTCATCTCTTTCGCTTCTGCATATCCGTCGTATTCGTTGAACGCTTCCGCAAGCTTTGCCGCAAGCCTTCCATTGAGCACCAGCGGCACATTCAGGTCCACGGCCTGCCTCCTGAGCATGTAGTCCTTGCCCGACATGTCATTGTCGGTCATCACTATGCCTATTTTGCCTGCGCGTATCATGTCGAGCGCCTTGCCTTTGCTCACCTGCCTTGCGCCTTTAATTGGGTAATCTTCTATTGTAACTACATCCAACAACTTTCCAATCTCCCTTGCTGCATGCTCAAGATTGCCAACGTTCGTCTCGCCGTACACCATTGCGGTCTTTTTAGGTATGTGGTTTGGGTTCACGCCAAGCCAGCTCGTCAAGAGAGCCTCGTTGAGCGTGCTTCCGAAAGCCGCGGATTCGCCGGTGCTCCTCATCTCCGGGCCGAGCACAGGATATGCGTCCTTGAGCTGGAGCCATGAGAACTGCGAGCTCTTTACCATATAGCTCCTGTGCCTAGGCTCATAGAACCTGCCGCTAAGGCCAAGGCCCTTGAATATCGCCTTGTATGCGTAGTCCATAAGGTTTATACCTACGGATTTGGAGCTGAACGGCATCGACCTGCTAGCCCTGGCGTTCAGCTCTATTATGTACACATTGCCGCCGCTTATCAGGAACTGTATGTTGAATGGGCCTTTTATCTGCAGTTCGCTTGACAGGAGCAGCGCCGCCCTCTTCATGTCCTCGTAAGGCCTGCTGCCCGAGGTAAAGGGCGTGGCTATCGTAGCGTCGCCGCTGTGCACCCCCGCTTCCTCTATGTGCTGCATGCCTATGCCGAGCACTGACTTTGAATCGCTGACGCAGTCCATCTCTGCCTCTATGGAATCTGTATAGAATTTCGTCAGCACCAGCGGGCTTCTCTGCGATACACGTTGCATCGCCCTTGCATATGCTTCAAGGCCTTCCATATCGTGTATCAGCTTGAATGACGACCCGCTGAGTATATAGCTTGGCCTGGCAAGTATGGGAAAACCAACATCGTCGACAAACTTCCCCATGTCGCGCATATTCGATGCTGTGCACCATTCGGGCTGCTTAAGGCCGAGCCTTTCCACCACTGCAGAGAAGGAGTTCCTATCTTCGGCCATGTCTATGCCTTTAGAGCCAGTGCCTATGAACTTCATGCCTGACCTAGATAGCTCATTGGCTATGTTGTTGCCTATCTGCCCTCCAGTGAATACCGCTATTCCGTCGAAGTGCTCCTTCTTGTCCAGGGCTTTGACGGTTTCCGCACTTATCTCATCGAAATACAGCTTGTCGGCTATGTCCCAGTCTGTTGATACGGTTTCTGGATTGTAGTTGAGTATGGATACCTCGCTGAAGCCTTTCTTCAAGGCGCGTGCGAAGCTGACGCTGCTCCAGTCGAACTCGACAGATACGCCTATCCTGAATACGCCTGCACCAAGGACCAGCGCCTTGCGCTTGACCTTCCTGAACTTTATATCGTCATTTGATGCGGAGTGCGTAGTGTATAGGTAGTTGACTTTTGCTGGCCATTCTCCTGCCAAGGTGTCTATGCTCTTCACGTACGTATCCTGTCTTATGCTTAGCTGTTTCTCCGAAAAGCCCATTCTTGCAAGCCTGCTGTATTGCTCTGCTCCTATTTTCGGCGAAGCCTTTGCAGACCTCTCCTTTTCGTATGCCGATACTATGCCTTTGATTTTTTCAAGGAAGAATGGGTCGACTCCAGTGAGGGCATGCACGTCCTTTACGCTGAACCCTGTTGAAAATGCTTTGGATGCATACAGGAACCAGTAAGGCTTTCTGCCCTTAAGTGCTTTTTCTATCTCGTTCTTGCTCATATCCGATGCGTATATCTTCCCTCCGACTATCCCGGGCTCGCCGATGTCGAGCATGCGCACGGCTTTTTGCAGGGCTTCCTCGAAGTAACGCCCTATTGCCATAACCTCTCCTATGCTTTTCATCTCCGTGCCTAGGCTGGAGCTCGCGCTTTCGAACTTTGTCAGGTCCCATCTGGGTATCTTTATTGTTATGTAGTCTAGGCTCGGCTCGAAGAATGCACTAGTAGCTTTAGAAACCTCATTCATGACTTCGTAGAGCCTGTATCCGAGGCTGAGCTTTGCGCTCACGTATGCCAGGGGATATCCCGTGGCTTTGCTCGCCAGTGCGCTCGAGCGCGACATCCGCGGATTTGACTCTATAACATAGAAATCTCTGCTGCGGGGGCTTAGGGCAAACTGCACATTGCATTCGCCCACAAGTCCTATCGCTTCTGCAACCTTTATCGCTACGCTCCGCATGTTGTTGTAGTCCTCGTTATCGAGTGTCTGTGCGGGCGTAACTACTGTTGATTCCCCAGTATGCACGCCCATGGGGTCAAGGTTCTCTATGCATGCAACAACCGCGGCGTTGCCGAATTTGTCCCTTACTACTTCGTATTCTATTTCCTTCCATCCGCTCAGGTATTTCTCTATGAGAACCTCGCCCGTCTTGCTCTGTGCGAACGCTCTCTCTATGCCGCGCTTCATCGCTGCCTCGCTTTTGGCTATGAATGATCCCCTGCCTGCAAGGTTGAAGCTTACCCTGAGCATCACCGGGTATCCAAGCTTTTTTGCTGCTGACAGCGCCTCTTCCTCTGTTTTGGCAGACAGGCTTGGCGCGGTGCTTATGCCTTTGCTTTCCATTAGCTTCTTGAAGTCGGCCCTGCCCAGCGCCGCCTTTATGCCGATTAGCTTCGTTCCGAGTATCTTTACCCTATGCTTCCTAAGCACTCCTGAATCGCTTAGGTCTATGCCTGCGTTGAGGGCGCTCTGGCCGCCGAAGCCCATCATTATCCCTTCTGGCTTCTCTTTTTCTATGACCTTTTCTATGAACCTGCTTTTTACCGGAAGCAGGTATACATGGTCGGCAGACGCGTAGCTCGTCTGCACCGTAGCCACATTTGAGTTTACTATTACTGTTTCTATGCCTTCCTCGCGCAGAGCCTTGAGTGCCTGGCTGCCGCTGTAGTCGAATTCTGCAGCTTCGCCTATCTTTATGGACCCTGAGCCTATGAGCAGGACCTTGCTGCCCTTTGCTGCTTCAAGCTTTCTTCCTGCCATTCTGCATCATCCTGTAAAATGTTCCGAATATGAACTGGGTGTCCCACGCGCCGGGCCTTGCTTCCGGATGGAACTGCGTTGTTATGAGGTTGTGCTTTTTGTCAATGATGCCTTCAACCACATCGTCGTCTATGCTTTCGAAAAGTATCTTTGCACCCTTGGGCATGTCCCTTTTTGAAAGTGCGTAGCCGTGGTTGTGCGTGGTAATGTACGCCTTGCCGTCAATCCTGTTTATCACGCCTTTGTTCACCGCTCTGTGGCCGAACTTCATCTTCCTTATCTTTCCTCCGAGCGCTATCGATGTGAGCTGGTGCCCTAAGCATATGCCCATGCTAGGTATGCCAGTGCCTAACAACTCCCTTATCGTAGCTATGGCTTCTTTGAGGAGGTTCGGGTTGCCGGGGCCATTGCCATACACTATTCCTGAAGGCTTCAGGTCTAGTATGTCCTGCGCAGACGAATCCCATGGGGCCCTTACAACGTCATATCCAAGGCTCATTAGGTCGTTTATGAAGCCATTCTTGGCCCCAAAATCCATTACTGCTATCGTGCCTTTTGGTTTCTTCCCACGAATGCGGCAGTATACCGGCTTCTTAGGCGATACCATTTCTACGAAGTTTATGGACTCGTAATCGTACCTATCGAGGGCCTTCATGTCCTTCCGGTCATCCGATATCACACCCATGGTGGTGCCATGGTCCCTTAGCCTGATCGTCAATGCGCGCGTATCTATGCCGCTTATTCCAGGGATTGACTCTGCCTTAAGCCATGAATCGAATGAGGAATCTGAATCCCACTTCGTGCCTGAGGTGCATTCTGAAACAATAACTCCTTCTGCCTGTATCCGGTCGGATTCGAAGTTGCCAAGCAGTTTTGTGCCATGGATTGGCTTTGCCTTGGGCACGCCGTAGTTGCCTATTAGCGGATGCGTAAAGACCAGTATCTGACCCTTGTATGACGGATCGGTGAGGCTTTCCGGATAGCCTGTCATAGATGTAGTAAAAACGAGTTCGCCCATTGCTTTTTTATGTGCCCCAAAAAGAAAACCCCCTACCATAAAGCCGTCTCTGGTGTATATGTAGGGTTTTCCTGAAGCCATTTATTCACAACGAGGCTTACACTTCATTTTGGCGCAAACGTATTTAAGCATTTTGATGGCTTGCGCTTTTGATATGCATTTTATCCGGGCAGCGCAAATGCGCTGCTTATTTTTCTTATTGCGTTGATGGCTGCACCGCTGGCTTCGTGTGCCCTCTGGCCCTGAATATGCATATCAAACCTCCTATGATTGCGATTATCGGGCCATATGACGTTTCCCCAGAAAATGTAAAGAACAGGTATGTTATCAGCGCCGATAATACTATAACTATTACACCGCCGAGCATGTTGAGCTTGCCGCGCAAGACTAATACACCGAATATTGCTATAACTATTCCGCCAACTATCATCATGGCTTCTTCTATGCCTATCTGGCTGGCTAAGCCGCCTATGGCATATGGTATTGATACGCCGGTAGCAATAGTGAGAAGCGCACCCAATATTATTATAGCCCCACTCAGCTTGTCTTTTCGCGATAGCATTCTGGCACCCTTATATAAGGATGCATCGCGTGGTATAAAATACTTGCTAAATAAGGTGGGGAGGGGGCAGAACCCTATCTGCCCCGCTTGCGCTTATTACTTGCTTTCCTTTATTGAGCTGATCTTCTTGCTTATGCTGTCCAGACGCTTGCCGAGGTCCGCATCCTCCTTTATCTTGCTGGAATTTTCCTGCAGATAGTCCAATATGCTGTCAATCCTGTCAAGCTCTGCGCTTATGTTGTACCTGCTGAAGTGTTCTGTCGTCTCTTTGCTAGACATTGCACCCCTCATGCCGAACATAGGCATCGATATGTTCTCTATCGCTTCCTTGCCCTTGTCAGTTATCTTATAGTACTTCACATGGTCCTCCTCACGCATCTTCAGGTACCCTTCCTCTTCCAAGTCCCTCAATGTTGGGTATACGTTGCCCGGCGACGGCCTCCTATATCCGTTTGTCATACTATTTACAGTCTCTATTATCTGCGAGCCGCTTACCTCTCCTTCGCTCGCCATGCGCAGTATCATGTACTTCATGCCTATGAAGCCCCTGCCCATGTGCATCATGCTGTGCATTCCATGCTGACCGTGCATTCCTCTTCCCCCCATGCCCATAATCCTGCCTCTTCCCCGTCCTGTATCTTCCTCGTATTCATCAATTCCTCTCATTCCTCTCATGTTATCACATCTTTCAATAGATATCTGATTATAGATATCTACAATTAGATATTTATATGTTTCGCGGATTTGATGCGAGATGAAGGCGGGTTCGGGGGGATTTGGACCCCCGACCTACTGGTTAAGAGCCAGCCGCTCTGACCAAACTGAGCTACGAACCCAGAATAAGGCAAGTATATTTGCACTTGCGGTTATAAAACTTTTTGTATAGCTTCCTTTACAGCGCTTACCTTGTTCTTTTCCGTCGCTATTATCAGCGAGCTCTTCCTAAGTATGTCCTGCAGTGTAGCGACGAGCGGAGAAAGGCTTGATATGCTCCCGATTACCTTGTTGGTCTTGTCTATCACAGTTATGTTGTCTTCGTATCCCTTTGGCTTGGTAGCATCGATTATATATTGGTCACTGTTTACCCCTGCCCTTTCTATAGCCTCTTCTATCTCGCCAATTTTCATGTTCTGCGGTGCTGGTCCTTCATAAGCCCTTTTGAACAGTTTCCTGTTTATCACTTTCGACATTAGCGCTGAGGAGGACTTGCTGTTTAGAAGGTGTTCCTGCATCTGCGAGTCCGTGAATGTGAACAGGCTCTCTGGGTTGAGTTCGCCATTTGCTATAGAGGAGTCAAGTGCTTTCCTGTACATTGATGTGGCTATCCTGACAGTATGATGGAAATAGACGGAGTTGTGCATGAAGTAACGCGCTATGAGCATCGATTCAGCTCCCTGCAGGCCCTCGTAGTACACGGCAAGCTTGCCCTTGTGAAAACCGAACTTGGCGCTTATCCTGTTGTAGTCTATTATGCCGTATGCCACGCCCGTATGCATTGCGTCGCGGCTGAGGTAGTCTATGCGGTCCGATCCCACCGCGCCGGTGACTATCTCGCCTTTGCCCAATCCATTGAAGTATTTTATAAGCTTGGACATTGAAAGCCCTGCGGCGCTTATGTGGTCCTTTATCTCGCTGCTGCGTATTATCTTCTCTCCGACGTTCTCATGCTGCGTGTTAAGGTACTTGTAAAGCTCTGGATCAGAGGAATGTGAAAAAGGCGCGTGACCAATGTCATGCATCAAGCCTACGAGCGCGACTTCCTCCTCGTATGCACCCAGGTTGTTCATTATTGCTTTTGTGAGGTGCATTGTGCCCAGCGAGTGCTCGAAGCGCGTATTCGTGCCTCCCGGATACACCATGTATACGAATCCGAGCTGCTTTATGTGCCTGAGCCGCTGCATCGGCTCGGTCTCTAGGATTTTCTTCTCTACGCTGTTGAGGTGAACATTGCCGAATATTGGATCCCTTATGTACAAGATATCACGACATCATAAAGAACGCTACTGCAGCAATTGCGATAAGAGTGGCGTCCAGTATCGAGCAATATATGCATATGTGGCCTATCATTGACATTGCAAAGACGGAGTATACTGCACCCATCAGGCCGGTAAAGTACCACGGTGCAAGTTTGCTCTTCCTCGTAGCGAACACGGCTATAGATATTATGAACCATGCAAGAGCATAGAAAGCAAGCGGTACCCCGAATATCGATGAATACGGGTCAGTAGGCGAAAGCACCTTGGCGCAGTTTATCAGGCCGCTGCTGGAGCATACTAGCGGTGCGAAGTTAAGCTCTACCGAAGTCAGGTATATTGAATCAGCTACTCCAAGCACCAGCAGTGCCAGGAGAAGCAATGAAAGTTTTTTCATTTTCATAATATCAGATTTAGCTGCAGCATATATATTTGTTTATGCCGCTAGTACAGGCTTATTATCTCTGGCTCGCTGCCAGGCAAGATGGCCTTGCCAGTTATGGGTATGGTGCTTCCGCACTTGGGGCACCTGTTGCCTTCCATGAGCAGCCAGCGCTTCAGGTAAAACCCTTCGCGCTCTACAACCAGCGTTCCACAGTTCGGACAGTACGTGCTCTCGTACTTGTTGCCAGGTATGTTGCCTATGTAGACGTAATGCATGCCGTTCTTTTTCGCTATGTCGTAGTGAGCCTTCAGCGTGCTTGCACTTGTCTCAGGATAATCCAGCATCTTGTAATCCGGATGGAACCTTGTAAAGTGAATAGGTACGTCATGGCCAAGGTTCCCGGCTACCCATTTGGTCAGAGCGTCGCACGCTTCGAGCGATTCCCCTACTCTTGGTATTATAAGGTCTGTTATCTCTATGTGCATGCCGTTGTGCTTCATGCGCTCCAATGCGCGTTTTATCGGTTCGTTTGACATCACCATCTCGAACCTGTTTGCGAACTTGTCTTCCCCGTTGCCCTTGAAATCCACTACGGCAGCATCTATCAAGCCCTTCATCGCATCCACCGCTTCAGGGGTCATGTATCCGTTTGTGACAAAAACAGTGAACATCCCGTTCTTGTGCGCTAGCTTAGCTACATCTAGGGCGAACTCCATGAATATAGTTGGCTCGTTGTATGTGAATGCTATGCCATGCGCCCCGTACCGCTTTGCCGTCTCTATCAGCTCCTTCGGGCTTACGCTCGCGCCTGTTATCTCATTATACTTCGATATGTTGTGGTTCTGGCAGAACTGGCAGCCGAAGTTGCACGAAGACGTCCCTATACCAAGGACGGTGCTCCCTGGGTAGAAATGGTTGAAGGGCTTCTTCTCTATTGGATCTACTTGCATGGCGTCGATTATCCCATAGTTTGCAAGGTAAAGCTTGCCCCCTATATTCTGCCTTACGAAGCAGAACCCGTGAGAGCCCTCAGGTATCCTGCACCGCCTGGCGCATGCTATGCATTCGACTTTGCCGCCTTCCAATGGCTTCCATAATACGGCTTCCTTTTTCATAGTATCACAATAGTGCATCCAGATATTTATTGGTTGCAAGTGCGCTTGATACAGCGGACCGGCACTATATAAGTATATTGCCGTGGTAATCCAATATGTTGGCAACGCTTTGGTGGTATGCATGAAATCATTATCAGACTATGAGAAGGAAGACAGGAAGCTTAGGGATGTGACGCTCTGCTACCTTGTAGATAAGGATAAGGGGAAGGTGCTCCTGGCAATGAAGAAACGGGGTTTCGGCGTCGGAAAGGTTAATGGCGTAGGCGGCAAAGTTAAGGCTGGAGAGAGCGTAGAGGAGGGCATGCTGCGCGAAACAGAGGAGGAGGTAGGAGTCAAGCTGAGTTCCTTCAAAAAGGTTGGTGTGATAGATTTCTACTTCACAGTATCTTCAGAGGATAAGGATTGGGACCAGAAGGTGCATGTGTTCATCGCTGACAGGTGGGAGGGGGAGCCTTCGGAAAGCGAGGAGATGCGCCCTTTTTGGTCTGATATTAATGCCATGCCGCTCAAAGATATGTGGCCCGACGACGAGTATTGGCTGCCCAAGGTCCTCGCTGGAGAAAGAATCAGGGCGGCGTTCCTTTTTGATGAAAATGAGAGGATACTGGACCATTATGTAAAGGCGCTTGGAGAGGGCACTGGTGCAGACTGAATTGCGATGGTATGCACAAACTGATAAAAATGTGCTCATGCGGATACCTATAATGGAAAATGGTGCTGGAGCAAGCGCGGCGCATAACAGCCAGCAAGTGGATATAAACAAGAAGCTCGCTGAGCTGCCAGTAGATATACGGCTCAGAGCCATAGACCGTCTAAGAGTAACATCGCTGAGGAACAACAAAACGCATCTTGCAAAGTTCCTTCTAATTCTGGCACTGATAGGGCCAGGAATACTCGTAATGGTTGCAGACAACGACGCCGGAGGCGTGATAACGTATGCGCAGACGGGATCGATATTCGGGATAGGCTTCTTCATACCTTTCATGATATTGATGATACCTGTGGCCTATGTTGTGCAGGAAATGACAATAAGGCTTGCGGCTGTTACGCGCAGAGGCCATGCAGAGATGATATGGAAGCGCTATGGCAGGTTCTGGGGCTCTTTCTCCCTCGCCGACCTAGTCATTGCGAACTCACTTACACTCGTTACGGAATTCATTGGCATAACTTTCGGCTTGGGCATATTCGGAGTGAAGCCTGTGTATGCCGTGCTCATCGGATTTGCATTCGTGCTTTTCATAACCATGTCCTTCAGGTACCATAACTGGGAGAGGGCGAGCCTAGTAGTTGCATTTTTCAACCTTGTCTTCATACCGCTTGTCTTCTTCGCCAAGCCGGATTGGGGCCTTGTTGCATCGGCTTTCGGCACCTGGAAGGTGCCTTTCGGCATAACGCCGCTTTTCATATACGTGCTGCTCGCCAACCTTGGTACCACTATAGCGCCGTGGATGCTCTTCTTCCAGCAGAGCTCAGAAGTGGATAAGGGCACCGTCCCTGAGGATATAAAGGCGGCGAGGAGGGATACAATAGTTGGAGCGTGCATAATGGCTGCCGTGGCTATATCAATACTGATAATCACAGGTACGCTGGTGTTCCAGCCAGGAGTTTCTGTGACATCGGCGAGCAGCTACAATATACAGTTCATACTCTCAATGATAACGCACAGGATAGGAATGCTGCCGACAAAGCTTTTTGCCTTGGGCCTGATAGATGCTGGGCTTATAGCCGCAATAGCCATAACGGCGAGCACCTCTTGGGCGGTTGGGGAGGCGATGGGATGGCCCAAGAGCATAAACCTGCCGTTCCTGCAGGGGAGGAAGTTTTACCTTCCGGGATTGGCAAGCATGGCTGTTGCAGCAGTAATAGTGCTCATACCTCACGTGCCTCTGGGCTTCCTCAACCTTACAGTGCAGGTCATAGCTTCCATATTCATGCCGGCTGCGATGCTGTTCCTGCTCCTGCTGGTGAACGACAGGGAGATAATGGGAAAATATGCAAATGGAAAGGCGAACAATGCTGCGGCAATAGTGATAATGTGCATGCTCATCGCTATGAGCGGGCTTTATGGCGTATCGCTCGTGTTCCCGGGGCTTATATAGGTGTTATGCATGGAGCTAAAACAGGATGATTACAAGTTCATAAAGACAGAGGAGGATTGGAACCGCTTCGTAAAGCGCGAGAAGCTGCTTGAGTATGCCGCAAAGCCGGTGAAGAGGGCGAAGATAAAGGGCTGGGTCAAGTTCGCATTCGTTGTAATACGGATATATATAATTATCATGGTTGTGCTGGTTTTCCTTGGCTTCCTTCACGTTCTGTAGCCAATTACTGCCTTTTATTTATTCCTTTCTTCGCATAGGATTAGTGTTGTTATGTCCATTCTGATAAAGAACGCGCTGATAGCCACGCAGGACAAATACAGGTCCATAATCAGGGGCAATGTGCTTGTAATAGGGGACAGGATTGCCTACGTGGGAAAAGCACTGCCGAAAGCAACAAGAACCATAGACGGCAGGGAAAAGGCAGTAATGCCTGGCCTGATCAACACGCATACGCACGTTGCCATGTCGCACATGAAGGGGCTGCTGGACGACGTGGAACTTGGCGAATTCCTTGAAAGGACTTTCAAATACGACTCAAAGAGGACAGGCAGGGGCATATACAATTCTGCGCTTCTCGGAATGCTGGAGATGGCAGGGTCGGGCACAACGTCCTTCTTGGACCTTTATTACTCTGAGGATATAGTAGCCAAGGCGGCGAAGGCGCTGGGCATGCGCGCATTCCTCTCGTGGGTGACACTGGATGAGGAGTTCACTACGCAGAAAGGCTCGCCGATAAGGAACGCCGATAGGTTCATATCCAGCAACAAAGGAGACAGCCTGATAGAGCCTTCGGTAGGCGTACAGGGCGTATATGTGGCTAACGATGAAACGCTGCTGAGAGCAAAAGAGCTTTCTGAGAGGCATGGCACAATACTGCACATGCACCTGGCGGAGACGCAGTCAGAGGTGAAGCAGTCGCTGAAGAGCTTTGGCCTAAGGCCGGTGGAGCGCATAGACAGGCTAGGGCTGATAGACCGGAGGCTTGTGGCGGCGCATTGCGTCTGGCTCAATAGGAAGGAGGCGAAGGCGCTCGGCAGCAAGCGCGCCAACGTTTCGTGGAATCCGGTGAGCAATTCGAAGCTTGCCAGCGGCGTTGCTGGGATAAAGGAGTTGCTCGATGCTGGAGCAAACATCGCCATAGGGACGGATAGCAACGGCAGCAACAATTCCCTCAACATGCTTGAATCGATGAAGTTCGGCGCATTGCAGGCAAAGGCCAAGTACATGAGTGCAGCGGCCCTGACAGCGCAGCAGGCGTTCGACATGGCAACGGTAAATGCGGCAAAGGCGCTAGGAAGGGCGGATATAGGTTCGATAGAGCCCGGAAAGCTGGCTGACCTGGCAATCATAGACATAAGCACCCCTAACATGCGCCCGACCAACGAGGCGAACCTGATAAACAACATAGTGTATTCGGCCAATCCCTCAAATATCGTCAGCGTAATGGTTGGGGGAAGATTCCTCAGGGCGGGCATGCGCCTGAAAGCCGGTTTGGGAGCAGGCAGCGTTTTCGTATAAGGCGTGCGCGCATGCAGGTACAGGGGCACATTTACCAGAGGTAAAATGAGCCATATTATTCCATATGCATGGAACGGATATGTTAGGTTAAAATACCTTTCTACAGCCGGCATAGGCTTAAATAGATTGAAATCAAAATCTAGCTTGGTGATGGAATGGCAAAGAAGTACACCTTCGCTTGCAAGGACATAGGGCAGGCATGTGGTTTCACGGCAGAGGACGAGGACAGGAACGCTCTGATGCAGAAGATTGCCGAGCACGCCAGGACTGCGCACAGCATGGAGATCGACAAGAAGCTGCAGAATACAGTAGACAAGGCGATAAAGAAGGTTGAGATGTAAGCTTTTCTTGTATCTATGCTTGCTGGCAGGGGAAGCGAATTCACACTTTGTTGACCCCTAGTCCTGCTTTTCTTTTTTCTTTTTTTCTTGATTTTCTTGGCTTTGTAGTTGCATGGCCAACAGATAATGCTAAAAACATGTTCCGCCTTTTTATAGGTGTCATATGGGCTATAGTGATATTCATGTCTGGAGTGCCGGAAGAGCTGAAGAGCAAGATGCAGAAGCAGGGGTACCACTTCGTAGGAAAGCATTCTGCTGTAAAGATATGCGAGTACACAGCCAACGGTCTGAGGGGAGGCATATTGTGCTACAAGCATTCTTTCTACGGAATAAGGAGCTGGCAGTGCATGCAGGCGACCCCTGCGATAGGCTGCAACATAAGCTGCCAGTTCTGCTGGCGAATAATACCGGATGAGCACGGCATGAAGTGGAACGAGCTCAACGCGGTAGGGGAGTGGGACGACCCTGATTTCATAATAGACAACATGATAGTGGAGCAGAGGAGGATAGTGAGCGGCTACAAATCGATAGCAGATACGGAGCTCAAGCTGAGCAGATGGAAGGAAGCGAACAGCCCGAAGCACGTGGCGCTGAGCCTCACAGGCGAGCCCACCTTCTATCCCAAGATGAGCAAGCTCATAGAGAGCTTCCACAGGAGGGGCATAAGCACCTTCCTTGTCACCAACGGCACCCTTCCTGAAGCGATAGAGAGGCTTGACCCCTTGCCTACGCAGCTCTACATATCGATGCAGGCGCCTGACGAAGAGACCTA
>JAJZZN010000029.1 GCA_021797575.1 Microcaldota archaeon
GTGGGCTCAAGAAGATGGCGGCAGCCTTCAAGCTGTATGATTACAGGAAGGAATTCCGCATAAATGAGCTCAAGATCAAGTTTATACCGGCGGGGCACATACTGGGCAGCGCGATGATAAGCGTGAGCGACGGCAAGAACACCCTGCTTTACACGGGGGATATCAACACCGCGAAGAGCAAGCTGTTCGACGGCGCGGAGCTCAAGGGGCTCAATGCCGATACATTGATAACCGAAAGCACCTATGGCGCGCCTAACGATGCGTTCCAGAAGGAGCAGGACATAATCAGGGATATGGTAAAGAGCATAAAGGAGACGATAAAGGTCGGAGGCAAGATAATCATACCCAGCTTCGCAGTGGGAAGGGCGCAGGAGGTGCTGCTTTTCCTCGATGACAATATAAATTCAGGAGCCCTGCCTAAGGTTCCCATATACATTGACGGAATGATAAACAAGGCAATGAGAATACACAGGCACAACGTAATATACTGCAGGAAGGAGCTGCAGAGCCGCATACTCATGAGCGAGTACGATCCGTTCAAGAGCAAGAACTTTGTTGTAGTCGACAAGAAGGGCACGCGCAACAAGATAGTCACTGAGGAGGAGAGCGCGATAATAGTCACGACAAGCGGCATGCTCTCTGGAGGGCCGGTATTCTTCTACCTTTCGAAGCTCGCAGGCAATTCTTTGAACAAGATGATAATGGTAGGCTACCAGGCCGAAGGCACTCTCGGAAGGGAGATGCAGGATGGCAACAGGCACATCACCATAGACAAGACAAAGATAGATGTGCAGCTTAAGGTAGAGACATACCACCTATCGGCGCACGCTGACAGGAAGGGCCTGGAGAGCGTCATGTCTAGCATAAACGGGCTTAAGAATGTGTTCATAGTTCACGGCGAAAAGAGCAAGTCCGAATCGCTCAGGGAATACGCAAGCAAGAAGTACAAGGCGATAGTGCCTGAGCTCGAAGGAGAGTATACAATATGATACTGTTGCCGCTGTTTCTCTCAGAAGCGATATGACGAACACAGCCTAAAGGCTTAAATAGTATATTGGAGCATAATAGCAACATTGCTTCGGTTTGGGGGATGGAAGCATAGGTGATAATATGCCAGTTAAGAAGAAGGACAGCGACAAGGGCGTTGACAGCATTCGAAGGCTGCAGACGATAAATGACGTCCTTAACAAGGGATCGTTGGAGAACCTCCTTGCCTATGGTTCTTCAAGGGATAATGAAGCTGCAAGCGAGAACGCCGCGGACAGCCTGATAAACCAGATAGCCAGCGACAGGAAAAACAATCGCGATATAACAATAATAGAGAGCCTGACAAAGGAGGGCCCTAGAGGCGAAAGCATAACAAAGAAGAAGAGCATAACATTCACCTCGAAGGGGTCGAAGAAGCCGCGCATTAAGCGCGACGTGCATCTCGTCAAGCACGTGAAGCCTAATCCTAAGAAATCGAGGAAAGCAGCAAGTTCTAAAAAGGTTAAGGGGCATAAGAGATAATACTCTGAAGCGTTGCGTCTTTTGGGCTCGTGGCTCAGTAGTGGAGCGCCTGCTTTGCAAGCAGGAGGCCGCGGGTGCGATTCCCGCCGAGTCCATCAATAAGGATTTTCAAGCTTTCCTGAATCCGCGGGCTCTTTATACTCCTTTATGAATTCCATTACTATCCTAGCTGTGCGCTTGTTATATACCTTAAGATAACGCACCAATTTTTTTGTGTTTACCGCTCTTAAAAGTTCGCTGTAATCTTGTATCGCAAGTCTAACTCTATAATAGAACAAGTCTATTAGTGTCTTCTCCGGGTCCGAGACAGGAACTACGATATCTCCGTATTTCAGATCTTCAAAACCAAAATAATATTTTCTTGGAATATGATGCAACACCACCGTGCTGCTACCGCCGAAAACTGCTATGAGGGACACCCTGACCCTGTGCGTGGTCATTATTTCCATCTTTACTTGATCATCTATCATGTCCCTGATCATCAAAGCGGCTAAGCCTCCGTAATAAAAAGGAGTGAATGCGAATCCGACTATTTCGTCCCTTTTCTCCAAGCTGTAAACGCCCTTAGTGAGTGAGTATATCCTCTTTCTCGTTGCCATCCTCGACAGCGTAACCTGGATTGTCTTATCCGATATGTTTCTGTGCCTGTCTCTCAGGGCCATCTTGGCATCATTGAATGTGAACGTCTTGAAATCCCGGAATATGGTCCCTATCTCATCCGCCAATGTCGTCCAACCACCTTTCAAGAAGCATGATCATATCGCTGAAGCCTGGAGCTACTCCGCTGACTATTAGTTGCTTGAGCCTCTTCTCGTCCTTTGGAGGGATGTCTTTTATTCTGGCGAGGAACGCGTAGAGCTTATTGCGGGTAGAGGCGGTGGGTTTGTTGATTCTGTTCTTCAGCACCACCATATCGTATAGGTCTTGGATCTCGTGATTCTGCCGCACATACTTACCCAGATATGTGTCCATTTTCTCGTTCAGCAGGGCTTCGGCACTGAGAGCCAATACAATCCTCTTTGCCCCGTCAACCCTTAGGTATTCTGCAGCAACGCCGCTTGCCTTTGCAAATGTTATATCCAATTTCCCCGTGGTGAACGCCCCTTTAAATATCACATGCAGCGTCCTGGTCTTATTGTTGTATTTCTCTTCCCTTATCTGATATCCGCTTTCGACTAGGAGTTTGTGGAACTGCTTCTGAAACAGGCTTTCCTGCGAAGCATTCAAGTTGGAATAGAAGTCTACGGCGCGCGAGAAACGATTCCCCCCATAACACCGCCATACTGCTGTACCGCCATGCATGACAAAGCCGCCATAATGCTTTAGCATGAGATCGACAATCTCATCCTCCATTATGGCCCTGCTGCGCTGCGTTTCGTTCGTGATATCCATAATTGATAACGCCTTATTACTAACAGTTATGTTATCAATAAGGATTTTTATATCTTTGCATATAATGGCACATGCTGTGCGAATTCAGCTGGCCATCGATAGGAATTCTCAAGCTTTCCCATAAAGCAGAGAGAATTAGCTTGCTTTAGGAGTGTCACTGCACTTGGTCCGGAAGGCAGGTGATGTTCAATCTTGCCTTATATGCCTCAAAGCATAAGCGCTCAATCTTGGTTTTTGAATCCATGATTGAAGCATAAGATTTGCGCATGCGTTCATCCTGATCGGCAAGCTCACCGAATTTCTCTTCTGTCTTGTCCCTCTCGCGCTCCATTTCGTGGAGCTTCGATGACAATGCAGCGATATGTTCCTTGATTGCATTGGCTTCCGTTTCTATATGCTGCAATTTTGCCATCATTCTTGGGATATCGCTGCTGATAGCATTTGATATCTGGCTTGCGTCAGACTCGTGGCCCTTGAATTTTGATGGATTGCTCAGTATGTATTCGCGCATCTTGCGCAATTCGCTCTCAAAGGCATTGTAGTTATCAATATCTGACAGTAGGCGTATAGGATCGCCTATGAACTCTGTTATATGCACCTTCCCTTTCGACTCGTGATCGTATATCCTTGATGCCCTTGACAGAGGCTGGAGAATTGATATGATGCCATGCCGCATGGCTTTCTCTTCGTCCTCAAGAGAATGCATTTTGGATTCGTATGAAGAACGCTCCGCCTCTACTGCGCTTATTGCGTTCCTCAGCTTCTCATCTGCTTTCTCGTTCCTGTCAATCTTCAGCCCGCTTTTTCTGGAGCTCGCTTCGTTTACGGATTCCACATTTGCCATCATGAGCGCTATTTCCTCGTTTATGCGGTTGTAAGCATCGACCTCTTCGGAAACCCCCTTCAGCTGGTCATTTATGCCTTTCAGCATCTTGTCTATCTTGGAGAACTCCCTTTTGAAGGAGTCCATCTGCTTCGAATAGCCTACAAGTATCATGCTGAACTTTGAATTGAGCTTCAGTATCTCCTGCAACATGTACTCGTACGCCTCCTTCTTCAGCTTTATCCGCTCATAACGGGTATCTGCGGGCGCGTCAATGCTGCCTGCACGCTCCGTTAGTATTGAGTATAAGGATTTGGAGTATGTGGCTTTCTGGCTCTTTATGAAGCCTTCGCTCATATGCTCTATGTATTCCATGTCGGGCTCCAGATCAGCAGAGTAGAACTTTTCTGAAAGTTCCGCAAATCTTGCTGCTTCTTCTGAAAGCGATGAGATTGACCTTTCTACGGAATCCATAACTTTTGATATTTTGGAATCAAACATCGAAT
Source organism: Microcaldota archaeon (assembly GCA_021797575.1). Classification (GTDB taxonomy): domain Archaea; phylum Micrarchaeota; class Micrarchaeia; order Micrarchaeales; family Micrarchaeaceae; genus JAMCYB01. The sequence goes on from JAJZZN010000029.1 coordinate 4,231, forward strand.
CCATATAGCGCGCCAGCTCGGTAAAAGGCACCTGTTTTACGGTATCGGGTTTCTTGAAGAACATACTATCTACCATGCCGTACGCATATATATGCCGCCGGTTTGCGCTGCGCGCCTCTGCAAGCCCAGCATTGATTGCATTACGGCTTTAATGAATAAATAGCTTGACATCTATATTGAGTTTGATGGTCTAGATGAATCGAGGCACCAAGGGCATAGTCATATTTGCAGTTGCATACTTCATGCTGTTCGTGGCGCTGGAGTGGTATATGAATAGTGTTTTTGCTCCGAATACTGCTTTCTACGAATCGCCAGTATTTGCTATGGCTGTGGTAGTATACGCAGCAGTAGTGGCAGCAATGCTGCTCAGGTATAGGAACAAGAACAGGCAATGAATGCGCTTGAGGCAAAGCGCCTGCAAGCGCACGCAATAAAAAAGCTTATACTCTCCTTCCGCGCTTTCCTCCTGGCCTTCTTATCGTGTCGGTCGGAAGCGGCGTTACGTCCTCTATCCTGTTTATCCTCAAGCCGCTCCTTGCTAGCACTCTTACAACGGCTTGCGCACCTGAACCAGGAGTCTTAGAGCCGGAACCTCCTGGAGCCCGTATCTCTATATTTATGTTTGTTATGCCTTTCTCCTTTGCTTCGGAAGCCACTTTATAGGCAGCCTGCATTGCTGCATACGGATCTCCTTCCTGCGAGTCTGTGTTAACCATCATGCCGCCGCTTCCAACAGATATGGTTTCTGCGCCGGTTATATCGGTAAGTGTTATTATAGTGTCATTCTTTGACGAGTACACATGTGCAACGGCCCATCTCTCCCCTCTCGGCTTTGATGTTGGGGCTTCCAATGCCTTTGATTCGTATGACACTATAGCTTTCTCTTTCTTTTCGGTGCGCTGTTGGGGCGCAGCCTTCTTGTCTTTTGCCATAATTCAACACCATTATCTGTGAGATTAATCATGCATTAGCGCTGTCTTGAGCTGCATCTGGGGCCTGCTCGACCTGCTCTGCATTACCATTTGCCTGCTCCGAGGTTTCGTGCTGCTCGGCCTGTGCCTGCTGGGCTTCGGCAGCCTGATGTTCGGAAGCACCTGCATTAACTTTCGGGGCTATGTCTATGGGCTTGTAATATCCTATGTAATTCTCTTCCGAAGGGCTCACAGTATATCCCGGCTTGTCGACCTTGCGGCCGTTTATGCTTATGAACCCGTGCACTATAAGCTGCCTGGCTTGGCGCATGGATCTTGCAAGCCCCTTCCTGAACACCACAGACTGTAACCTGCGCTCGAGGAATGCATTGGCATTAAGGTCAAGTACGTTGTCGAGAGTGCTTGTAGAGCTTATTATGCCGTACCTAGATAGGTTGGATAGTATGTTCGTCTCTACCAGCGGGTTCGCAGCCCTTCCTGATAGGAGCTCCCTGACTGTGCCCCTTATGCCGCTTATCTTTGACTGCACCTTCCAGAGTTCCTTCATGTTCTTGAGGCCGTACTCTTCTTTCAGCGTATTGTCTTCATGTATCCTTTGGAGATTCCATATGTCCTTAGGCTTTTGGTATTTCCTCCTGTTCCTTCTAGGTGCTCCCAAAAAATCACTCTAAATATTTTATTTTGAAGACTTCGATGCCGCTGGTGCAGTAGGCTTCAATGCACTCTTCTTGACCACTCCCATGGTTGCACCAGTCCTGCCTGTAGACCTTGTGTGCTGGCCGCGCACCTTCTGCCCATACTGGTGCCTATAGCCCTTCCATGTCCTCAGGTTGACCTCACGATTGACATCCTGCCTTATGGAGAACGTCAAATCGTTCCCTACATAGTGCACATCTGCGCCTGTCTCGAAATCCTTCCTCTTGTTAAGCATGTATCTCGGCACTGAATACTCTGCCGGCTTCTTTATTATCTCTTCTATGCTCTCTATCTGCTTCTCAGACAGTTCGCCCAGCTTGGCGCTTGCCGGTATGCTGAGCTTCTTTCCTATCGAATATGTCAATGCATTTGCCATGTTGAGGCCTATGCCTTTAATCTTGAACAGTGCCCTGTAGATGGGCAGCGAGCCGTCTATGTCCCTGCCAGCAATCCTTATTATCGATTGCACCTTCTTTTCCTCTTTGTTCTGAGCTTTGTTTTCAGCCATAATATAGCCTTCGAGTTGAATTTGAACCGGCGGCGCTCAATACGCGATTAGAGCATGACAGATGCGTCTCGCCGGATATAGTTATTCTTTTTATTGCCAAAGCTTAAAATACCTTGCTATTCAGCGCAAAGTCCAAGCTTCCAAGCCTTGATTTATTCGCCAGGGTAGGGATTTGAACCCTAAAGGCCGTGAGGCCATGCGCTTGCAGGACTTGTTTCCAGGCGCACGCGATACCGGATTCCGCCACCCTGGCACGAATGATATTGGTATTTGGCTCTGTGAAGGGATATATAGCTTTCTGTAATTCTTTGATTTTATGGCCTGCGTTATGGCAATTGAGCAATCTATTTATGCTTTTTTTGATAACCTACTGTGAGGCACATGAAAGATTTCCACAGGGGAAACTCTCAGAGGGAGTTTCATCAGAGTTTTAGGTCGCAATCAGCAATGGAGTATTTGATGACATACGGCTGGGCGATACTTATCATTGCAGTAGTCCTTGCAGCTTTGTTTGAATTGGGCGTATTCAACCCAATGACATTCGCGCCCAAAGCATCGCCAGGTTCATGTCAGGTCGTAAGACCGGAAGGCGCGGGCACAACCAACTTCATATCCCTTGAAGGAGAATGCAACGGCGAACTGCCCCAGTACGTGGCGCAGTTCAATGGAGCAACACACAACATAATAAGCGTTCAAGGCACTATACCTGCACTAAGTGGTCCTATGACGGTCACTATGTGGGTATATTGGTACGGAGGAACAACAAGTGGATTCTCAAGCAGCGGCGCATTTACTTATGGAGATTATTGTGGCAGGGGGTTTGCAATAACAGTTGAGCCTTTAGGTATGGACGCCTGTGACAGTGACAATTATTTTAGTGGTCTGAGTGCACCAAAAGATAGATGGGCTTTCATAGCGTTTACCCTAACAGGGATGTCGGCTAATTCGATAAGGACCTGGTATCTAAACACACAAAATGTTACGCAACCACTCATCAATAGTTACTCTGCACCTGTCCCCACTCTTGTTTATATGGGTGACGACTCTGTAGGTACTGCTGGAGAATACACGGATTTCAATGGTTCTATTGCGAATGTCCAGTTCTACAACACCTCACTCTCAGCGAATGAGATTAAAACGCTTTACTTGGAAGGCATAGGAGGCGCGCCGATAAATATACAGAACCTTGTGGGGTGGTGGCCGCTCAACGGCAACACGAACGATTATAGTGGCAACGGCAACAACGGCATGGCTAATGGCGTTACATACACAAGCAACTGGTACTCTGGATATACGCCGCCGTAATCCTACATGAAGTTTGCCAGATTGAACTGCTTTGTAGGTATGTCGCCCGCGGCGCCTACCGCTCCGAATACCGTCTCTATCTCCTGCTTCAGGAGCATTATCCTCTGGCGTATATAGGGCTCCAGCTTGTACCTTTCCGAGAGGTTTATGGCAGTGTTGAGGTATTTCTCTATGCCTCCCTTGGATATGGTGAGCACGAGCTTGCCGCCGCACTTTGGGCATTTCCCTATGAGCGGCACGCGCCTGTACTTGGCGTTGCACGATATGCACCTGAACGTCTGCTTCGAGAATGAGTGCAGGTTGCCCATGAGGTCAGGTATGAAATGGCTCAGTATGAGCCTCTTCGCCGCATCGGCCCTATCTATCGAGTACAGCTTGTCCGATAGGCTGAACTGCATGTCTATCTTGTCCTGCATGGTCTTGAGCGTTGTATATGCGCTGCGCTTCGGGGCATATGCCATTGCCTTCATGGTAGTTGCATGAGTGAATTTAAGCCCAGAATACGCCGCTTCGGTCTTGAGCCTGCTCTCTACCAGTCCTACCTTCACCTCGCCAGGAGGAACGCGCTGCATTGTCTTGTCATAGAAATCCTTGCTGTATGAACTGTCAACTTCCATGTTCCATACTTCGTCATCTACTTCTTCCGGCTTTATGTTCGCCGCCAATATCAGCGGCGCGTCCATTGTGCCCCCTATTGTGGTTGGCAGGTAATGCTTTGAGAAGTTAATGAGCGCATCCATCAGCAGTATCGCCGTGTCTTCATCGCCGTCGCAGTTCCTGCGGCGCGCAGATATTAGGTAGGGATGCGCAAGCCCTACATTTACATCTGCGTAGCCGATTATCCTGCCCACAAAACCGGTTGATGTGTGCGGCGACAGCGTCACCACGGCATGACCGATTAAGTCTTCTTTTGAATCCGCTTTGTAGAACGGCTCTACCTTGTAGTACTTGACCAGCAGTGCATCGATGAATTTGCTAACCCTGAGAACGAACTCTGCGCCTGCGTGGTTGAGTATCACGTCCTGATGCTTGAGCTCGACGAGCTGGTCGGGATTCTCTAGCGGCTTGCCGTAGTAATCCTCGGTATATCCAAGCTCGTGCAGTTTTTCTATGCTTGTCCCTATTTCCTTAGGGTAGAAATGTGTTATTGGGGCATCAGTGGCGTCGAACCTAGACGTGCCGTCCTTGAATATGTGCACGCCGTATATGCTCCTCAATATGCCCTTTTCTATGGGCTCTACTTCCTTGCTCTTGTTCATCATGCCCTTCACCCCTTTTATGAGCTTTGGGAGCTGGCTAATTCCAAGGTTCTTCATTGCAGAATCAAGCATGTCGGCTATGTCAACTTTCTGCATCTCATAAGCTATGGTTGGTGTGCCGCAGTTCTCGCATGTATCGCTAAGTGTCTTGTGCATGCAGCGGGGGCATATGCGCTCTATGTAAGCCCTAGATTCGTGCCTGTGGCAATATGCAGTGGGAAGGCTCTCCTTTCCTTTCTGGCACCTGTATCTCGCTATCTCTATCTCCATGTTCGGTGCGCCGAACCTCTTCTTGTCCGCTATGTATGCCTTGGATATGCTCCGCTCCTTGCCGCCCTTCTCACCTATCGGGAAGAGCACGTTGGGCGGGGGAGCCATGAGCCTCTCCTTGGCCTTTTCCGGCCTGCCCTGCCTGCTGCCTATGTAGGTCGAGCGCTGCATTATCTTGAATGGTGCGATTGAGCTCAACAATTCTGCAGGGAGCTTTTCCGGATCCGCTTCTGATATCGCTTTCGCTGCGCCTTCCCTGTCTTCAACCGCCTTGCCTTCCTTTATGAAGCCCATCGAGCACAGAAGCGCTTGCGCATCTCCGCCATCTATTGATATGATTCCATCCCTGTCCGTATGGGGTATGCATATGCGCTCTATCGCTTCCCTGCATTTCTCAGAATCCTCGTGCGTAAGCCTTATGCTGCTTATATCGGATAGGCTGCTTCCCTTTATATCTGCACGCGACAGCGCTGATGCTATGCTGCCAAGATCCTCGTTGGTTATATCGTTGTAATCATATATGTATAGCGGATGCATCGGAACCGAGTAATCGATAGAGTATTGCAAAGCCTCTTTGAAGCTTGGGGCTTCTGGCATGCTCCCTGAATAGCCTGCCGCGCTGAGCTGCGCATACCAGTATTCTTCTACGTAGCTGGTCGGAAGCAAAGCAGTATTTGTCTTCTTGAAGTCGCCATACGTTATCAGTATGTCGCCGACAGACATTATCTTGGATATGTGGTCCTTGTATTCCACTGCTACCTCCGGATCATTTATCCTGAAGGCGCGTCCATCGTCAAGCTTGACAAACGGCCCTTCTATCGAATCTACGGGCATGGCTATGCACCCCTTGCCGGGCTTCTCGACTTTAAGCTGCGTGCCAGTAGCTATGAATTCGTCAAGCAGTATCATTGTGGATGGGCTGAACCCCTTCGCCGCTATACCAGTAAGGCGGCTTCTGCCATACCTGAGCCTGAACGACCCGGGATGGTTGGGATACGCAAATACGGGCCGGCCTGCCACAAGCTCCCTTAGGAACACTGCATTGTTGTCCTGAGAATGGTCCTGCGGGTTTGGCTTATCGGCCTTCTCAGCCCTTATTATGTTGTTGAGCCAGGTCCAGTCGAGACCGACCGCCTTGGTGTACTTGAGCACGCTCTTCGCCTTCTGCGCTATGCCTTCGCACAGGACCAATGGCACGCCCCCTCTTATCCTGTTTGTTATCATCTCTTCCTTGCCTGATATTGTTGTGCGCTTTATATTCCTGTGTATGCCTATCTCTGCATCTTCTGTAGCCAGGCCGTCAACACATACGGGGCAGTTTTCTATTATTGTGCGTATGTCGTCGTCGCTGGGCAGGTACTGCAGGTGCTTGCGGTGATGGTATATGCCTATTTCCTCTACGTACCTCTCAACCTCGCTCTTCTGTGGCTTATATATGCCTACGCCCATCAGCTTCCTGGCGTAATCGGTAAGCGCAACAGACAGCGCAGCGCTGGTTCCTCCTGCGCCCCTTATGGGGCCGGCATAGACTGCTGAAGCATAATCAGAACCGTCAGGATTCTTGTACAGGAAAACGCCTTGGAAACCTTCTGTAGGTGCGACCAGTATGCCCTCGGTAAGCACTGAAAGGCCGACCCTAACGGCAAGTGTTATCCTTTTCTGTATCTCCGATTCGAATCTCTTGTTGGTGCACACCTCCTCGACCATCTTGAAGGCAAGTTCCTGCCTGCTCTTAGCGTCCTTGCTTTTTATCAGCGCAGCCAATCCGTCTATATCCAGTATACCTTCGACCTTCGTCGCCAGGTCTGGAGCAGGCCTTATCTCCACACTCATCTCTGGGTCGTAGCCTTTCCCGCGCGCCCTGTTCGCAACATCGTACGCCTTCTCCACGTACTTTGAGAGCATATCGAAATATTCGTCGTTGTTCATCACACCACCCCAGTAAAATCAACGGTAGTGAAACCGTATTTCTTCGCTTCAAACACAGGAAGGTTGCATGGAGTAGGCATGTGCCCCTGCCTCACCTGGAAATCAGTCCTGTCCTGCCATGTGCCGCTGTTGACTATCTGCACGCCGTGGTATTCCAGGAGGCCGTTCTTGTGTATGTGGCCCATGTGAAGTATGTCCGGCACTTCGTCTATGACAAGGTTGTCGGTTTGCGTAGGCACTATTATGTTGCCCCCATAGACAGGCGAGAGGTGCCTGCGCTTGAGCAGTTCGAGCATGGCCTCTTCGGGCTTGGCATAGCTCATGCCAGGAACTGAGCTTATTATTGAATCGAGCGATGTGCCGTGGTATGCAAGCACGTTAAGCTTGTGGAGCATTAAAGTGCTCGGGTTGGACACCATATGCACGTTGCTCAGTTTTATGTCGAGCAGTTCCTCAGGAAAAGGAGGCTGGGGCTCGGCACGCTGCACAGCGTCATGGTTGCCTGGCAGCACGAACACGTGTATGTAGTCCGGTATCGCCTCTATGTACTCGGCGAGCATCTGGTATTGCGAGTATATGTCCAGCACAGCTAGATCCCTGTCATGGTCAGGGTATACGCCTATGCCGTCCACCACGTCTCCTCCCATTATTATGTACTTTATCTTGCCTGCAAGCGCCCTCGACTTTGTGTCGACGCCGCCATTAAGCCATGAAAGCATCTTTGTGAAGTTCTTCTTCATGAAAAGCTTGCTGCCCACATGTATGTCTGACATGAATGCTATAGCTATGTCGTCTTCGATCACCTTCCTTTCGCGTATCGGGACGTCAGGCCATACAATCTCCTTGGCTATGACGAACGGCCCCGATATTTTGCCCTTTATGGCAATTACCTCGTCGTTTATCAGTCTCGAGGCGCTCTCGAAGAGCCTTTTGCCCTCTGCGCTGGGGTTGTTCATGAACATTATCTTTGCTTCCCCTGTCTCATCCTCTATGACTGCCATCACGTTGCCATTCTTGGTGGTTATCTTGTTGGTCAGTATGCCGGCTACAACTATTTCCCTTCCGGACATGAAGTTCTTCATGTTTCCTATATTCTGTGTGATGGCGTACGACCTGTGCGACGCCAGTATCTCTTTTATCCTTGATAGCCTGCTCCTGAAATACGCAACGAAGTCGCTGACGCTGCCTTCTGCCCTGTCTGAAGGCCTGTTCTTTATACGGTAATCGGCTTCTATCTCCGACGCAGCAGGCTTGAAATCCGTAGCCCTCTTGACCTCTACTGGAACGGGGGCCTTGCTGGCGCTGTCCTTTTCCATCTCTGCTAGCGCCCTGCGCAGCATGTCCATGTCGACTAAGGTAATGCCTGTAGCGCCATTATTGAGCTCGATTATCTTAGAAGAAAGAGCTTCTACGCTCACCCCTTTCATAGCATCAGTATCTATGTCGGCCGAAAGCATGAAGCCAGAATTGGAGAGCAGTTTGGAAAGCGCCTTCAACAGCTCTTTGTCGCGCATGCAACCAGCTACTCCTTTATAGATTCAAGCATGCTGAGCAGGTTCCACACCATCGTCCTTGCCTGCGGAGGCAGGTTTATGTCGTTGCTTACGCCGTCGACGCTGTATATGGCGCTGGATATCCTTACGGTCAGGTCGCCTGCGGCGTTGAGCTTCTGCTTCGCCTCGGAAATTGCACTCCTGACATTCTTTGGGACAGAAGTGTCGCTTGTTATCACATCCATCTGCCTGTTAACTTGTGCAATTAGCTCTAAAATCTTGCTCTCTTCCATAAAAACACCTTATGCATTTGATAAAAATTAGCGTATCATATAGTGCTTACCCATAAATATATTTATAAGTATCTCGACCACGAGGCAGAGATTAGGGATTGCATCAGGCTTTTTTCATATTTGCGTAGCTGCGCATCAGGTTCGCTTCTGCGTACTCCTTGGGCATGCCTGCTGAAGCTGCCTTGTATATCTCTGTACTGCCCATTGATTTTGACGCTATCAGTATTGCGTTGTAAAGCGTTATCCTTGTTTCAAGTGTATAGACATCGAACCTGCCCTTTAGCGCTTCTATGAACGCATCGGCTAAATGCGAACCTGTAGCGTCCTGGAGATAGTTTATGGCTAGGACGCCTTTGCTCGTCAGCGCGGCGTATGCATCCCCTATGAATTCCCTTGATGTAAATTGGCTAGGTATGGAATAGTTGATGTACGCATCCAGTATGATCAGGTCGTACATTCCATCCTTGCCCTTTATGTAGTCCAGGCCGTTAGCCTCTATTATATTGGCCTTGGCTTCTGGGTAGAACACCTTGGCGATTTCAATCATGTCGCGGTCGACCTCTACAATGTCAAACCTTTCTGCTTGCACCCTGGCCTTCTCGAACTGATAGGCTATCGTGCCGCCTCCTAGACCTATCATCAGTATCTTGGGATTGCTGCAAAGATAAGCGAGCGGCAGAAAGTAATCCCAGTAGGAATGCGTGAATATCGATTTCGGGTTTATCCTTGAATACACAACATTGTTGTACCTGACCTCGCGCGTCCCGTCATGGTATTTTATTATCTCAAGCTTCTTGCCCGCTGATGTGATCGAATACTGCCTGCTGGTGCGCGTGAACGCACTTGCCAGCCTGCCCATTTCTTCCTTTATGTTCATGAAACCAGTTAGTGGTTTATATATGTTTTCGCATATTTAAAGTTATTGCGCTTTGAGCATACAGTGGTATCGTTGTCATTGAAAGTAATAGAGTACAGGCAATTGCTCTATATAATAGCAATGTTCATGTTCGTGCAGTTCTTCGGGCTACTGCTCGGCATAGCGCTCTTCAACGGAGAAGTCCTGCCCATACCAAGCCAGCAAAGCCAGTCTTTCTTCAGCACGCCTCTTGACCTGCTGTTCTATGTCGCATACATAATAATAGTAAGCCTTATACTCATACTCCTGTTCAAGGTATACAAAGGCAAGAAGCTCTTCATAGCGTTCGAGGCAGTGGTGATATTCATAGCCTCGATGATAGTATTCATGGTCATATTCGGCCTCATAAACGATTCAACAATACTGACAGTATACGGGACGCCGATAACGACCAATTTCTCCATTGCGGCGATAGCTGCACTGGTGCTCATATACCTGAAGAACAGAAAGCCGCAGCTCAGGAACGTAGCTGCTATAATAGCGAGCGTTGGCGTAGGGCTTATACTGGGAATATCATTCCCATTCTATATAGCGCTTCTGTTCATGGGGCTAATAGCGATTTACGACTTCGTTGCGGTGTTCATAACCAAGCACATGCTTGCCCTCGCACGCGTGGCCGAGGACAACAACCTCGCCCTGCTCATAGGAGTGAATGAGGTGGAAGCCCTGCCGGCGCGGAGCCTTGACAGGGAGTATGTGGAGGAGTATAGGAAAAACAGGAGCAAGCTGAAGAAAGGCAAGGAGTTGGGCAACATGCTAGGCAACAACCTTGTCCCGATAGCCGCGAGGGTCGAGCTCGGCACTGGCGACCTGGCAATACCGCTCATGGTTGCAATATCCGCATACAGCCCAGGCCCTAACTTTGTGCTGAGCTTCTTCGTGATATTCGGGGCGATAGCAGGGCTCCTGCTTACAATGTTTATACTGAGGAAGTACAAGCGCGCCCTGCCCGCCATACCGCCGCTGTTCTTCGGGATCATAGTGTTCGTGCTGCTTTATATATTGGTGCGCGGCTTCATCTAGCGTTCAGGACGGCATCGCCTCCGCCCATCTCTCTATTCTTAGAGAAGAATTCCGATATTCCATCAAGATAATCGCTGCGCTCCGACACCTTCATTGACGCGGATATTATGGACTGGTAAGCTGACCATTTGTAGCGCTTGTCCATGAATACTATGACAGCCCTGTCGCTCTCGTTCCTTATCGCTCTTCCTGCTGCCTGTATCACTTTTATCAGTGCAGGTATCCTGTAGGCATATTCTTCCCCCTTGCCCTTGAACTTGCCGTCCATGTATGCAACCTTGGCCCCCAGCTCCAAGCTGGGCTTGGCGAACGGCAGGCCGACCACTACCACTCCTTTTATTATGTTCTTCGGGTAGTCGACGCCTTCGCTCAGGCTTCCGCCGAGCACGCCGAGAAGCATGGAATTGTCGCTTGATTGCAGCTTTCCCAGTATATCATCTATCGCGGCGCTACTCATGCTTTCCCTCTGCGCCAATATCTCTATGCCTGCTATGTACCTGCGCACACCGTTAAGCACCTGGAAGCTCGGGAAGAACACCGCAACATTGCCATCTATCCTCCTCTTGATGCTCATCAGCCTGTCTGCTATCGCTTTGTATTCAGAAATAGACCGGGACGCGTATTTCGTTGTGACGCCGCTGTCCACATATGCGATCCTGTTGCGTTCCGGGAAGGGAGACGTATAATTGCGCATAGCCGCGCCGGCTATACCGAACAGGTCGGAGTACATGCCGAGCGGTATCAAGGTAGCACTCATGAATATGTTGGCATAAGGTTCCTTGAGCACGTCCATTATCCTGTCTGGGTATAGGCAGCTAAGAGCCAGCCTGACCGAGCCGCTGTTCCGTGATATTATCTTAGCCACAGCAGGATCGTCTTCAGCAAGCTTGCGCATGAAGTTGGCGAGGTGCATTAACGAAGACCTTCGTGCTTTGGACTTCTCTATGTATTCCAGCGCGTTGCGCTCTATCTGCTCTATTATCTCGGCCTGCGACACTGTTATCTCTTCAGGAAGGTCGTGCTTGTATATGAAAGCCTCACTCTCCTTTGAGAGGTGCGTTTCGGCGAGCTTGTTCAGCGTAAAATCAAGGTAGCCTAAGTCAAGGCTGCTGCCTATGCTCCTCAGCTCCTCGGATGCACGCCGTATCGCCCTAGTGGTTATGGAGTCGCTCATGTACGATGCAGCGAGATTTACCAGGTTGTGCGCCTCGTCCCATATAATTATAGTATTGCTAAGCGTTCCGGCGATTCTCTTCAGGAACGCTGGCCTCGTGCTCGGGTTCAGTATGTGTGAATAATCGGCTATCACTACGTTTGCGTCCCTTGCCATGCTTGCTGCGGCCTCGTATGCGCATATGCCGTAATCTTTGCTCGCAGAGAAGAGCTTGTTGTGCCCTTGGAGCGCCTCGCTCCATATGGCATCGGGCATCTCACTCATCTCCTTGAAGCGCTTGTAGAATTCGCACTTTCCGCCCTTAACCAGCTTTTCGCACTCCTTGTGGAACGCCTCGTTTGCTATTAGATTTATCCCATCGTTTATGCACAGCTTTTGCTTCCCTACCATGTCTATGAATTTAAGCCCGATCGAGAACTTGCCGCGTATGCCGTTCAGCACCTCTATGGCTATCCTGTGCTGCGATATCTTGGGCGTGAGGAACAGGACCTTCAGGCCATTCTTCATCGCAAAGGTAAGCGCAGCGCTTAGCGATGCATCTGTCTTTCCTATGCCTGTCGGAGCATTTATGAGTATGCTGCTCTTAGACTCGAGAGCCTTGTATATGTCGCCCATCATGCGGCCCTGGTGCATCCGCGGTTCGTCGAACCGGAACAAGAATTCGTCCATAATCCCATATAACATTTCTGCATGCATATTTTTATCTATTGTGTGACATAATCCTTATGAGGATGGGCGAATGAAAGCAAGCAAGGAGGTGGCAGCTGCAACAGTCTTCGCAGCCGGCGCTTTGGCCATTATCATATCATTATATTACATGCAGCAGCTATCGCTTTCGATAGGAGTGGGGGCAGGAGTCGGCACGTACGCAGCAACTGTTGCGCACAACACAACACTGCCTGCATCGCTGCAGAGCCTGGTCAACAACATTCCGACGCTGCGCGTAGCGCTATACCTGACATACATGATGTTCATAATCGCATTGGTGTGCTTCGCCATGGGCCTGCTCCAGCTTTTTGGGAATCCACAGAGCAGGCTGGCTATGTATACAGTGGTAGTATCATCTGTGCTGTTCATAGCGCTGTTCAGCATATTGGACATCAACTTTGATTTCTCACAGCCTGCTGCAATATATGCGCTATCGTACCTGAGCGGGCTGGTCATGCTTGCGGCTTCGGTGTACTACGTGTTTGAATCAAAACGCAGGCAGACGCGAACAGTGCGCAGGCAAATAAGCCTGAATCCTGATACGCCCTACACCAACCTGCTCGTGCTGTCGAGGGAGCTGTTCTCCAACCTCAATGGAGATGTGAAGATTGTTGACATGCACTTCGATTCCGCAGGAATGGAAAACCTGGCGTTGCTTATAAGCGATGCAAAAGCGCATTATTCCAACATATACGTGCTCGCAAACGGCGAGAGGATAGGATCGGATTTCAGAAAGAGGTACTCAAACCTTGTTGCCGAATTGTCGAACAGGGGCATCGGCTTCGAAGTCAGGATAATGAATCCGGACGATTCCGCATCGCAGCACGAGAGGTTCATAGTTGATTCAGAGCATGCGTATAAGATACCGCCGCTCAACATAATAAACAAGAAGAGCGAGCACATAGTGGGCATAAAGCATGGCGAGGCCATGAGGCGGTTCGACTACATGTGGGGCAGGGGCAGCAAGGTGTGAGATCCATAGAACGCGCGTGATGCAGATAGTCCAAAAGTTTTGTAAAAAGTGTTTGGCTAAAGCTATATATATGATTTGCAGGCATCAATAGTAGTATGCACGCTTTTAGACCATACCAGATTTATATGGCTCTTGCCTTGATGCTGCTAGTCGGAATCGCGAGCGCCAATGCTTCAACAGTTGGCTCTGCATACATACATGCTCCGGCAGTCATATTGCAGAACAATACGGGCGAACTGACAGTAATAAACCTGACCGTGACCACAGGCACGGGGAGGGTCACAATAAGCGGGCCTGCAATAGTATCCAAGTCCACATTGAACTCTTCTGAAACAGCTGCGCTTGTAGCATCCAATTACCTGCACATGAACGAGCATGACTACAATTTCGATTACTATATAGCGAACGCGACAAACGTTTCGGGGCCCAGCGCAGGCACGGCCATGACATTGCTGGCCATATCTGCATTGAGCGACAAGCCCCTTCTCAGCAACTTCACCGTAACAGGGACCATGTCGGACAATGGGACTATAGGCGAGATAGGAGGAGTGTACGACAAGGTCTCGGCTGCAGCTAGGAACCGCATGAAGTTCGTGCTGGTCCCTGCAGTGCAGAACCAGAGCGGCGAAGCAGAGCTTTACCTGCTCGTAGAAAAGACATTCGGCATACCGCTCATCCAGGTGAGCAACATAAGCGACGCAGCGCATTTTGCATTCAACCACGTCCAGGATATAAGCAGGTACCAAACAAATTACAGCCTTTATACAAATTACAATGTATCGTTGGTTCCCAGGGCAAGCGTGAGCTGCAGCAACAACTGCTCGATAGGCAACTTCGACAAGCTATTGAACTTCACGTTCAACATGGCAAGCGGCGAGATAGGCGCTCTGCGCCCGTATCCCAACTTCGCTGGCGTGGCGCAGCAGCTCTCGGAGCAGCTGAATGAAAGCGAGGCCATGGCCAGCAAGGGTTATCTTTACCTTGGCGCAGACCAGGCTTTCCTCACATACATCAATGCGTACTACTTCGCGCATCACCTATCTACAAAGCCCGAGGGCATAGATACGATAAACAGCATAGGCAACTACTGCGCATCAGTATCGCCTTCTAACCTGAATAGCAACAACTATGAATATGTACTCGGCGGCGAGCTAAGGCAGCTATGGGGTTCGTACACCATATCAGCTGATGCTGCGGAATACAACCTCACTGCCGTAGACTCTGATGGCGTTATGAATGACCTATACACTGCCGGTGAGGCTAATGCATGGTGCAGGTCTTCACAGGCAATGTACAATATAGCAAGCAACATAAGCGGAAGCCAGTCGTCATTCTCTTCATCCCTCAAGAACGTCGCTACGGCTGACATGAACAGCCTATCCTCGACGGGCGCCAACCTCTACTCGCAGACAGCAGAGCAGGCATATTCTGATGGCAACTACCCACTTGCGATACTCGATTCAAGCTATGCACAGGCAATATATGGACCGAGGGTAGAGAGCAATTCGTCGCTCGACACATCCGCCTTGGAATCTATGGCAGAGAGCATAAGCAGCAATGCGACATTTGGCATATGGGCAACACAGTTCGCCAACGAAGCGCAGTTCTATGTACATGAAGCTGCGATGGCCCATAATTCGAGTGCTGCGCACGCCTTCGCATACCAGGCGTATGAGACTGCGGTGCTTGCGGAATATATCAGCAACGATACGCGAATGATAGCCAGCAGCATTATACCAAATACCACCACTACGACCCTGCCCATAGGCGTCACCACAGTGCCCCAGCACCCAGTAATAACGCCTAGCCCATCTGTATCAATATCTGCGGCCACAGTAGGATTTATTATATTTTCTGTTGTAATACTACTCGTTGCTGTTCTTATAGTGCTTCTCATAGTGCTATATGTGCTAGTATCGATACTCAAGCACCTGC
>JAJZZN010000028.1 GCA_021797575.1 Microcaldota archaeon
GTTTTCTATGTATATTGCAAGATTGCGTGGCACTGTAGAGAAATCGCCATTCTCTTCGTTGTCGAATCTAGTGTACCATGTGCCCGTTATCAGTATCCCGCGCTTGATTTCTCTTATTAGCGAGTCTTCGTCCTTGGCCTTCGACTTGTAATCCAGTACAAGTGTGTTGGTCCGGGGGTCTATAAGGCCCGCATTGCCTGTGCTCTTGACGCCATACTTCTTGGCCGTAGACCAGTTATGCAGGTAGTTCTTGAGAACGCCCTTTTCTATCACAGGCGTCTTCTGAGTTGGATAGCCCTCATCGTCAAAGGGGGATGAGCCTATGTACGCATCGTTTAGCCCGTCATCATATATGCTGAGGCCCTTGCTCCCTATCTCCTTTCCGAGCTTCCCTGACAGGAAGCCGCCGGTTTCAACGCTCGATATCAATGCCATGTCGGTTATGTTCTGCATAAGGTTTGATGCAGGCGATGGCGAGTATAACACATCATAAGTGCCTGATTTTATCTTTCCGAATCCTGATGCCCTGTCAAGCATTGCAGAGGTTTCCCTCCCGAATTTCCCGGGATTGAGCTTGCCGAGGTATTTCGAGGCAGCAACATCCTGGTATGAGAAGCCTTTGCCGTCCACTCTGAGGGAAAGCCTTATGTTCGCCGAATCATAATGCCCTGCTATGCCATTGCTCGTACCCATTCTGAACTTCATATTTTCTACTATGACCATGCCTGATACTGTTTCAACCTTTCCTGCCAGGGCCCCGTTGATGGCTGCCGATGCAACATCCGCTATGTCGCTGTTTTCAAAGCTTTCGAGCCTCTTGTCATATCCAGGGGCCTTGCCGTACTTGAACCTACCTTCCGCTATGCCGTTGTAGTCGTCCTTTGGCTTTACGAGCTTTATGGTTGCCTTGGCGTTCCGTATCGCTGCGCGCATGCTCTGCATGTCGACCTTAGGCACGTCGCTAGCAACTATCCTCTTGTCACGCGTAAGGTACACCTGGCCGGATGCATCGCGGTCCTCGACCATAGAATTGATCTCAGAGTTGGCAATCTTAAGGTAGTGCACCGATGATTGCTCTATGCTCACTATTACGTCTTCGAACCCCAACGACTTGGCGTACTTTATGCTGTCTCTTATTATGTCCATCAAACTACCTATTGAACTTCAACAATGCTGATGCGCCGCCATTAGTCACTGGGACGCCCTGCTCCGGCTCGCCCTTGCCGCATGTCGCAAGGTATAGATTGAAATCCTTGCCGACCAGCGCCACTGCGTGCCAGAACTTCAAAGTGCTTGTCTCGAGCTTGTAGTTCATGACCGGCTCGGCTATTCTCCCGTTCCTTATCATGTAAGCCTCGTTGCCCTGGTACATCGAAAAGCTCCTCGTATCATCTATGTTCCAGCCGTTGAAGCTCTTCACGTATATACCGTTGCGGGCCTCGCTAACAAGCTCGTCGAAAGTGGCGCTGCCCTTATGCAGGTATGTATTGGACATGCGCACTATTGGCTCGAAGGAGTATGAGCTCGACCTCGCCGAGCCGTTGCTCTTGGTGCCAAGCATGGCTGCGTATTCCCTGTTAGTGAGCAGCTCGTTCTGGATGCCCTTCTTTATTATTGTCTTTTTTCTTCCGATGACCCCTTCATCGTCATATTTGTAGTATCCGTTGGACCCGCTTATCTGCGGCTCGTCGATTATGGTAACCGCTTCACTGCCTACCTCGAGGCCAAGATTGCCGCCGTTTATGTAGCTGGTGCCTGCCTGGGCCGCCTCCCTGCCGAAGACCCTGTCTGATTCATTCGGATGGCCTATGCTCTCATGCACCGCTATGCCGCTTATCTCAGGCGATATCACTACGTTCTTTATTCCGCGCATCTCCTGCGCACCAAGGTTCTTCCCGTTCTGCGCAACCTCGTACAGGCCGGATATTTCATCTTCTAGCCTGCGTTCCAATGTATTCATAGACAGGGCTTCGAGGCCTCCCACCCCCCCAAGCTGCATGAACCTTGAGCGCGTTCCCTTCTTACCCGCAATTATGAAATTGGCGTACACATTGATTATGGGCACACGCGCTTCTATACTTGACCCGCAATCGTTCATGAATGCGCTTTTGGTATATGAGAAATTTATGTAGACGCTCCTGTATTTGACGCGCTTGTCCTGCAGGTAGCTGTCAATTTTGAGTATTGCATCCTTTATTCCGTCGATATCCGGCTCCCTCTTCCCCCTTACAATATCCTTGCCCTTTACCGCCGGCTCGTCAGACATGCCGACCTTCCTGCCAGGAAGGCCACGTGCCCCGGATATCATGGACTTTACAGATTGCTTATCGATGAGATTTGTCGACATGGAATATATGTTGCCCTTCGACATCATGCGTATCCTTATACCAGAGCCGCTGGATGAGAATATTCCGTTGAACTTCCCCTGCTCTATGGCAGCGCCCATCGATGCGTACTCCTCTACATATGCCTCGGCGAATCCGTCGCTCCTCTTTGATGCCTCCGAATACGCGTAATCGATGATGTTTGTTGCCATGCAATCAATTTGCATACAACGGAAAAAAAGATATATTGTTGTTGGATGCACGTTTATCTTGAGTAAACTGCGTGATAAGGCAACTTCTATAAATATTGATTGAGATTCGGAGTTCATGGATTCTTTCTTCCTTTCAGGATACCACATTGAACGCATACTTGGCCTTGAAAGAGGCGAGTTTGCAATCAGCTTAGACCTTGGAGTATCAAAGGGCAGCATACGAATATATGATGACAGGATAGAGATGCCTGACGGGCAGGATGTGATGATTGAAACCCTGTCCAAGCTCCATAAAAGGCGCTCGCGCAACGACTGCTTCATGATTGCTGATGGCGACATTAAATGGCTATACGCATTCGAGGGCAACTCGACATACAAGCTCTACGAGCCGAAGATGGACTGGCCCACAACAATAGAGATAAACGGCAGCTTCATGCATACCATATCCACCTCTACGCCCAAGCAGGAGGCGAATGCCAAAGTGAGCGCGTTGGGAAAGGTGAAGGGCGAGGCATTGGATACGGTGTTTGGCTTGGGGTACACGTCTGCACTGCTGAATGAGGGAGGCGCATCAGGAGTGCTGAGCTACGAAATATCAGATACTGTGCTTGAGCTTGCGAGAGTGAACCCATGGTCCAGTGGCGCGTTCGACAGCAAGATACATGTAGCTATGGGTGACGTGGCTGAAGAGATCCACAACCTTGAGAGCTCCAGGTTCGATGCCGTGCTGCACGACCCCCCGACGCTCCAGAGCACCACAAAGCTTTATTCTGGGGAATTCTACAGGGAGATGTACAGGGTGCTCAAGCCCGGGGGCGTGCTCTACCATTTTATAGGCACGAGGGTGCAGAACCCGAAGCATAATTACAGGAGGGGCATAATAAGCAGGCTGCGGCAATGCGGGTTCTCGGTAAAGGACGCATATAGAGGAGTAAGGGCAGAGAAGCCCGCATGAGTCATGGTGTTCCGGCATGAGCATAGAGGAAAGGTTAAGCAGGGATATATCAAAGCGCGACGTATGGATGTACTCGACGCTTCCATATCAGATAGCATACGGGCCGGTAGGAACAATAATAGCGCTGTTCATACTCGACCTGCACGGCACAGTCATAGACGTATCGTACGCGATGGCTACGTTCTACCTTATATCCATAATCGCTTCGGTGTTCTGGGGCTGGATGATAGACCAATACAATAGCCGCAGGGTATTTGTGTTCATCGCTTACGCTGGCGTTGGGATTGTGCTCGCGGCGATGGCTTATGCAACAAGCATAGTAGAAGTGATAGCGCTCTTCGGCGTGCTATCGTTCTTCACGGCTTCAGCCGCTACGCCTCTGAGCCTTCTGGTCATGGAAACGATAGATAAAAAGCTGTGGGCGAGGGGATTCTCGAAGCTGCAGATGCTGGGCAGCACAGGAGGGGCCCTTGGCCTGCTCGTAGCCTCGGTAGTAACCGGGTTCCTGCCGCTGAGGATCCTAATGCTCATACTGATACCTTTCACCATAGCATCGCTGATCATAGCCTTCGCCATAAGGGAGCCGCAGAAGACGCTTGAGAGAAGGGAGATAATCAAGAACAGGCTTGCGCTCAGGGTAAGGCTGATGATGCACAGCCTGTTATTCATAAGGCTGCCGAGCCCTCATTTCATAAAGTCCGTATTCGCGCCAAGAGGGGCAAAAAGGATGCAGGACCTGACGCTCATATACATAGCGCTGTTCGCCTTCTACCTGGGCAGCGGCATATTCAACACTGTGTATGTGCCTGGGCTCAGGAGGATCGGCCTTCTCAATATATATGTATTTGCGGTTATATTCGGAGGCTACGCCGTGCAGACTGTGGCGTTCTACCTCTCAGGAAGGTATACCGAGGCAAAGGGGGAGCACAGGACCATAATCGAATCGCTGTGGCTCAGGGCCGCGGGGTATATCGCAATAGGGCTGGTTTTTGTGCTCGTGTCCGGATATGCCGGCTTCATAGTCAACCTGCTCATATATGCCATGGCGGCGGGGCTGGCGTATGCGGTTTTTTACACCGCATCGAACACGCTGCTGTTTGAAGAGGTAGGCAGCGAAAAGAGGGGCAGGAAGCTCGGAGTCTACAGCGGTATAGTGGGCTTAGGATACCTTCTCGGATCGCTGATTGCCGGCTATGCTGCGTTTTTCATCGGGTATTGGTTCGCCTTCGTTGCTTCAGGTGCATTGATAATATGCTCAATAGCTGTGTTCTACAGATTCTACAGCGGCAAGTAGATGCGTGCAATGCATGGCAGTAGGTATTAATATTTGAACGGCATAAACGGGACTGTGCTTAACATGCTGAAATCCTACCCGTGGGCAGACGAGGACAATTGGCTTGACCATGTAAACAGCGAGATAACGAATATCATGCTGTCCTACCTGCCGTACAGGAACAGGGGCGAGTACTACAAGGGCCTTACGGACTATATAGACAGAGGGGGCCATTTCACAAGGCCCAAGCTCTTCCTGCTCACTGCAAGGGCGCTCGGCGCGGAGTTCAATAGCGACCTGATGCTCCTAGCTGCGACCATAGAGATGTCTGAGGAAGCGATACTGAAATATGATGACATACAGGACCATTCGATAAAAAGGAGGGGAATAGAAACGACCAACCACAGATACGGCGAAGAGAAAGCGATACTCTTTGCAGCAATACTGCATGACAAGAACAGGCAGATGTTTGAGGATTACATCGCAAGGCTTGACGACAAGGTAATGAAGCTCAGGCTGAAGGACAAATATGATGAAATAGCTGATGCCACCGCATACGGGCAGTACCTAGATCTCGATTTTATATATAACGTGCGCAGCTTCTCCGCCGTTGAGGAATTGATGCGTGTTGAAGGCAGGCCGGATTTCAGCATGTATTACGACATAGTGAAGGGCAAGACCTGCGCGTATTCGACATGGGGGCCGATGCAGATGGCCGCGATAGTGGCTGACAAGGACGATGCGCTGCTCCGCCTCATCAAGGAGGTAGGCATTTATGCAGGCATAGCTTTCCAGATAAATGATGATGTGGAGGACATCATCAATTTCAGGAAGGACAAGGAGCACGACGGCGACCTGAAGGAGGGCAAATACACGCTCATAATGGCGTATGCGTATAAGAACGCAACAGCTGATGAACGAGCCTTCATAGACGGGGTATACAAGAAAAGCAAGGAGCAGAAGACCGATGAGGACATAGAGAGGCTGAAGAGGGTAATAGATAGGACAGGTGCGGTGAAGTATGCCCTGGATGTCAGGGATGCCTATATGAAGCGCACCATAAATGAGATAGCCAAATACAGTGAAATGCTTCCATCAAACACGTACGCGATAAAGCTAGCGGAGATGATAGCAGGATTGCTCTCCAGGGAGGGTGTGAACATGCGCGATGTCGCGCTGAACAGATCGAAGGTGTGATTTGCCATGAACCGCACAAACATGTATGGTGTGATCAGGCCATTGCTCTTCAAGACAGATCCGGAAAGGATAAACGCTGCTGCTGATGCGTTCCTCAGGGCAAGCGGCATATTCCCAAAGCTTCTCGCTCCTCTTGTGGACAGCAGAAGGGATTATGAGCCCCTGCATTCGGAAGCGTTCGGCATGAAGTTGGAGAATCCAGTGGGGCTTGCTGCAGGTTTCGACAAGAACGCTAGGCTCATAGGGCCAGCATACAATTTGGGCTTCGGCTTCACCGAAGTGGGCACTGTTACTCCTGAACCGCAGCGCGGCAATGAAAGGCCAAGGCTGTTCAGATATCCTGGTTCGGGCAGCGTGCAGAACAGGATGGGATTCAACAACTGCGGCGAAGAGCGGTTCGCGCGCAACATGTCCAAGGGCATGCCCTTCCGTATGCCCGTAGGAATAAACTTTGGCAAGAATAGGGCAACGCCGAATGAACGCGCCCTAGACGATTATGTTGAACTTGCAGTAACTCTCGGCAAGTATGCTTCATACATAGCGGTAAACCTGTCATCCCCAAACACCCCCGGGCTCAGGGACCTGGAGAATGCAGAATTTGTAACAGACGCTGTGAGAGCAATCAGAAGCGCATCCATGAAGCCGGTCCTTGTGAAGATATCGCCGGATAACCCTCCAAAACATATGATTGAAATAGGACATGCAGTGGCAGACGCCGGAGGGAGCGGCATAATAGCCACAAATACAACGCGCGATTTTACCCTTGTTCCTAACTCAAATCTTGATGGCGGAATAAGCGGTAGAGCTCTGCGCCGGTATAGCAGGAACGCACTCAAGATACTGTCAAACGAGCTGGATGGAGATATAGGCATAGTATCAGTAGGAGGCATAGATTCCGCAGAAGAGGCGTATTACAGGATACTCAACGGTGCATCGCTTGTACAGGTTTACACCGCGATGATATTTGAGGGGCCGAATATCGCCAACGAGATAAACAAGGGCCTGGCTGCCCTATTGAGGAGGGACGGCTACGACAAGGTCAGCCAAGCGGTAGGAGCAGGCACCGGCAGGTAATGGCGCTTGGGATAGGCTAGCACGTACTATTTTCAGGAATCAGTATCTCAAACCCGCTGTAGTCGTACGTTTTTGATATGTTGAGCTCAGCGACGCTGTTGCCTGTCCCTATGAAAGAACTGAATACCAGTATCGGATACCGGTACATAGTCGAATTGTAGTAGTATGGATTGTGGGCATCTATGCCGTAGAGCCGCAGATAGGGCCACGCATTCGATATGAAGTTGCAATCGGCCAGGCCCAATGAATGAACCTGCTGCACAGCATTAAGAAGCACTGGGCTTCTGGATCCCATCACTTCAAAAGGATGGCTGCCCATCTGGGCATATGCAAAGAATGTCAGCGCGAAGAATGCCAATATGATGAATGAATAAGAGGCATACATTATTGCGTTCCTTGCCAGGGGGCTTTTGTAAAGCTTGCGCGCCTCGTGCATTAGGCCGTATATCAGCAGCGCGAGAAACGGCACCGTACCAGCATATACGATGTAGCCCCAGCGCGGCAGTGTATTTACTGACCCGTGCACGGCGAAGGCGAACCAAGCCAGAAGTGATACAACGCAGAATGCTGCAGTTATCTTGTACTTGTAATCGACGCTTCTCGGAAGCCTGCGACGCTTTGCGTAAACCAATGCTGCGAGGAGCACAGCAAGGAGCATGAAAGGGATAAGATTATAGAACACTTCTGACATCGATATCAGCAGCGCGGCGTGCACAGAAGTGGGTGATGGAGGAGGTGCTACGAATACCTGCCCTATCGCGTCTATATAGCTGAACAGGGGGTTGCCGAATATGAAATAGTTGACGGCGAGCCATGGTAGGGTGGTGAAAAAACCGGCGGCAAGAGCATTCCACCTTGTGCCTTTGGGCATGAACAGGATAGGTAGGACAAACACCAGTGAGCTGTACTTAGCCATTGCGGCTAGGGCTATCAATATGCCGCTCTGCCATTTCCCCCTAACGGCGAGGCCTATGGCGAATATCGCAAGTATAAGTGACAGCATTTCGGTGCCGTTGAGCACCGTCAGGTATATCATCGTATATGGCACCATCAGCATCGGTACGACAATCAGAGGGTTTGCATTCATGCCCTTGGCGAGGTATATTGCTGAGAGCAGAAGCAGAATCACTTCGAAGATCAGGTATGGTGGTATTGCGTTCTGCGCGAACACCAGATCAAACGGAACGAAGAATACCGACATTAGGGGCGCACGAAAGGGCTCGAGGTAGAAATGGCTCTCGCTCTGTATTGCGAGCGGCAGAGTGCCGCTGAGAAGTGATTTGTAGAAGTAGCTGCTTATCAGGGCCTTTGAGTATAGGTAGTGCGTTATGAAGTCCCAGTACACACCTTGCTGGTAGTACAGGTGCAGAACCAGCGCAGACGAGAGTGCAAGCATCGCTAGAAGCAGCGCCGCATATGCGTATTTCTTGCTGCCTTGGGCCTGCTTCATATTCATCGGACCAACCCCATAAAGCGCATATATGGGATTATGAAGCCAACGTATTTATTATGCTGAGGATGCTTGTTTTCACCGTGCGTATACGCAAATTTTGGCAATGGTATAAAGCCTTAGCTGGTCATAAATTGCTCTATATTCGTGATGATATGGAAGGAAATATAACCTTTGAAAATGGTAAGTGGTCTGTTCCGGATAGCCCTAGGATTCTTTTTGCCTATGGCGACGGGATAGGGCCGGAGATAATGGCCGTGGCGAAGAATGTCGTAGATGCTGCAGTCGAGAAGGCGTACAAAGGGAGCAAGCACATAGAATGGGTTGAGCTTCTGCTCGGCGAGAAGGCAGAGAAAGAGAGCGGTTCTGGGCTTCCAGACGCGGCAAAGGAGGCGCTCAAGGACTACAAGGTGCTGTTCAAGGGTCCGCTCACAACGCCGGTTGGAGGCGGATTCAGGTCGCTCAACGTCTCGATACGCATGCTCCTCGACCTTTATGCCAACATACGCCCTGTCAAGTACATAGATGGCCTGGACAGCCCGCTTAAGAGGCCCCAGGACGTCGACATGGTGATATTCAGGGAGAATACGGATGACATATATACGGGCATAGAATGGAAGTACGACGATCCAGAACTGCCGAAGCTGAAATCGTTCCTCGAATCAGACATGAGGATAAAGGTGGACAATGATGCCGGGGTTGGGATAAAGCCGATAAGCAAGAGCAAGACGGAGAGGGTCGCGAGGATGGCTATAAAATACGCAATAGACAACAACAGGAAATCGGTAACTATAATGCACAAGGGCAATATAATGAAGTATACAGAGGGCGCGTTCCGCGACTGGGCATATAATGTAGCAGTCACAGAGTTCAGGGACAAGGTAGTCACGGAGGATGAATTAAACACAAAGTACAACGGCACAATGCCGAGCGGCAAGATACTAATAAATGACAGGATTGCTGACAACATGTTCCAGCAGATAGTGACAAAGCCGAGCCTATATGATGTGATACTGGCGCCAAACCTCAATGGAGATTATATATCGGATGCTGCAGGGGCGCTCATAGGCGACATCGGGGTGCTCGGAAGCGCCAACGTGGGAGACAACGGAGGCATGTTCGAGGCCTCGCATGGCACAGCGCCAAAATATGCAGGAAAGAATGTAGCAAACCCGATGGGCATGATAAAGGCTGGGGAGCTAATGCTCACATTCCTGGGATGGAAGGAAGCTGCAGAAGCGGTTGCGAACGCAGTAGGCGCGGCAATGAAGTCCAGGAAGGTTACATCAGACATAGCGAGGTTCCTCGGAGTCGAGCCGCTTGGGACAAAGGAGTTCGGCGAGTTCCTGGTAAACAGCATGAAGGAATGATCCAGCAAGACGGATCTAGCGGTGCAGGAAACTCTTAACCACAGCGTAGACATCTTCGTGGACCGCTTCCAGGGGCTTAGTGGCATCTATGAATACTGCATCGGGGAACTCGCTCCTGTATGCAGACTGCACCTTGTTGAGGAACTCCACATGCTCGAATATCTCCTTCTGCCCCCTTCTATCGATCCTTCCCATGACTATCTCAGGCTTCGCCTCTAATATTATGGATAGGTCCGGCTTGGGGAATATGCTGTTTATGAGCTTCAGGTATTCCGCGCTTATGCCTGCTGCGGAACCATAGGCAACCGTGGAAAGGTAGTAGCGGTCGCTAACGAGTATTACGTCCTTGCTCTCCATGACGCCCTTGTAGGCAATCACGTGCTCGTTCCTGTCTGCTGTGAAGAGAAGCTGCAGGGACAGCAGCGAGGGCCTTTCTGCAGAAGAGGACAGCATCGACCTTATGATTGAGCCTATGGGCCCGTCAGTCGGCTCTTTTGTGAGCTCTGCCTTGAATCCCTCGCCGTTCAGCCTCTTTACAAGCTTGGCCGCCTGCGTCGTCTTCCCTGTCCCGTCTATCCCGTCTATCGCTATGAACATTATACCACCAATATGAAGCTCACAACCTTGATAGCTTGCCCTCCTTCCTCTTCTCCGCGTCGAGCCTTTCCAGGCCGTAGCTGTTAAGGTCTATGAATTTCATGCTGCTCCCTACAAGGCT
Organism: Microcaldota archaeon; assembly: GCA_021797575.1. Taxonomy (GTDB): domain Archaea; phylum Micrarchaeota; class Micrarchaeia; order Micrarchaeales; family Micrarchaeaceae; genus JAMCYB01. Next base: position 10,574 of record JAJZZN010000028.1, read on the forward strand.
TGGATTTGCATATGAAAGCTCGTGGAATGATTCCTGCATCAGCTTCCTGTAGTCCGGATGCCCCTGCCTAGAGGTCCTCAGCTCATGCATCCATACGGCCTCGCGCAGGTCGAATGAAGCGTACCACCTAAGCTTGTATGCGAAAGGCACGACAGACTGCGCAAACTGCGGGAGCCTGGCCTTCATGTCCCTGTACAGGCTTGCTGCAGCCTCAATCTTGTCCTTGTAGAAATCCTCTGCATTTATCCTGTATATCTCCGCAGGTATGGTGTATCCTTCGTCTATGCCGAGCTCCTTTCTCACCTGCAGCGCAAACCTGTTCCTCTGCAGGTCCCTGAATATGCCGAAGTTTCCCCTCCATTCCTCTATGTAGTTGGCGTTCTCGAAGGACCTCGGGGGCTTCTGCCTCCTATTGGTCCTGCCCTGCACCGAGGCGCTTATTATGGCTTCTGCATTCGCGTCTGATGATTTGCCAGCATCAGACCTCAGAAGCGATATTATTCTCTTCAATGGCAACGAGCTGTATGGGTATACGCTTGCTGCAGCCACTGTGTAGAGAGACTTCTCGTCGCCTTCGTAACTTACGAGTTCAACATCCCTTTCGGCATCTCTCTGCCGCCTTAGTATTCTTGCCTTATTCTCTTCGCTCAATCTGCTGCCATCCGCCTTGCGCGCATATAGCATGTCTATTTCCTGCCCTAGCTTCTCCATGAGCAGCCGCTGCTCGCGCATGAATTTTATCTCCTCCATACCGTGCTGGCTCATGACCCCTCCTATCAGGTATTCGTTGTCCTTCCTGAGTTCATTGTAGCACTGCGTTGCTGTCTGTATTATAGGAGGGTAGTCCAAGGACAGCATCTTCTTCAGCGAATGGTCGAAGCTCCTGAAACTTGCATACCATCCCAGGTTGGTCATTGTTGATGCAGGGAGCAGGCCCCTTGCGAGATCGAGCGACTTTGCCTTTATGGAGCTCTTGTATGCAGAACGGGCGCGCTTCTCCTCGTTCTCCGCGTCATCAACCTCTCCGGCCTGTATTGCGCTGAACTTTGCCGATTGCGGCACTCCGTTTACCTTTACCGAGAATACTTCCTCTTCTATGGGCATCGAATCAAGCAGATACTTCTCTAAATCGGCACGCAGGCGCTTGACCGAATCGAACAGAAGGTCCATTGTCTGCGTATATTCCCCGGATAGCGGTGACTGCATAACTAGCTCATACTCCTTATAAGGATAGCTGCCTGTGCCGTCCTTGCTCTTCCCTATTATGTACCCCTCATTGTCGAGCTTGTATTTTGATGTGAAATCCACATACCTGGTGGATTTCTCTATGTAGCCGGCAAGCCTTCCGTCCTCTATGTATTTCGCTTCAAGCTGGTCGACTCCCTCAATGGCTATATGGGCTCCGGCGTTGTCTATCACGGAATCGTCGCCATATTCCGCAAATACCCTTTTGAAGAATGCATTTGCCCTCTTCCCGCCTATCGAGAAGCTGTTTGCCCTCTTTATCGCATCTATCGCTTCGTGGATGTCGCTGTAATAGCTGCCGGTCTCTGGATCTGTGGCGAACTCCTTTAGGAAAAGCCTTCGCATGCTCATCTCAGACCTAGAATACCTGGCTACGAGCGCCGCCTTTGTGACTTCAGGCATGCCCTGCAATACGAATACGTTGCTGTCAACATTGCTGAAAAATGCGGATAGCACATCTTTCTCTTCATCAGTATATCTCTCTGTAAACTTAGTAAGACCCGGCATTATTTCACCCTGACAAAGGGGCTTTGCCTGCAGTAATATTTATGCGTTGCGCAGCCCTTTAAGCTAATAACGTTTCGCGCACACGGCTTTGGGCTTATGAGCTTGGAAGAAGCAGCATTAGGGCAGAGGAATGAGCGGTTTACCTGGAGCGTGATGTGCGCTTTCTTGCACTGCCCCTTGAAGCGGTGCTCTTTGCCGAGCCTTTGGCTTTTGAAGCGCCCTTCTTGCACGCAGGGCCTTTTCTAGCAGCAGTTTTCCTCGCAGGCTTCTTTGTTGCAGAGGGCCTCCTCGCAGCGCGTTTCCTTGCACTCTTTACAGATGCTGCGGTCCTGCTCGCCCTTGCCGCCATCCTTGTGCGCGCCTTGCTCTAAGTATGACTGCGGATATCGCAGCAGCTATCACTATCACCACAACCACTATTGCTATTATGTAGTATATCAGCAGTGTGGGCTTCGGCGCAGCAGAGTATATGGTAAGTATCTTGGCCACGCCTGCGGTTATTACAGCGCCTTCTCCAGAAGATGTTATTTTCGTTGGCGCAGCTTCGACGACCTGGACGATGCCCTGCCATTCCAAGCCGGGCTTGTCGCTGCCGGGCATATCCGGCATATTCCTCGATGAATACAACAGCTCAAACAATATTAACTCCACGTATTACTCTGATTTGTATTCATACATAACAACAAATCAAGCTCCAACTCCATGTATTTTGGCCTTGGCATACCAGGAGGTGCGCCTTCTGGTGCATATTCGCAGGATATAACAATAGAGAACAGCTGCTGATGCCCCCGTATGCCTAAACGTTATTTTAACTTTTCCTGCCCATGCATTATGGTAATTGAATGGCGAAGGAGATAGAGCTGCCGATTTACGGCGTAAATCCTGAAATAGCGAGGGAAAGGCTTGCATCGGTTGGCGCAAAGCTGGTGGGCAGGCACCAGTTCAGGAGGGTGAATTTCCAGGTGAGGAAGCCGATTGAGGATGCTTCCGGAGAGTATTATACCAAATGGATAAGGGTAAGGACGGACGGGGCCAAATCAACGATAACGCTAAAGGAGCAGAAAGGCAAGGGAATAGAGGGCAGGCTGGAATATGAGGTAGAAGTGTCGGACTTCGAGCAGGCGGTCAAGATAGTGCACAGGCTCATGCCTGAGGCTGAATTCGACTATTTCGAGAACTACAGGGAGGAGTATTCCCTGGGCGAATTCACCATAGAGCTTGACAAGTTCCCAATGCTAGAATACAGCATGGAGATAGAAGGTCCGTCGGAAGAGATGGTGAACGAACTCTATGCGAGGATCAACGTAGGAGGCAGCATAGAAGGCAACAAGTCAATACCCACAGACGAGTATTACAGGATACACGGAGCGGACTATTCGAAGCTGCAGGAGAGCTATTCGGACATTATAGCGTCGCTGCTCGCAGATTAGCTGTAGCGTAATTGCTGCAGCTAACTTATTTATTTCTCGTGAGCGACACCAGGCTGCCGACCTTCTCCATGTGCACTCCAAGGCCGTATATCAGCGACACAGAATCGACAAATAATGAGAATGCGCTCTGGCCAAGCTTCTTTGACGCTTTCAGCATTTCCATTATCGCCGCAGTTTGGTCATCCATTTCGGTTTTAGTGTCGTCGCCTACTGAGGCTATCCAGCCGAAATAGAGGGCCTTCCTCAAAGTGTCGAGCTTCTTCATCAAGGCGCTGTTGCTGCCGAAGCCTTCGCTCTTGACAACTATGTCGAGGCATGCCATTGCTATGCCTTCCACATCCTCGAATTCGCTGCCTAGTTTTTTTCTCATAGTGGCAAGCCTGTTGGTGAAATACTCCATCTGAAGCTGCCTGTTGCCCTTCAAGTATAGAACTCCATTCTTTGACGCCTCTACAGAAACCTTTTCCGCGGACAGCTGCGATACTATGATGCCCAATGCCGAGCTGAATATGCGCAGGCCCATCAGGTTGCCCTTGTACTCATCTACTTTCTTGCCGAGCCCTATTCCCGCAGTTACTTCATCGCCGCCCAGAAGGTGTGCTGCGCTTGCCCTTGATACAAATAGCGAAAGGGCCATTTTCTCTATGCCGCCGGTGTTTTCACGCCTCAGCGCATTTGCATTTCTGGACATGTACTCGATTGCCGAGTCGAGCAGCACTGATGCCGGTGCGCTTCTATTCAGGAGGAAATCGTTGATGAAAGAAGCGGCATTTGATATCACATCCGCAGCATACACCCACGAATATTCTGAGCTCTGCGGCAATGCACGGGACAGGCGCGCCACCGCTGCGGCATCTTCGCGGCTTAGCATGAATGCTGTGCTATCTCCTGCCTGGGGCTTTCTAAGCGCGCCGAGAACAGGGACGCTTTGGTCTTTTTTCATAGGATCGTATATCGACAGGCCCATTATCTTGAACGTGCCCCCCTTGGCGTATCTGCACGCAGTGGCAAGCATTTCAAACATGTATGTAGATGGCATTGGCCTGCCTGATGCTGTTTTGAACATATTGTCAAATACCCTAATTCTCTCTGCTATGGACGCTGCGTCTTGATTGGCAGGATTGGCGGAGACCGCATAACGCCCACCAGCAGACAGGGCCACCCCTACGTCTTCCAGCATGCCAACCGATTCTTGCACATTGATATGCGCGAAGTAGCTGTCATAAATGCGCATCACTTCCTCCAGCATGGAAGCTATATCAGAATCGGATAGCAGTGCAGCGCTTGCACATTTGTGGGCCACGTAGCGCATGGCAGGCACCAGGCCGGCTATATGCGGCTCTGAAAGCCTTGTGGCTTTCAAAGAAGAATTGGATAAGCGCGAGGGCCTATCCTCGAGTATGCCGTTTTTTTCTACCATGGAATCAGGGTATTGGAATGCATGAGATATTTATATGCTGCGGCATGGCAGTCCTATGTGCAGCACCTACATATGGCGCCTTGCGCTGCGGCATTGGGTGTATGCAACGTTTTTAAAGCCAATGGAAACATTTATATATTTCGATAAGCGCGTCTTGTAGTGTGATACAATGTCCGAATCTATAGCACTCAAAAGCGGTTTTGATACTAGGGAAATGCATGCAAAGGGCATAAATCCTAGGCTGGTTTATGCTGCCAATAAGCTCGCATTGGCAAGGGAATTCGAGTCAAGGGGCGACAGCGAAGCTGCAGAGAAGGCGACAAGGCAAGGTGTAGGGAGCTTGATAAGGGTTGCTGACAATCCCGGCATATGGCTCTGGGAGAGAGGGTATATTGCAGACCTGCGCGGGTCCATACCCCATAGGCTTACGGGAATAGCATTGGATGAGATGTACAAATACATGAACGGCAGGCATGTAACCACTAAATTGCTCTCAGATATGTATAACATGATGACAGAGGACGAGGTCTATTCAAAGTATCCAGAGGGCAACCTGCTCAGGAGGAGGGACGTCCATTACGATTTCCCGAATCGCAGGGACGAATGAGGAAGCGTCATGCTCTCATCAGGCTGGACACTATAGCAATAATGCCGAAAATTATTATCACATAGCCCTGGAACGACCTCAGAGCAACGAAGCTTATCCTTGCCGATGCATATGCGCCGAGCAGGCCGCCCAGTGCGCCGCCTATTACCAATGGTATTGCAAGCACCATGCTTGAAATGTCAAGCCCTGGCTTAAGGAAATGCGTAGTTGCGCCTACGGCCGATGTGATTATCATAGCGGCCACAACTGTTGAGAATGCAGTCTTAGGGTTTATGCGCCTTATCGCAGTCAGGAATGTGCCCATCACTGCACCTATGCCTATGCCGAACAGCCCCGCAAGCAGGCCTGCAATCAACGATACCGCGCCGGTCCCGTACCCTGCCCCCGGGGTAGCCAATACGCCGCCAGCTACCCTGTATTCGTTGAAGCTCTCCTTTAAATAGGCTTTGCTCCTGTTTTTCCTCGTTTCCGCCTTGGTGGCAGCCAGTGAGAATATGCCCAGTGCCAGGCTGGTGAAGCCAAAAGCTAGGTCGAAGGTGCCTACGGCTATTAAATAGCTCGCTACAGACCCTATCACAGCGCCCGTGCCCGCAGCCATGGCAATAACATAGAAAAGCTTCTTGTCTATCGCCTTGGCCTTGGCGTTGAATGCTGAACCCGCAACGGTGCTCGCGATTATGGTGAGAAGGCTGAACCCGCCGGCAAGCACAGGATTCATCTTGAACACGAAAAGCAGGACGACCATGAGCAGCACGCCTCCGCCTATACCAGCAATGTTGCCCACCGAGCCTATAGCAAAGGCCGTGGCGAGGAAGATCAAAATCTCGGTCAGTAATTCCATAAGAAGGCCATTGGTTCTTTGAGTCCAGTCTATATCCAACTATAAAGCATATATATTTGGCTGAATAAAGCCCGGATTATGGATACAGAGCAGATTGGTGCACCTGCGGGCAGCGGAATTCTTTTGAAGGGATTGGCTTCTTCAATGCATAAGCTGTCGCAGGAGGCCCTGAATCACATATTCATGGGGTTCTCCAGGCTCGCCACGCAGCTGGGCGCGAGCATAGTCCAGGCGAACGATTTCGCTACCGCTGCTACGTTCATGTACGACATAGCGGCAGGAACGGCCACGCAGCGCGATTCGAACGTTGCCATTGCAATAAAATCCATAATAGCCAGGCTGCTAATCGGCTCTGGGCTGGTCGGCGGGCTCGATGGAGCCAAAGACATGGATGAGAAGGGCCTTGCTGCAGCCATAGCTGATGCAAAGGGGATATCGCCGGTGAAGCTCAATAAGGCGTACCGTGAGCTCGAAAGGCTGAACCTATACCCTTACATGCGCAATGTCCTTGGCATGATTTCTAGGGTAGATGCGGAAAACGTAGGCATGAGGGTGCAGAAATTGCTTGACACAATGCGCAGCGAGCACTACGACTCGGTATACGACACTGCAATAGAGCTGGAGCGCATGTCAACGCGCCGCGGGCTGAACCAGAATTTCGTGCGCTTCATGTCGGACATGTACATATACGCCTCGAACCCGCTCAAAATAGCCCTGTTTGCAGCTGCGCATGACAGTGCTGGGATGGACAGCTACAGCGCAATTGTCGATGGGGCAGTCAAGCGCTTCACGTCTCTCGGCTCGGTGAAGCAGAGTGCGCTTTATGCTACTCTCAAGAGGGATTCAGGCATATGCGGAGTCGGATGCCTGGAACGCGGGGACGATGGAAGGTACGTGGCTAACGAGGATGTGTGGGGGCTTGCGTCTTGGGCAGCAGCCAGGGGCTACAGGACCATTGAGGAGATTGCCCGCTCAGGCGGCGAACATGCTGGCTTGGGCACATTGACTGCGCTGCTTGGCGCAGAGACGCGGAGCAAGGTGCCTCATTCGCTATCGCTTTACGCTATATTTGACACCATTTCGCATAACGGGTACAGGCCCATTGCCAGGAAGGAATTCATGAAAAGCGCAGAAGAGAGGGGATGGAACATAGACATTAGGCACGCCCTGAACATGCTCTCAAGATCAGGCATCATAGATTATATCGAGGGGTATTATAGGGGCAGGGTATTGGACCCCGACAAGGACATAAGGTACAGGATAGTTGGCGAGAGCATAGGCGAAGCCGGAATAGAGGCACTGGCCAAGGCGAGGCCCTACATAAAGGGCGTCATACCTAGAGTTGTAGCGGCAATAAATGCCGCAGGAAACAAGGAAGGATTCAGCGTATACAGCATATACGAGAGCACCGGGGTGTTCCTCCAGGGAGTCGCGAAGACCGTCCATGGATTGGCCGAGCTGGGCCTGATAGCGAGGGACAGGGAAGAATACCTGATAGTGCCAAAGGCTGCTGCGAGGATCGTGTGGGAGGAATTCTTCAAGCCTCTGGGCGATATCGCCACCTATGTGGCGTGCGACAGCAACATAAACCACGGCATAGTAGGAGCGGGGATTATGTGCATGAGGGATAATGAGTGGAAGCATGGAAACGGGAATTTCGACAGCGCCCTTGATTCGATGATAAAAAGGTATGCAGAAGCGGAGACGAGGAAGCCGTTCAGGAACAGCAATGGCAGCGGCGATTCCCCAAGGGAGCTGGTCCTGCACGCATTGGAGAGGTCTGACGGGCTTACAAGAAAACAGATACTGGAGAGCATTGCAGAGAGCGACAGCAGGATGAACGCAGACAGGCTGTCATGGTACCTTCTGCAGCTCAGGAGGGAGGGCAGGATAAGCCTGTCTGAAGGCAAATTCAGGCTCAGCCGCCAATGCTGAGCAATATATGGATATG
>JAJZZN010000017.1 GCA_021797575.1 Microcaldota archaeon
GATCTCTCTTGAACGTGCTTTGGCTCTTCTCCTTTATCGCCTCTATTATACCTCTGTACGATAGCGTCTTGCTCTTAATATCGAACACGTTTGCCTCCCTGCCCATCTTGGGCAGAGAATGGAAATCGCTGTTGGATATCAGTGCATACCTGTCCAATGACGATATCCTCCAGTTCATCTTTGGATCTGACGATAAGCCTGTCTCTATCGCATATATCTCCTTGGCCCTCTCCTTATATGCATCCTTGAGGCTGTCAAAGCCGGACATGGAACCGAAAACACCGAACCATGGCGTCCATGCGTGCGCAGGGAATATGAAGGAATCTTGATCAGCGCTCTTGATTATGTCGACGAGCTCTGCAGCATTGACAGACAATGTAGGCCTGCCGTCAGCGCTTAGGTTTCCACATTTGCTCAGCATGTCATTCAATACCTTAACCCTGTCAAGGCGCGACATGAGAACGCAATGGTGTATCTTTTTGACCTTGTTGTCGTCCCCAGTATAGACGGTTGACAGCTCAGTGCCAAGTACGAACCTTACACCGGAGCTAGAGCCTTTCACCCTGTAAAGGCCCGTGCTCCCATCCTCCTCCAGATTATCCTCTATTTCCTTTATCCATAGGGGATGCGTGAAATCTGTGGCGCTTAGCACCGTTATCCCCTTTTCCTGCGCCGTTGCCTCCATGCCTTTTATGGTGATGTTGCTGCTGCACGCCATCGCATATTTTGAGTGCACATGCAAATCTGCTATTATTTCCATCATATCGCTTTCTTCACTCCATTCTTCGGGCACATATCCTTGACTGGGCACTTGCTGCACTCGGGTATAGCCTTGCAGAGCGCCTTGCCATGCCTTTTCAGCACATATGCTATATCGTGCCAGTACTTCCTGTCTATTTTCTCCATTAAGTCTTTCTCTATCTTGTCCGGGTTCTTCTCCATGCTGAGGCCCAGCCTTGGCGAGAGCTTTATTACCCATGTATCTACTGGTATGCCTTCGACTATGCCATAGGCGTTTATCAGTATTGTGTTGGCAGTCTTGCGCCCTATCCCGGGCAACGATATGAGCTCGTCCATTGTCCTGGGCACTTTGCCACCGTACTTGCCATCGATAGTCTTTGCGGCGTTGATTATGTTCTTAGCCTTGTTGCCAGCAAATGACACAGGCTTTATGTACTTCAGCAGCTCCGCCTCTGATGCGCTGGCATAGTCCTTCGCACTCTTGAACTTGCCGAATAATCCAGGGGTTATTTTATTGACAAGCTCATCGTGGGTCTGCGCAGAGAGTATTGCCGCCACCAGCAGGTCTAGAGGCGTCTTGAAATCGAGATAGTACTTCGTATTAGGGTAGCTCTCCTCGAGCTTCTTTACCATTGCTCCGGCTTCCTCCTTAGTGAGCAGTCGCATCTTGCCCTCCATATTACCAATTACACATCCAAATCAAGGTATTTATCTTTATAATTCGAATATAATACCGCAATTATACAAGGTATTTTCCATGCAGAGAACGGATAAGAGGGCATTCATCAGAGAAGTGGAGAGGCGCCTGAAACAGAGGTACAGGAAGGAGATGAAGACATCGCTCGAATTCACAAACCCCTTCGAGCTGCTCGTATCTACGATACTGTCGGCGCAGACGACAGACAGGCAGGTAAACATAGTCACCAAAGGGCTCTTCCGCGAGTACGGGACTGCAGAATCGATGGCCCATGCGAATGCAACAAGGGTGCGCAGCTATATAAAGAGCATCGGGCTTTACCGCAGCAAGGCCAAGAATATAGTGGCAGCGGCCAAGTATTTAGTAGGGCATTATGATGGAAAGGTGCCGAGAAGCATCGAAGAGCTGATAAAGATACCCGGAGTTGGTAGGAAGACGGCCAACGTGGTGCTATCCAATGCGTACGGCATAAACGAGGGAATAGCGATAGACACGCACTGCATAACTGTATCTAACAGGCTTGGGCTGGCAAGGTCTAAGGATCCGAAGAGGATAGAGGAGGGCCTTATGAAATATGTCGATGCAAAGGAATGGAACAACATATCGCACCTATTCATAGCGCTTGGCAGGGACGTGTGCACAGCCAGGGCTAAGCATTGCGAGAGATGCGTACTTAATGATATATGCCCTTCCTCGACAGTGGTGAAAAAATGATAGCATGCTTATTTAGCGGCGGAAAGGACTCAACATTGGCACTGCACAAGGTCGTAGAGAGCGGAAGAAAGGTAGATTTGCTCATATCCATGATATCTAAGAACGATTACAGCTACATGTTCCACAAACCCAACGTCATGCTCACGGAGATGCAGGCGCAGGCAATGGGGATAAGGCACGAGTTCTTCAAGACAGAGGGGGAGAAGGAGGCAGAACTTGCCGATTTGGAGGCTGCGATAGTGGGGTCGAAGGCAACAGCCGTGATAACGGGCGCAACGGCAAGCGAATACCAGAAGAAGCGCATAGAGGGCATATGCGTGGAGCACGGGATTGAGCACATTGCTCCGCTATGGCATATTGATCCGCTGGAAGAGCTTACTGAGGTATCTGAAAGGTTCAATGCGATAGTGACTAGAGTGGCTGCGGAAGGCCTTGACGATACATTCCTAGGAAAGAGGATAGACAGGGGCATGATAAGGCGCCTCCAGGCCCTGCGTGACAAGTATGGCATAAACATGACATTTGAAGGGGGCGAGGCGGAATCGTTTGTGCTGGATGCACCTCTTTTCAAGAAGAAGATAGAAATTGGGAAGGCACATATAGAGCAAGGCACAGGGGAGGGCACGTACATGATAGACGATGCCAAGCTGGTCGACAAGTAGGCAGCAAAACGTATAAACCCGCATTGACAAGAAGTATATGTTAAATGGGATGAGGAGTGATAATATGGGAAAACTGTCTGAACGCAGCGCTTACGCGATAAACCCTATACTTGAAGAGGACGAGCTTGCTACACAGCTGTACAAGAGCGGAAAGAAGGTCATAAAGCTGAACCGCGGCGACCCTCCAGTGTACTTCCCTACGCCCAAGTACATTATAGACGCTTATGTTAAGGCTCTCCGAGGCGGCAAGACATATTATTCAGACGCGACAGGGATAGACGAGCTCAAGGAAGCGGTGCAGGGCAGGTACAGCAGGATGTACGGCCTGCACATAGATTCCGAAGGTATAATTGCCACGGCAGGCATATCTGAGGCGCTGCATTTCCTAAACGATGTGATGGTAAACCCTGGCGAGAGGGCGATAATATTCAAGCCGTATTATACTGCGTATATACCCAGGCTGAAGCTTGCCGGTGGGGAGCCCATATTTGAGAACTATGATGAGAAGGATGGTTGGAATATAGAGATAGAGCACGTCAGGGCGTCGATAAAGAGAATGCGCGCGAATAAGGAGATGGATAAGGTCAAATACATGCTCATAACAAACCCAAACAACCCGACGGGCACGGTTCTGAAAAGGAGCATACTCGAGGACATAGCAGAGATAGCCAATGACAACGACCTGCTGCTAGTGAGCGACGAGATATATGATGAGATAGTGTTCAACGGGGCACAGTTCACCAGCATATCAAAGGTTGCAAAGGGCCAGCCCTATATGATACTCAATGGCGCATCAAAGGATTTCGACGCCACAGGCTTCAGGCTGGGCCTCATGCTTCTGCCAGAGAATGACAGGCTTTCGTCGGAACTCCAGGAGAGGCTTAGGAATTTCGCAAAGGTGAGGCTGTCAGTCAACACGCCCGCGGAATACGCATTTGCTGAAGGCATGGCAAATGTGAAGGAGCATTCAAAGGCGATAAAGAGCATGGTCAGCGAGATTGAGAAGAGGGTGAACTACTCTTATGATATATTGAAAAAGAATGATTACCTTGAAGTGGTGAAGCCGAATGGCGCATTCTACATACTGCCTAAGCTCAGGATGGATATGCTCAAAATAAAGGATGACAGGGATTTTGTAGTGAGGCTGCTCAAGAAGGAGTACATACAGCTCACAAGAGGATCCGGATTCGGGGCGCCTAACCATTTCAGGATAGTGCTGCTGCCACCGAAAGGAATATTAGGGTATTCCCTGAATAAGATAAATGATTTCTGCGAAAGCGTATCGAAATAGTGGGCTCGTGGTCCAACGGTATGATGCCAAACTGGCCTTTTAGGAGACAGGTGCATAAGCCTTACACGCTGGAGACAGGAGTTCAACTCTCCTCGGGCCCACTTTACGTTTCGCGGCTTATACAGAGTTGCTAGTCTGTGCCTCAGTTGCGTATTTGATATGACTCTATTTCTGGCTTGCCGTCTTTCAGCACCTTTACAGCTATAAGTGTCTTTGATAGGTGCGTGCCCACTATTGTAGTACCCAGGGCAAATTTGTCTTCCGACTTTATAGTATCTAGTATCGCTCTATATATCTTGCCGCCTGACCATTCAGACAGGTTTGAAGTATAGATGAGATCTGGCGCTTCGTTTCTCTCTACGCCTTTCAGGTAGTTAACTATGTCGCCTTTTACCAGTTCTATATTGTGCTTGGCAGGATATAGTCCTTTTGCAGGTACCGAGAAGTAGCTCCTTGGCTTAGCTTCAGGCTCTATTACCATTGGGTAGCCGAACAGCTTCTCGTCTATCTCCTGTTTCTGGTAAATCACATTAATGGCATTTGTTGAAGTGTTTGATGAACCGGGTGAACGCCGCAAGAAGGACGATTTGCCCCTCATTTCTTCGGCAGCTGCACGCCTGGCAAGATACTTAAAATTGCATAGCTGCGCTGAGAGCAAATCTATCCCGACCATTTTATCGATTGGGTTGTTCAAGAGTATGTCGTTCATGCTGCCCATTATAGCTGCACCGCCAGCTATGAAGAGCATGCTTCTCTTGCCCCTTATGAAAGGCTTGCCATCCGGGTCCTTTACCCTGAAGGCCTTTGCCAATTCCTTCGAATCCTCATTTGTATACGGATATTGCACGAAGTTTAACGCATTCTCTATCCCGTATTGCAACGGTACGTCTTTCCTGCCGGCTAGCGCCTTGCCCTCCTCTATGATATTTTTGTCGATATGCACTTCTAGGGGGTATTTTTTAGTATCATCCATCGTAAACGCCTGTGCTTATTAACGCGCATTAGGAGATATTTAAGCCTTTTTGATGGGTATTTAGGCTGTCAAAGGCATGACACAAAAGGGTTTTAACCTTAGCACACCAATACCAATGAGGATTCTTATGGATGTAGAAGAAAAATTATCCTTGATAAAGCAGGGCTTGACTGAGGAGATTATAACAGAAGGCGAATTGCGCAGCATGCTCTCCGAGAAGGCACACCTAGTGATGTACAACGGCTTCGAGCCTTCCGGGCTCATGCACCTAGGTACTGGGCTGGCAAGCGTCTTAGAGGTAAACCAGCTCATAAAGGCAGGGATAGAATCGATAATGTACATAGCTGATTGGTTCGCCTACCTGAACAACAAGCTAGGAGGAGATATGGAAAAGATACGCATGGCAGGGGAATACTTCATAGACGGCTGGAAAGCGTGCGGCATAGATACGGAGCATGTCAAATTTGTGTGGACCAGCAAGCTCATGGATGATATGGAGTATTGGGAGATGATGCTGAAGATATCGAAGCTCGTTACCATAAACAGGGTAATGCGCAGCGTGCCCATAATGGGAAGGACGGAAAGCGATGTGAAGAACCCTAGCATGATTATATACCCGCTGATGCAGGCGACTGATGTATTCATGCTAAACGACAAGAAAGGCGTCGACATCTGCCAGCTGGGCATGGACCAGAGGAAGGTAAATATGCTGGCTAGAGACATCTCCAAAGACCTCGGAAGGCCCGCACCTGTCGCAATACACCACCACCTTCTCCTAGGTCTGCAGCAGGGAGGCAGGATGGGCGGTGGCTTCGATGAGAACAGGGGCATAGATAATGAGATAACGTTCAAGATGTCGAAGTCTAAGCCGGATACTGCCATCTTCATAAACAATACAGAAGATGAGGTCAACAAGAAGATAAGCAAGGCATACTGCCAGCAGGGCGACATCAAGACAAACCCGATACTTGAGATATGCAGGTATGTGATTTTCCCAAAGCTTGGCGGGCTTACCATAAAGAGGAAGGAAGAATATGGCGGCACACTGGAATTCCAATCATATCAGGAGCTCGAAGGCGCATTCGCAAAGGGCGGCATACATCCAATGGACCTCAAAAATGCTACAGCCGAGGCGCTCAATGAGATACTCGATCCTATAAGGGAGTATTTTGAAAAGAACGAAAAGGCCCACGAACACTATGAGATGGCCAAGAAAGCGGCTGAATCGGTGACCAGGTAGCCCACTATCTGCTATTTGCTTGGCTTGGACCCTTTCAGTATATATTTGTAGAGCAATCCGCTTACCATCTGGAATGCGCCGCCGATTTCAAGCGGTATAGGCAGTGATACATCCATAAGGTACCCAGATGCCGCGGAGCTGAATTGCGACACCCTTGTGGCTACACCTTGCACGCTTGACGCGGTGCCGAAGTCCTCCCTGTCGATGCCTCGCACATTAACTGCATTGCGGTTTGAGCTGCCGAAGCCCGCGTTGAGCGCTCTCAGAGAGTATATTATCCCTGCAAGCAGGAAGAAGGGGGATAATGCCATCGCTATGAGAAGCGCGCCGTTCAGGCCCCTGGTTATCGATGCCACATTGAGCGCATCGTATTTGTAGGATAACTTTGATGCCGCATACGAGCCTATGGCAGTCAGTATATACGACGCGCCGAATAGTGTGCCTATCTGGAATGTATTGGCATGATACATGAGCTCGAGCCAAAGCGGCAGCAGTGGCAGCGCCAAGCCTAAGCCCACACCGCTGAAGGAGTTCACGACTATTATCTTCGATATGTACTTGAGGCTGCTCCTTTTCATGACCTTGGTGGTTTTCTTCGGCCTTTCTGACTCTTTCACGAAGAGCAGCGATATGAATGATAAAAGCATAAGGAAAGCCGCAATTAGGAATAAGGACCGGAAAGCGGCAGCGAAGCCTATATAGCCGCTCAGGTATCCATGCAGTGTTATGAGCAGTGCGCCGAATACAGATGCGGCCGAACCCACGGCGTTCAGAAGACCGTATCTCCTGACGCGCGCTTTCTCGTCTGGATAATTGGTAGCAATAAGGGCGGTCATGCCAGGTGAAAAACCTCCGCGCATTCCTCCTGCAGTGCCGCCTATGCCTGCGATTATTATCGCTATGATGATTACGTATATGTTGGTAGATAGGAATATCGCCAGTGCCCCAGCCAGGGGAAACAGTTCAGCAATTCGCAATGCATGCCTGAATCCGTAGCGGTCGCCCATTGCGCCCAGGAGAAGGGTTTCCACGACCATGAATGCCATCATGCCCGCCACCACAAATCCTATGTCGAGGAGGCTGACGCCCAGAACTGCAAGGTACAGAGGCATGGCAAGGGTCATATAGATTATGCCTATGCTCCTGAATGCCCTAGAGTACACTAGGAACTTGAAGCTCTTTTCTATGGATTTTTCATCGCTTGCATGCTTTGATGCCATATTATTCCTTTGGTTCTGTCATTTCCCCATAGCATTAGAAGCTTTAACGCCCAGCATGCTCTCGAGCTTGCCCTGATTGTCGCCCGCTGCAGCTTTTACCCTTTTTATCTCACCGCATTTCGTGCATCTGTAGGTTATCATTATATACGTGCGCTCATTGACTGCATGCACAGGCTCCATTATGCCGCCACAATCGGACATGCGGTCTCCGGGATTAATATCGACGTGCTTGCTATAGAGGCATGCAGGACAATGATCAGTGTATCCACTGCCCTTTACTTCAGCGTGGCAGATTTCGCATTCGAAATCCTCTTTCTTCTTTATGAAATCCTTCATCCGATCATTTCTCAGTTATGTGCAATTGCCCTCTCCAGTTCTCTGTGAGGTTCTTCATGGTTTCCATGTGGTACTCCTCCCTGCCGAATGCTACAAAGCCTCTATCGATGCACATTATTACCTCGTCGGCGAGCGTTTGAGTATATATCCTTCCGCTGCACTTGCTGCAATAGGGCTTCTGCTCGCGTGGCCGGTCGAATTTTCCGTCTTTCATCCGGACTATGAGTATATTTGCGCCCTTTGAATCCTCTATGCTATGGCGGTTTGTTATGAGCATGTCGTTTATGGCTGCCTCTTCCGCATGTATCGAGAAGCATATTTCGAAGCCGACGCCCTTATGCACGTCCATGTGGTGCCTTGGGCACACATCGCACGAGTAATTATCGAGCTTGGGGACATAATTATAGGCCTTGCCCAGTACCTTGTCACCCTTGAATATTATGACGCCGTAGTTCGACTCCTTGCAATCGCTCTTTTTTGCCAAATCCAGCGCCATGTCGACGTATTTTTCCAACGCTCTGCCTTCGTCTTCGCTTAGATATCTCAAAATCTCACCTGTAAATTGATAACCAAAAGTATTGCTGTAGCTGTGATTAGAATATGTTGAGCAAGTTATAAAAGGCATTATGGACTCGTAACTCTTTTATATTTGGGTGCACATAATAACATTGGTGAATGAATGGCTGACAAAGAGGATGCACACGTAAAGATGTATAAGAAAGAATTTCATGAGGTTAAGTACCTCGATGTGAAGTGCCCAATATGCAACAACAGGATAGATGAGTATGGGTACTGCAGCTGCGGAAGCGGAGATTCCTGACCTTTTGCATTTCTACACTATATAGTAAGGGCTTTCATGAAGCTGTCTACAGAAGTGATTGACACTCCATTGCCTTCTATTTTCTGGTTCGCTGGGTTTATTGCAGGATAGTTCGGTATGTTTTCCTTTATCCTTGCTTCGTACGTTGGCACGAGCTCGTTCTGGTAGAATATGCCTATGGGTATCTTGTCTGTCTGCCTTGACAGGTCTATTGCAGCATCCATCTTCTTCTGCACGTCTTCTTCTGTTTTCACTGATGCGTCTATGTCAATGTTATAGACGCGCTGCCTGTACCATTCATTCGTGTTGATGTCATTGTAAGTTGGGCATGGCTGCAATATGTCTATGAAAGCAAGCCCTTTGTGCTTTATCGCTGCCTTTATCAGCTCGGTTGTCTGCTTGACGTCGTATGCGAATGCCCTTGCAACGAATGTATAGCCTGATGCTAGTGCAAGCATTATAGGGTTTATTGGATCGTTTATGTTGGGCTTCGGAAGGGACTTTGTCTGTTCTCCTCTCTTCAGCGTAGGCGATGCCTGGCCTTTCGTCAGGCCGTATACCCCATTGTCATGCACCATTATTGTCATGTCTATGTTCCTGCGGCCTGCGCTCACAAAATGGCCGACGCCTATGCCGAACGTGTCGCCGTCCCCTGCTTCGACTATTACTTCTAGGTCGGGATTAGCCAATTTAACTCCAGTTGCGAATGCTATCGACCTGCCGTGCAGCGTATGCACGCCTGATATCTTCTCGGCGACGAAATGCGGCGCCTTTCCGGAACACCCTATGCCAGACACTATTACCATCTTATTCGGGTCTAGGCCGAGCTCCTTTATTGCTACGTCTTCCGACCTCAATATGCCAAAGTCACCGCACCCTGGGCACCAATCATTGAATTCTTCGTCTTTAAGCTCCTCCATTTAGAATCACCGTCTTTTCGCCTTTCTGCATTATGGCCTTCATCGCTTCGATGAATTCCTCGCGCATTATAGGCCTGCCGTTAAGCTTCAATATGTAGTTTGTTGGCATTATGCCCGTTTTCTCTGTAAGGACATCAGCGCCTTGGGCATTATAATTATTTTCTATTGCTATTACCCTCTTTTTGCCCGCCAGAAGCTTCTGCATGAGCTCCTTTGGATACGGGCTGAACATCTTTACCTGTATGGCAAGCACTGATATGCCCTCCTTCTTCATGTCTTCCATTGTGTCCTCTATTACGCCACTGGGCGAGCCCCAAGTCAGCAGCACAGTTTCTGAGTTCTGGTCTCCGAACTGCCTCAACCTCATTTCCTGAGGTATCTCCTTGTCTGCGGTATCAAGCTTTACGAGCCTTTTCTTATACATGTCTGTCCTGTTCGTGACTGACTCGTCTATGTGGCCATAGGCGTTGTGCTCATCGCCAGTATAAAACATCCTGGCCTGCCCAAGGAATGCCCTCGGCGATATCCCATCATCGGACATCTTGAACCTTTTATAGTCTTCCAGGTTCGTCTCGAGCTTGCCGCGGTCAATTTTGACACTATCTATATTAAGGTCATTTACGTTGAGTATGGAATATGCGTTCGCAAGCGTCTTCTCCATTATGTGTATTGTAGGGGTCTGGTACTTTTCGGCGAGGTTCAGCGCCCATGATGCATCGCCGAATATCTCCTTGTGGCTGCCGCTGGCAATCACTATCCTTGGGAATTCACCGTGTCCTACGTTGAGCGCGAACTTCAGGTCAGCCTGGCCGCTCCTAGTCGGCAATCCTGTCGCTGGGGCACCTCTCATATAGTAGCTTATCAACACCGGGACCTCGTTCATTCCCGCCCAGCTTATCCCCTCTGACATCAATGAGAATCCAGGCCCGGAAGTAGCAGTGGCAGCCCTTGCACCTGTCAGTGCTGCGCCTATTGCTGCATTTATTGCAGCCAGCTCGTCCTCAGTCTGCAGGACGACAACTCCTCCCTTGTCCTGGGAGCCATTAAGATTGAGGATCTGGTTCGCCTCTATGTAGGTGCTTTCATCGCTTGCCGGGGTTATTGGGTAGTAGGATTGGAAGCGCAGGCCTCCTGCGACCTTCCCTATTGCCGAAAGGGTATTGCCGTCTGCCTGTATCCTTTTCACCGCTTTATTTGCATCTATGTCCTTTAGGTTGTAGAAACTGCTTGCGTACTTGAATCCAGCATCGACAGCCATTAAGTTAAGCTTAAGGAAGGTTTCGTTCTTGGAGAAGCGGGACTGCACGGCATCAAGCATGTGCTTCTTATCAAGACCGAGAAGCGCATATGTCGCGGATATTGCAATTATGTTCTTGGCGCGCTCGGCTATAGGGGGCGATATTTTAAGCGCGTTTATTATTTTGTCCAGCTCGCCGACATAGTCTATGGCTATCGGCTTGGCACCCTTTTTCTGCGCGTAGTTTACGGCATCGATGAGAGTTGTTCCAAGTCCTGCCTTTTCGAGCATGGACTCTGATTCCATTATTATCTCCGGCTCCATCGACCTTACCATCTCTATCTGCGTGGTCTCAAGGCCCTTGTTGTATATTATGAAGTCCTTCGCCTGGTAGAAGTGCTGGAATACAGTTTCGGAATCGAATGTAGCAAGTATGTTGACATTCTCCGATATGCTGTTCATTGTTTTATCTCCTATCATGACTGTAAAGTAGCTGTGCCTGCCCTTTATGTTTGAATAATATTCCCTGCTTCCGTACAGGTAGTAGCCACTTTTTGCTACAGCGTCGCCGAATATATTGGCGGATGTATCGACGCCAAGACCTTGCGCACCTCCTATAAGCCAGCTCAATTGCATAATACCACTCAATATGTTATGTCTAGTCATCTATCCGAGTTTATGAATAAATAACTTTGCAAAAATTCTGGGCTGGGTATGCGTGCGCAGTTTTCAAAACCAATAAATATTTACAAGAACAAGTATATTACAACACACAGGTAAGATGAATGGAGGACAAGATAGTGATAAGCCTTTTTACCGAACCGGGTAAGAAGAGGCATACGTGCCCCATATGCGAGGCTTATAAGCGTGAGATAAGGAAGCACAACAAGGAAGCATTCCTGTTCTACTTAAAGCATATATATGAGATAGCTGAGAAAAGTAAGGGAAACTCGTTTACCATAAGGAAGAGCGAAGTGGTCAAGGAATTCAGCCAAGGCAAAGACTTCGACCAAATGGTATTCGCACTGCCCGAACACAGCGACGAGAAGGCAAAGAAAGGGCGGCATAAGGAGCCGTCTGCATGAATGCAGGCTCACAGTAGGTTCAGAAGCTTCAGCGCAAAAGCAATAACTATGAACCCTATTTCTACGCCCCATGCGAACATCGATACCTTCCACTCATAGGGCTTCTTCAAGACGTTCATCGCTATGTGCGTCAGGCTGTATATCTTTTTGCCGTATGGAGCCTTGAATGTGCCGTCCTTCTGCATTATGCCCAAGTCCTTGACCTTGAACTTGCGCCTAAGATGCAGGAAGAATTCGATTATCCACGGCATGAATATTATCACTCCGAATGATTCCATGTTGCCTATTATCATGTCAGTCACGAGTGCGACGCCTACAAAATAGGTATAGCTGTCGCCAGGTATTATCTTCGCAGGATACAGGTTGAATATCAGGAACCCGAGCAGGGTTGCAAACAGTATAGATGATACCAGAGTGCCGATGTAGGTGCCGAATACCAGGCTGTATATGAGCATCGCCAGGCTTGCAAGGGCGCCTGTGCCGCTCGCTATGCCATCGAAGCCGCCGAGGAGGTTGAACGCATTGGCCGTGAATATGACTGCAAGGGGCACGATTATCAGCGGGTAGAAAATGCCGAAATTGACGTTTCCTACAAACGGTAATCTTACTATCGATACGCCCGCGTTTATTGCCATCAATGGAAGCGCACCCATAAGCGTCAACAGAGGCTTCTGCCACTGCTTGAGACCCTTATGTGTATCCATCATGTCAGTGGTCCGGACCATCTTCCTGCTTACGTTAAGGTCATCAAGGAAGCCAACTATAGTTACAAGAAGCACAGCGATTACTGTGGCGAAAAGATATCTTAGCGAAGCGACAGGCACGTATAGGTGGAAGCTACCTCCAAAAGCGTATGCTAGCACTCCGATGGTAAAACCGACAGCAGTAGCTATGCCTCCGCTGCTGGGCAGCGTTATTGCACGCTTGCCCTTGTTGTGGTCCATGCCAGTTATGCCCGATTCTAGCATGTATCCTATGATGAACCTTGTGGCTATCACTGTTATGATGAATGCCAGCAATGCCGGAACCAGCAGCGTTATATAGGTATGGTACATTCATTCCACCATTATCTGTCTGGGCATTGCAGCGTGAATAAGCTGCATGCTACATAAGGTATAAATTGATAGGTATGTAAGCATTAATAAATTGTATGTTGCACTGATGTTGCCTAGTGCCCTTGTAGTATAACTTGGATAGAACACGGGCTTGCGGAGCCTGTGATCCGGGTTCAAATCCCGGCAAGGGCGCTAAAATAATAAAAGTAACTTATTGTTCACGCATATGAATCAGGTTTATCTTATCCTACAGCATGCACAGCAATACAGTTAGACAATGCACAATAGGGTATGCACCTCATCCAAGAGGTGGGATTTGTGCCTATTGACATAAAAGCCTCAAGCCTTCCCTGCCGCTTCCATCACGATTGCGTTGAGCAGCCCTGAAACCTTGTTTATCACGTCGAGGTTGCGGTCAATTTTGTGCTCTCTTGCCAGGTGCATCGGGTCGTAGTAGCTTAGCATTGTCTTGCCATCTTCGTTGCTTACAAGAAGTTTTAGTGGAAGGTCTATCGCAATGCTTAACTTTTCCTGCATTAGCTTTGTACCTGCTTCAGGGCTGCCAAAAAGGATAACAGTTGCGTCATTCATCCCCATTCCTTTATCCGCGGCATTCTTCTTATGGTCTATCACGGCAAAAATTGATATGTTGCGTTTCTCTATTGCTTTGATTGCCCTCGTTAGCACAATATCAAATCCGTCGTCGCTTGCGACACTTACAATTCCTTCAGCCATAAAATCTTTGGTTATATTAAAGTTAATTATTATATTACTTCTCATCTCCGTGCTCAGTAAGCTCGAGTATTATCTGCCCTATGTTCATCTTGCCCTTCTTCAATACATCTGTCTTCTTTATTACAAAACTGTTACCGCTATCGTTCTTGGCAACCTGAACTATATGCTTTAGGTCCGATTGCCTGCGCTTCAGGAACTCCAGACTTCTGCATCATCTGCGCGGTCTCGAATGTTGTGACTATCTTGGCGCCGGTAGACTTCACGAGAGCGACAGCGTCGCCTATATGGTCGAAGTGGTTGTGCGTGATGAATATGAAGTCCAGCTTCTTTATCTCGCTTGGCTTCATAGCTGAATTTGGATCCTGTGACAGGAACGGGTCTATTATAAAGCTCTTGCTCGAGCCTTCAACCAGCCATGCGGCAGGGCCTAGCCATTTTATCTTCACCATTGTTTCGCCGCACTTAATTCTGATGAGCTCGGAATGGTTGCAAAGATTGTAAAAAGCACCCTCACAGCCCTGAATCTAGTTTTCTGGCCGGACGCCACCAAGCTCATAATAGAGAAAGGGGAGATGCAAAACTTAGGATTTCTTGGACTCTACATAATTGAAGGCGTACCATTCGAGATGAATAATCTAGATGAATGCAGCAGCCATATGCACATTGAGCTTATACCTTGCTATAGCGATTCTTCAAAATTCAATGTTGGGGGGAAACCGTTCGGTGCCGAAAAGGACAAAGATATCGCGGCAGAGATCAGGAGGGTGATGGACGTTGAGTGAAAAATGTGTGTTCTGCAAATCTGATGGACTCAATAGTGGTTCAGTGCTTTATGAAGGCAGCTCTTGTATTGTGATACGCAACAAGCACCCGCTTTCAAAAGGCCATGTTCTTGTTATACCAAAAGCCCATTATAAGGGTATATATATGAAATGCCAGAAGAAACATTCTCTGAGATGCTTAGCCTTACAAAGGAATTCAATGGTGTGATGCTAAGCAAATTACATGCTATCGGCGTAAAGAATGTAATGAATAACGGTTATGCTGCAGGGCAGCGCGTTTTCCATGCCCATATGCATGTGATACCCGTATACAATGACCCAGAGGCATATAATACGAAGAAGAATGGGTATTGGAGGGAGGGGCCTTCTCCGGAATTAGACAAAGCGTATGACGATATAAAGGAGGCGGCTAAGGATATACAAATTTGATACGTCATGTCGGCGCAATATCCGCAAACGGGCATTTGCAAAGAATTTGCCAAAATAACGCAGCACATGCAAATCCAGTGACATCTGTTGTTCTGATTTACTATATGTGTGTTATATAAACTTTGACTAGGCAGTACATTTATGGCTAATAGAACGCTTAAAAGATATGGATTAGAAGGAGTAGCAAAGGCACTCATAGCGATTGGCTTGCTGCTTGTCCTCTTATCATGGGCTCTGGGTGCTTATTATTTCGGAATCACTGGCAAGCTAGCGCTCTTTATCGCGCCGCTGGTGTTCACACTCGTATCCATACTGCTGCTCTTGATTATCAGGTACAGATACACGCTATTCTAAAAATACCCGTATCTCATGAACCTTCCATCTCTGTTCTACCGCATTGGCGATAAGGAAGGCAACGATAACCAAAGCATTGCGTTCAGCATGATATTTACTGTGCATGGGCTGGTGATAGCTTTCATGGGATTATTGAGCCTGGTCCTGACTATTTCGATAGGTTACAGCGTACACGCAAAGGTTGCATCGCCCTTCTTATACCTGTATCTTGCAATAGTAGCGGTTTTGGTCGTATCTGTGCTGTTGCAATACCGCAGGATCTATATCAGGTTTGCAAAGTGAATTGCTGCAAAACATGGCAGCTATAGCTTTATATTGTAGGGTGCATAATACCTATTATGGCTGAAGATTTCGTTTTTGAGGATACGGTAAGGATATACGACACGGATGCGCAGGGAGTAGTGCATTATGCTGGATATTATAGGTTCTTCACTGATGCGGCCGAAAACTTCATGCGCGAGACCCTAGGCATCAGCTATCCCCTTCTCGACAATGATACTTGGTTTGTGGTTGTTGAATCAAAGGCGCAGTACAAGAAGTCTGCGCGGCTGGGGGACAATCTAAGCGTTGTGCTGCGACCCAAGAAACTGTCCAGGAAGGCTTTGAGATTCGACTTTCAGATACTCAGGAATGGGGATCTCATATGCGATGGCTACATAACGCAGGTAGCGATAAACAAGAAGGAATGGAAGGCAGTGGAACTGCCCAAGGCGCTGCTTCAAAAAATAGACATGCTCTGAACATGCTAAAGCATTAGAATGAGAATCATGAGGTCTGACTGATTGCCCTTCGGACCCTTATGCCTTTCTTTAATACTGCTTTCTTCTTGCGCGGCGGCCTATTGGCGATATAAAGTTTCTTGGTGCCACAAGAATTTACCATATCGACATCGCAGTCAGTTATAAGCGTATTGCGGCCGGCATATTTGGCATACATCACGGCCTCGTTTGCCAGCTCCTTTACTGTTGATTCGAGCTCTTCCTCAAAGCTCACTATTGCTTTTTCGTTTATTTTTTCCGCACCCGCCTCCCTAAGGAATTGCTCTATATCGTAATAGCTGAAACCTTTTTTATTCAAGTAAACACCCCGCGTAATACACATTAATATGCAACCTTTTTAAAGCAACCTATAGCGCAGGTATTAGCGGTATTCTTTATTTTTATCTCGGTGATACAGTGTTGAAGTTTGGTTTCCACATGTCGATTGCGGGTTCGGTAGCCAACGCGCCGAGGGAAGCTGCGCTGCACGGCTATCCGGTGTTCCAAATGTTTACCACCAGCTCCAGGTCGTGGTCGAATTCTAAGATTGACAGTAAAGCATCATCAGAGTTCAGGGACATTGTGCGCAGGAATTCGCTCGAACCCTTCGCGCATATACCATATCTATGCAATCCGGGCTCCCCAAATGAAGATGTTTATTCAAAGAGCAGGAAGATGCTTGTTGACAACCTG
>JAJZZN010000001.1 GCA_021797575.1 Microcaldota archaeon
CTCGAGATTGGCAACCCTACGCATTCATTCAAGGACCGCGGCTCGGTCATAGAAGTGGGCAAGGCGCATGACTACGGCTACAGGGAGGTTGTATGCGCGTCTACGGGCAATATGGCGTATTCTGTTGCGTATTATGCAAGGCTCTACGGAATGAAAGCGAAGGTATTCATAAGCAGCAATGCAAGCAGGGACAAGGTGCGCGACATACGCGATACGCACGATGCCGACGTTACGCGAGTTGATGGCGATTTCAACAAGGCACAGCGCCTTGCAGAAGCTTACGCAAGGCGCAACGGTGCGTTCCTGGCTGGCGACTATTGCTACAGGAAAGAAGGTCAGAAGACAATAGCTTATGAAATCCTTCTATCCGGCATAGGCGCCGATTCGATTATAGTGCCTGTAGGCAATGCTACTCTTCTCAGCGGCACCTTCAAGGCCATAGAAGAGTTTGGCGCGGCAAAACGGTCTGCGAGAATGCCTGCAGTGGTAGGAGTAGAGGCAAAAGCCTGCAGCCCGCTGTACAAGGCGTTTAAAGGCAGCAAGGGCGTTGAATACGAGATGCCCAGGACAAAGGCTGATGCAATAGCAGTCGGCTACCCAACTTTCGGCGACCAGGCGCTTGAATATATGCAAAAGCATAGCGGGGCAATGGAAACAGTAAGCGAATCTGACATGGCCAAGGAGCAGCAGTCGTTCACCGAAAGATATGGATTGACAGTGGAACTCGCAGCTGTTGCGCCTCTCGCGTTCATACGCAACGGCATAGGCGTGCCCAAGGGCGCAAGGGCTGCAGTGATAACCGGGGCAAATGTATAGCCCCTATGCAAGGCTTATTATATGAGAATAAAAGTTCGCGTAACGCCAAATTCGAAGTCGAACGCCATGGAGCGCTTGGAAGATGGCACATATAGGATAAAGGTCACAGCCAAGCCGGATCGCGGAAAGGCCAACGAAGCGGCCATATCGCTGCTATCCAAATACTTTCACGTCAAGAAGCAGAACATCATAATAATATCCGGTGCGTTGAGCAGGGACAAGGTTGTTGAGATTGCATAGCCCATCGGCATCTTGAAGCAATCCCATCATATTATGTCTTCAGGGGTAATTATACCCACGACTTTAGACCCTCTGACAACAAGAACAGCGCTGCTCGACCTGAGAAGCTCCTTTACTGTGCTTATGGGCACATCCTCTGATATTGTAGGGAAAGGCGCTTTGGCAACGCTCCCGACCTTTATCCTGCCGTCGATGTCCATGACATCCTTGGTTGTTATGGACCCCACTATGGCCTTCCCGTCATAGACGGGGAACTGCGATATGCCTTCGCGCTTGGCTATGGATGTCATGTGCCTTATCGTGCCTGATGCCTTAAGCGCCACAACTTTGCTGTGCATCACGCTTCCTGCTGTTCTTTCGTGCGAATGCTCCAGGGTCTCAAGCTTATCGAGCAGCCTCTTGGCAATGTTGTAGTTAGGTACTACGCTGCCCATCTCAACCTTGGCCAGTAGCGACTGGCTTATCCCTACTTCGGAAGCCAGCTGCTGCTGGCTGATCCCAAGCGCCTTCCTCCTGGCTCTTAGCCCGTTCAAATCCGGCAGCATGAAAATCATATTTTGTAATTCGCTAATCATAGAACAGAAATCAAATATATAGCATTATGCTGCTGCTAATAGATAAGCCTATTGTGGTGAATAGATGGAATTTGACAAATCAAAGTTTGAAGACGAGTTTAAAATGTCAAGCGGCAAGTCCGTGCATTATTTCTCCCTGAATAAGCTGAAGGGCTTAGGGATCTCTGACCCATCAGAGATGCCATTCTCGGCGAGGATACTGCTCGAATCGATGCTGAGGAACTACGACGGCAAGGAAGTCACATACGACGACCTTGAGTCTATGCTCAAGTGGGACCCCAAAAACCCGGAAGACCGGGACATACCGTTCAAGGTTTCGAGGATACTGATGCAGGACTTCACGGGCGTGCCTGCGGTTGTAGACCTTGCAGCCCTTAGGGAATACTTCAGGGAAAGGGGCGAAGACCCAATGAAAGTGAAGCCGCTGCTTCCTGTGCATCTGGTAATAGACCACTCCGTGCAGGTAGATTCATATATGTCAGACGAGGCCCTTGAGATAAACCAGAAGAGGGAGATGGAGAGGAACAAAGAGAGATATTCGCTGCTCAAGTGGGCCGGCGAAGCGTTCAACGGCTTCACCGTCATACCGCCTTCAGGAGGCATATGCCACCAGATAAACCTTGAGCGCATAGCTACGTGCGTAACACTCTCAGAATCAAACGGAGTCAGCATCGCGTTCCCAGATACGCTCATAGGCACGGATTCGCATACGACCATGATAAACGGCCTAGGCGTGCTTGGGTTCGGAGTGGGTGGCATAGAGGCCGAGGCTGCCCTGCTGGACCAGCCCGTCAACCTTCCAGTGCCAAAGATCCTGGGAGTCAAGCTTACTGGCAGGATGCAGGAGGGGGTCACTGCGACAGACCTTGCATTGACGCTCACCAGGAAGCTAAGGGAAAAAGGAGTAGTGGGATATTTCGTAGAGTTCTTCGGCCCGGGTGCCAAAACGCTTTCGCTTCCTGACAGGGCGACGATATCGAACATGTGCCCCGAATACGGCGCTACAATATCAATATTCCCTGTAGACCAGGAGACGATAAGCTACATGAGGAGCACAGGGAGGAGCGAAGAGCAGCTGGAGCTCGTGGAGAAATACTACCGCGCCCAGGGAATGTTCGATGCCGACTACTCAAACGTAAGATACAGCGATGTGATGGAGGTAGACATAAGCACTGTCACGCCGAGCGTGTCTGGACCGAGCCAGCCCAAGGACGAGGTGCCGCTCCAGGAAATAGGAAAGAGCTTCAAGGACCGGTTCCTGAAGATAGATGCGAGCGCAGAGAAGCCGAGCGAAGAGGACAAGGAGAGGTGGGCAGACGAAGCCGAGAACCTTGCCAAGGGACTGGATGTGCAGACGCACAGGTCCCCTAAGGCCGTAGAAATACGCTATGATGACGGGACAACCGAGAAGCTCATGGATGGCGATGTTGTAATATCAGCAATAACGAGCTGCACCAACACCAGCAATCCGTTCGTGATGGTCGCAGCAGGCCTGCTCGCAAAGAAGGCGGTAGAGCTTGGCCTAAAGGTTCCGAGAAAGGTAAAAACAAGCCTTGCACCTGGATCAAGGGTAGTCACCGACTACCTGTCTAAGGCCGGATTGCTTGAATACCTTGACAAGCTTGGATACTCGCTGGTAGGATATGGATGCACGACATGCATAGGCAACAGCGGCCCGCTCCCTGGTCCTATAGAAAAGGGCATAAAGGAGGGCAAGATAGCGACTGCAAGCGTACTCTCTGGAAATAGGAATTTCGAGGCGAGGATACACCCCGATGTCAGCACAAACTACCTGATGTCGCCTCCGCTTGTAATAGCGTTCGGCATTGCAGGGACAGTGCTCAAGGACCTTTCAAAGGAGCCAATGGGCACAAGCAGCTCAGGCAAGCCTGTGTTCCTGAAAGACGTGTGGCCTACAAACGATGAGGTACTTGAAGTCGTGAAGAATGCGGTCTCTACTGACATGTTTACCAATGAATACTCCAGGATATTCGGCGTCAACAAGCATTGGGACTCGCTTGAATATCCAAAAGGCAATTCGTACGGCTGGGACAGCAATAGCACCTATATACAGAAGCCGCCGTTCTTCGATTCCTTCGACCCTTCGGCGGAGCATGCGATAAGCCCTATAGAAGGCGCATACGTCTTGGGCGTTTTTGGGGATTCCCTCTCGACTGATCATATAAGCCCAGCAGGGGCCATAGGCTCTGACAGCGTTGCTGGCAAGTACCTTATGTCTAAGGGAGTGAGCATAAGCGACTTCAACACTTTCGGCTCGAGAAGGGGCAACCACGAAGTAATGATGCGCGGCACTTTCGCCAACGTCAAGATAAAGAACCTGATGCTCAATGGCAAGGTCGGCGGCTATACCATATTCGTGCCGGAAGGCAGCGAGGCAAGCATATATGATGCAGCAATGAAATACAAGCAGATGGGCAAGCCGTCTGTTGTTATCGGAGGCGCAGAGTACGGTTCAGGAAGCTCGAGGGACTGGGCTGCAAAAGGCCCCATGCTGCTGGGCGTAAAGGCAGTAATAGCGAAGAGCTTCGAGCGCATACACAGGAGCAACCTTGTCGGCCTGGGTGTGCTGCCTGTAGAATTCAAGCGCGGCGAAGGATATGAAGAGCTTGCAATAGACCCGATGAAGCCAATAAGCATAGGAATAAACGACAGCATAAAGCCAAAAGCCGATGTTGAAATACGCTACTACAGCAAGGCCGACGGCAAAGAGCACTCAACGAAAGGCAGGGTAAGGCTCGACTCAGAGCTCGATATAGAGTATTACAGGATAGGCGGAGTGCTCAACTACGTGCTTGACAAAATATCGAAGAAAAGGTAGGTTAAGAAGGCCTTTTAATAGGCAAGAGTGATGCTTATACCTTCCTATATTCGGTCATCCGCAAAGCGTTAAACCACTCACGGCGCGCCGTATCCCGAGTACCAATTGCTCGTATATGTAACATTTGCAGGCACGCCGTTGTTGCCGTTGCCGCTATAATCTTCTGCGTTGCCATCGAGCGGATACCATGCCGCCAAGTTCTGCAGGTCTATCGGCGCACCCCCTATGCCTTCACTATACAATGCCCTAACGCTATTTGATGATAGCGCAGTATTGTAGATTTGAATGTCTGCAATCGAGCCATTAAAATAGTAATTAAAGCAATTTATAGCACCTATGCGAGAATATCCATTCGTCGGCAACTCTGCCGTTGTAGTAGAAGCAGAATAATTGTTTATATAAAAATTTAGGGTGTTAGCTGTTTGTGAAGAATTCAACGCCACAGCAACAAAATACCATTGGCCACCGTTTGGTGTAAAAGGGAACCACACTCCACTATCTCCACTGTTGCATTGGTGAAAGCAAAGCGTACCGCAATATCCTGTTTGAAAACCTGCAGTGCCTATTCCTATAATCCCTCCGCCCCCGTTTGATGCCCAAACCCCCTGTTTGATCCATGCTGTGTATGTAAGAGCATCCATAGTTGATGGATTGAATACTTTAGGTAATACTATATATGCTGCATCGTAGCCGTTCGGGCCTATGGCACCGCTTGCTGTCCATGTACTCCCATCACGTCCGTTGAACTGCGCCACATACTGCGGCAGCTCCCCATTGCATTCTCCTGAGAGTGAGATGAAGTTAATCGTGCCCGCGCCATCCGGCCTCACCACCTGGCATGATCCAGGCGAAGCCTTTGGTGCAAATGTCATCGGGTTGAATACGCCCAATTCAAAAAGCGCTGCTAAAACGACAGCGATGATAAGTATCGCCCAGCCGTATGTCATGAGGTATTCCATCGCGGACTGCGACTTGAAACTCTGACGAAACTCTATCTGAGAGTTTCCTTTGCGGAAAGCTTTCATGTGCCTCACAGAAGGTTATCAAAAAAAGCATAAATAGGTTGCCGATATGATAGAGCAAGCAAATAGGCTATGGGTCCATACCAATAGGGCATGGCACTGCTGCAAAGGCTAGCCTGCCTGTATCGCTTCGCTTATGCTCTCTATCTTCTTCTTGCTGCCCACTCCCCAAGTTTTTGCTTTCTCTATGTCCACGCCGTGCTTTCTTGCAAGTCTTTCTATGAACTTCATCATTGCGTAGCCTCCAAGGTTCATGACTCCAGTCAGGGCCATCCTTGTGGCAGGATTGCCCTTCGATTCCGACCCGGAATCCCTTGATGCCATCTTTGCAAGGTGCCTGTAGGATGCGTAATACACGGCGAACATAGATTCTGTCAGCAGCGCGTCGCTCAGCTTCCTCGCCTTTATCCTGCCCAGCGGCACGTTGAGCATTGGCGTTACTGTGAACTCAAAAGGCCTTCCATCGACATACGAGTTGCTCAGCTTGTTTATCAGCGCAACGGTATCCCAGTTGTCCTCGTCGGTCTCTCCCTCCTGGCCGACCTGCACAGTGAACGCAGGCCTCCAATAGTTCTTCGTCTCGACCTGCACTCCTCTGAGCACTATCTCGTGCCAGCTTCCATCAACTCCTATCTTAAGCGGCAGAGTCTTGGCAGGCATGTGCTTCTTCGCCAGCTCCTCGCTTCCTGTCTCGAGCCCTGTCTGCACGCCTATCCAGTTCCTTGGTCCCGCTTTAGCTATCTTTGAAAGCTTCTCGATGAGTTCCGGGAAGCCTGCGGGTATTGATATCCTGCCGTGTGTAGGATTGGTGCTCTTCACACCCTTTACGCCCATTGCCATGTTGAACACATCGGTCAGCGCATCCTCATCAGGTGCGAAGAACTGGCCGTGCTTGTACCCGAAGAATTCGTCGGAATGCAGCCATGCCCTGTCACCTCCGCCTGCAATGTTCACCTCTATCTCCTTCTTTATCATGTCGAGCGTGTAATACCTGAGCGGGCGCAATGTCACCTCGCAGAAGTCGCATCCGACTCCGCAGCCACGCATTATCTCCACCATGGACTTTATGGTGGGCCTTACTATGGTTGGTATCTGCTCAAGCTTGGGATAAGCGCCGTATGAGGTCCTTGCTATAAACTTCTCGTCGTTAACAGTGGTCATGTGGAAGCTTTCATCAAATGTGGTGTAGCCTATCTCGAACATCCCTCTGTCAACAGTGCCCTGCACTATCTGATCGAAAAGCTCGTTTATGACATCCTCGGTCTCTCCCTGCACAGCATAATCGATGCCCTGCTTCTCGAAATCCTCCCTGAGCACTGTAAACTCCCATACTCCTGGGCCTCCAACTACGAGCTTTGCCTTCTTGCCTTTCCTCAAGGCGTTGATCTTGGTTATCAGGTCCTCCCATTCCGCCCTGACCCAGGCGTAAAAATCGCCCCCGAAAAGCGCAGCATACGACATCGTCAACGGCCCTATGCCGAACGGGTCCATAGTAGACACGCCTATTATCTCGGTATTGTTGTCTATGAACCTATGGGCATTATTGACATCGGTAACGGCAATATCCTCCCTGGGATGCTTTTGCAGCAGTGCTGCCTCAAGCTTTCTCACAGAGTACGGTGCCTGTAGCAGCTGCCCATCAGGATAGGTGCCAGGCGGATTGCCCCTGAGGAACTTGTATATCGTAGAAGGTACTGCAGCCTTTGGTGCGCTAGGCAGGAAGTCAAGCAACGGGAAATTCCTGAAAGTGTATATCAGAGATGAATCAGCAACTAATACATATTTTGTCATATGATTACCTAAACCGCTTATGCTCTTTCCAGAGCGCCGTTTTAGTTACATTTTTACTGCAGAATAATTTAAAAAAGCTAATATGCCGAACTGTATATCCGCATAAAAATCGTGCAGCGCATCTGTAAAAGGCGGCCCCATTGCCTGCATATTAATGGACTTGTCTGGAAAAGCATAAAAATCTTGGTGTGCAATATAGTAACGCCAAACGGTAATAGGAGCAGGGAAACGCCCGATCCCATTCCGAACTCGGAAGCTAAGCCTGCTCACGACATGTGTGTACTGCCATGGCGGCGGGAAATCATGTTGCTGTTTGGCACTCCTGCTTATTTTGTCACTCGCTATCGATGGATATCTTCATACCCGCAGCTATGCCTCTCTCAGCTATATAGCCCGAAGGCAGCTCTATCACATACCTCGCTGGGCTGCTGGGCTTGTAAGTCCTGCACCTTAGTATATTGCCGCACCTCTTTGCCGAGGAAAGCGTATCAACTATGCTCATATCGCTGCCCACCCACAACACATCTATTGGGAAGCGCATGTTATGCATCCATATGCCATACTTTCCCTTGCCATGGAAATCGAAAAGCATGCAGTGGTCCTTTTCCAAGCCGTCCCTGTACATCAGGCCTATCATCCGCTTCACGAATGTATCGGACAATTCCGCCTTCAGCACATTGCCTCCTATGCGCACATTTACCTCCTTGTAGACCTGCCTCTTCTGCAGGAAATGAATCAGCCCCATGCTCAACCCTGCGTTATGGATATGCTTTGCTCGCGCATGAACTGCTGCAGGTAGAACTTGCTGCCAGTGCCCTTGCCTGTGAGCCCGCTGCCTTTCCATCCAACGAACGTGTGCAGCCCTACTATCGCGCCGGTGGTTGCGCTCACTGCCCTGTTAATATATACAACTCCTGCTTCTATGCCATCCGAAAACTCCCTAATCTCCTTCCTGTTCTTTGAGTAAAGGCCTGCAGTGAGGCCGTAATCGACGTCGTTTGCCATCGATATCGCATCAGCGAAATTCTTGTACCCTATTACAATGAGTATCGGGACGAAGAGCTCCTTGTGCACGAGCTCGTGCTCATGCCTCAGCTCGGCTATCGCAGGCTCGACATAGAACCCTTTCAATCCTGTGCTTACGGTATTGCCCCCGTAGAGCAGCCTTCCCGACTCCTTTATCTTGTCTATCGACTCAACATACCTCTTGTATGCGCTCTCGCTTATCAGCGGGCCTATGTAAACGTCCTTGCTTATGGGATCGCCTATCTTTAGCGCACGCGTTTTCTCTATAAGCTTGCTTATGAACTCCTCCTTCACCGATTCGTGCACATATACCCTGGAGAGCGCACTGCATTTTTGTCCGGCGAAACCGAACGCTGCGCTCAACACCCCTGACACGGCATCGTCAAGGTTGGCGTTCTTCGAAACTATGGCTGGGTTCTTGCCTCCCATCTCCACAATGAAGGCCTTCTGGTTACCCGCGCCGTATGTTTTTGTAAGCATGTTAAGTCCGGTGCTTCTCGACCCCGTGAAAACTATCCCCGATACGCCAGTGTTAACCACAAGCTCGTCGCCGACTTCCGAGCCTGGCCCGGTGATGTAGTTGAATACTCCATCCGGCAGCCCAGCTTCCTTGAGGAGCTGGTATATCTTGAAGCCTGTCAGCATGGTCATGTTGTCGGAAGAGGAGGGCTTGAACACCACGGTATTGCCTGTTATCATAGCCCCGATGCTCATTCCTATAGATATAGATATGGGGAAATTGAAAGGCGCA
Source organism: Microcaldota archaeon (assembly GCA_021797575.1). Classification (GTDB taxonomy): domain Archaea; phylum Micrarchaeota; class Micrarchaeia; order Micrarchaeales; family Micrarchaeaceae; genus JAMCYB01. The sequence continues at coordinate 9,061 of JAJZZN010000001.1, forward strand.
ATCACTCCAAACACGCCGTACGGCTTCATCACTATGCTGACCTTCTCAGCATTGGACGGTGCGCCCTGGAAGCCCGCAGATACCTTCTGCCTGCTCTCCTCAAGGCTCGTCTTCCTCGCATAGCCCTTGTTCGCCTCCAACTCGCCTGCATAGTATCTTGAGAAGTCTATGCCTTCGTCCACCTCTCCTATAGACTCATAGCGCGATTTTCCATTCTCCAAGCTCAATATCGCAGCGACATCGAACTTGTTCGCTGCTAGAACATCTGCAAATTTCCTAAATATCCTAGCCCTCTCCTTGTAATCGACTTGCCTCCATCTTGCGAACTCGTCCTTGGCAGCTGCTATAGCCATCCGTGCATGTTCCCTTGTGCCTTTCTGGAAATAGCCTATTATCGCTCCGTCTATGGGCGATCTTTCTGTAAGTACAGAGCCCGCATCGACCTCCTTCCCGCCAATGTACATATGGTACGTACTGCCGAATCCCTGCTTTGCCTTCTGCACCGCCTCGTCGAAAAGCCTGTCGAATTCAGCCTCTTTCCCCTCCTCTATAAACTTCTTGTATGTAAATTCGTTTGAAAAATTGTTCTTTGCCATGCAATCACCTGGAGCACAGAGCCTGCATCGATGCCAAAGCATTAGCGCAGCGCCGCCCTTGTGCTTTCACCCTTCATACAATATTGCACGCTCTATTTTTATACATTTTCTTGAAGCAGTTGTATGGTGGTAGTGCCCGTGCGCCTTTCTGCATAACCCATTGCCGTGACTAATTAAAGCAAAAACCCCACTAGGCGACGCAATTTGTAATACCCGTCGCCTTTTCCACCATAAGGCTTAAATATGAAGAGCAGGACTATCTTTATAACTCAGTTATAATGATGGTGTGAAATTTGGAAGAACAATTTGTGGGCTCGAATGAGGCCGAGTACAAGGAGAAGTATGGATTCAACGACAAGATAGAGTACAAGTTCAAGACGAGGAAGGGGCTTTCGGAGGACATAGTGCGCGAGATATCCCATATAAAAGGCGAGCCAGACTGGATGCTCGAAAAGAGGCTGTCCGCCTACAGGGTGTTCACCCAGAAGCCCATGCCCACATGGGGCGCAGACTTGAGCAAGATCGACTTCGACGACATATACTACTACATGCGCCCTACGGACAAGAGCAGCGACTCATGGGAGTCTGTGCCAGAGGACATTAAGAAGACATTCGACAAGCTGGGCATACCCGAAGCGGAGAGGAAATTCTTTGCCGGCGCCGAGGCGCAGTACGATTCAGAGGTCGTGTACCACAACCTGCGCGAAGACCTTACAAAGCAGGGTGTCATATTCGTGGATACTGATACCGCAGTCAAGGAATACCCAGAACTCGTGAAGAAATATTTTGGCACCGTGATACCACCTACAGACAACAAGTTCGCAGCGCTTAATACTGCAGTGTGGAGCGGCGGCTCATTCATATACGTGCCGAAAGGCGTGAAGCTCGCAATGCCGCTGCAGGCATATTTCAGGATAAATGGCGAGAAGGCGGGGCAGTTCGAGCGCACGCTCATAATTGCTGATGAGGGCGCAGACGTGACCTACATCGAAGGGTGCTTTACAAAAGGTACTGAGATAACAACTATAGACGGGAGCAAGCCCATAGAGCAGATAGAGCCCGGGGACTTGGTGCTTACACATGCCGGCAATTATAAAAGGGTGTACCACACGCAGGTAAGGCCTTTCGAAGGCAAACTTTTCCATATATCATATATGGGAGATACAACAACGATTATCAATGCCACAGAAGAACATCCATTCTTAATATCAAGAAGGAACAATGCAGAATACAGGAATGTGCAATGGAAGGTGGAATGGGCGACAGCAAGCACTCTTAGCAAAGGCGACTATCTAGCCATACCGATAGACAGGCATACTGTCAGCAGCCCGCAGAGGAAGTTCGAAATAGAAACATCTGCAAGGTGGCATAAAGTCAAGAAAATAGTAACGTTAACTACTGATGAAGGCTTCTTCAGGCTGATAGGTTATTATCTCTCGGAGGGCAGCACTACTGGCAAAAGCAATCAAAACTACATATCTTTCACTTTCAACAAAGGTGAGAAGGCCTATATATACGATGTTGCATCCCTCCTTGAAAAGTATTTCGGAAAGAAGCCCATAGTGCAGAAGGAATACAAGAACGGGATAAGCATAGTTCTCTGCGATACTGATGCAGCAGAATTATTTAGCAATGAATTCGGGAAAGGAGCATTGAACAAGCACATTCCGGAGTGGGTAATGCACGAGTCCATAGAAAAGCAAAAAGAATTAATAAAGGGTATGTGGCGCGGAGACGGCAGCTTCATGGATAAGAGATATGATTACGGTGCCAAGAGAATGTTCAGGATAGATACGATATCCATCACGCTGGCGAAGCAGCTGCGCAATATATTGCTCAGGTTCAATATACTATCGAGTGTGAACAAGCAAAAACGCAATGGGAACAGGCACGATATGTACTGCGTATACGTAGGCGGTGAGAACCTTGTATGGTTTGCCAACCTAATGGGTGTGCTGGGCGACACCTCAAAAAGCTACAATAAAGACGGTACTGTCTCTTTAGTCTCAACTGCGCAGGTGCCCATCCAAACATCGCACGGCAGGGTTTTCGGCAATTACGCTTTTGTGCCTATAACCAATATACATTCTGAATCAGTGCATGGGCTGGACGTGTATAATTTTAGTGTTGAAGGAGATGAGAGCTATGTAGCCGACGGCGTTGCAGTGCATAACTGCACAGCTCCAGTATACATAAGCTCATCGCTGCATTCTGCAGTCGTGGAGCTCGTCGCGCACAAGGATGCGCACATACGCTATGTTACGATACAGAACTGGTCTAAGAACGTGTACAACCTGGTAACGCAGCGCGCCTTTGCATACGAGAATGCGTACGTGGAATGGATAGATGGGAACATAGGGAGCAGGACGAACATGAAATACCCCAGCGTATACCTGAAGGGGGAAGGCTCAAAAGGTGATATACTTTCGATAGCCGTAGCGGGGGACAATCAGGTCCAGGATTCGGGAGGCAAGGTGCTGCACCTGGCGCCCAACACCACATCCAAAATAATATCAAAGAGCGTATCAAAGGGCACCGGAGTCACATCATACAGGGGCCTTGTATACGTGGGCAAGGATGCTTCAAATGTCAAATCGGCAGTAAGGTGCGACGCGCTTCTTCTAGATGACATATCCAAGACAAATACCTATCCATACATGGAACTGCACAGGGACGATGCACACATAACGCACGAAGCAACGGTCGGGAAGATAGGCGAAGAAGAGCTCTTCTACCTGATGTCTAGGGGTTTGAGCGAGGAGGAAGCGATGACCACCATAGTGCTGGGATTCATAGACCCGCTTGCCAAGGCTCTGCCTCTGGAATATTCGCTCGAACTGAAGCGCCTGATCAAGCTCGATACAGCAAACTCTATAGGCTGATGCAGATGGAACAGTACGCAGAATTCTCCAAGGAACTGGTTGGCAGGTACATGGCTGCACAAGAGGAGACCAACGAGCTGTACAAGAAGAGGTACATACCTGTAGGTTCAGAGAAGCTGCTAGAAATAGTGAATGCAAATCATGCCAAGCCCGACGATGACGATGAGCTCCGCAGATTCTATGATGCAGTTTTCAAGGATTCGGGCATATCGTTCGACGCAATAATAGGCTCCAGCGGAAATGTAGTGCTCAGTGAGGAAGGCAAAGCGGTGAAGTTCACAGATATCAGGCACGCAGGGCCCGATTATCCAGCATATGTCAATTCTGACGACAAATACAACCTGCTCATCAACGCTTATGCAAAGAAGGACATAGTGATAGAAGTCCCAGAGGATTCGGAGAAGAGCATAAACCTTCTCTTCGCGGCGATCAACGAGCCGCTTCTCGTAAGGATAATAATAAATACAGGCAAGGGGTCGAAGCTGAACCTGCTCGAGTGGTATGCAACAGCAGAAGGAAGGCGCACAATCTCTGCAGCTTCGCACCGCATAATTTCAGGAGACTACTCAAAGTGCGAGATCAACATGCTGCATAACGAGAGCTATGACACAACTGTGCTTAACATGTATGATGCAAAGTCTTTGGCAAGCTCGTCGCTTAAGATGAATTACTTCTATTCCGGAGGCAGCGTCACAAAGGCCCACGGAACCATAGAGGCGCATGATTACTCATCTTCCATCGATGTGAACGAGTTCATCTTCGGATCAGACGGGCAGAAGATGGACATAAACACCAACATAGTAAATTCATCGAGCAATACAACTGCCAGGCTGGCAACCCGCGCGGCAGCCATGGGTAGCGCAACATGCTACCTGAAGGGTTTCTCAAAGATAGTCAATGGTTCAAAGGATTCAAGGTCATTTGTTGAAGAGTCGGGCATGCTGCTCGACAAGTCTGCCCGAATAGATTCGATACCTGCCATGTCAATAGACGAGAACAAGGTAAAGGCCACGCATTCATCGGCCATAGGCCCGATAGACGAGGAAGCGCTGTTCTACATGGGCACACACGGCGTGGACAATGAAAAGGCCAAGGAGCTCCTAGTCAACGGCTTCTTCTCAAGCCAGCTAGGCAGCGTCGGAAACAACCAGGCAAGGGAGGCGTTCGCCGCAATAATAAGGGCAAAGATGAAGGATGGTTCCAATATAGGCAAGACGCCTAAGCTCAACAGCTCGGGGTTATGGTTCGCCGATTCTGAATCTGACATATTCAGGGGGCATTACAAATACAGGAGTGAAAAAGATGAGGCACAGGACTGATTACGAAGACGCGATATACACATTGATGCCCTACTTCAGGGCGCGCGCATCAGCCATAATGTCGAGCAAGTACGGAATAACGCAGAGCGGCATCGCATCTATGCTCGGCATAACACAGGCAGCGGTGAGCAAATACCTGTCCGGAAGGACCGATGCAAGGGAGGGCTTAAATATGAAGGATGCAGACAAATACGTATACAGGTTCATAGACAGCAAGATGTCGGGAGACGATAAAGCAGCGCAGAAAAGCCTCTGCGCACTGTGCCAAGCATATAAGAAATTCTCCTGCAACTTGATGGTACGATGAGTTTATATTTAATTAAATTGAGATGATTTTATGCTGTTGGAAATAAATGATCTGCATGCAAATGTAGAGAAAAAGGAGATACTCCACGGAGTCAGCCTGAAGATAAGGGACGGCGAAACGCATGTCATAATGGGTCCGAACGGCTCAGGCAAGACTACACTGGCCAAGGCGATATTCGGCCATCCGAGCGTCAAGGTTACCTCCGGCGATATACTGGTGGATGGCAAGAGCATACTTCAAATGACTACCGACAAGCGCGCCGCACTGGGCCTATTCCTTGGTTTCCAGAACCCTGTAGAAGTTGAGGGCGTAGGCTTTGTAAACTTCCTTCGCGCATCGAAGGAGGCGCTGGACAAGGACGGCTATGTCAACATGAAGGAGCTAATGCAGCAGATAAACAGCAACATGGAGAGCCTTAAGATAGCGGAGGGAATAGTTGGCAGGTCGCTGAACAAGGGCTTCTCAGGAGGCGAGAAGAAAAAGGCCGAGATACTGCAGATGGCCATAGAAAGGCCTAAGATTGCGATTCTCGACGAGCCCGATTCAGGCCTTGACATAGACGCAATAAAAGTTGTCGCGTCAAACATCGACAGGATAATGAAGGAGAACGGCACAGGCGCACTGATAATAACGCACTACAGCCGCATACTATCATACATGAAGCCTCAATTCGTGCATGTGATGGTCGAGGGCAGGATAGTGGAGAGCGGCGGCGCGGAAATAATAAGCAAGCTGGAAAAGGAAGGCTATAAGTCGTTCGAGGATGATGGCAATGCCAAGCAATGAAAGCATAGATGTGGAGAGCATCAAGAAGGACTTTCCAATATTCAAGATAAAGATGGCAGGCAAGCCGCTAGTCTACCTTGACAGCGCAGCCACTTCGCAGAAGCCCCAGCAGGTAATCGACTCTATAGTGAAATATTACTCAGAGTACAATGCCAACATACACAGGGGCATATATGAGATAGCCGAGCGTGCAACAGAGGAATACACCAACTCCAAGGAGAAGCTCGCCAAGCTGATCGGCGCAAAAGGGATAGAGAACATAGTATACGTGCGCAACACTACAGAAGCGATAAACCTTGTGGCCATATCATGGGGCAACGCCAACGTGAACAAGGGCGACCACATACTCATATCCGACATGGAG
>JAJZZN010000005.1 GCA_021797575.1 Microcaldota archaeon
CTTTGCGCCTATTTTCTTTGCGTAATCGACCAGGAACATGTTCTCGAAATACCTTATGCTTATGTTGTCCATGCCCTTCGTTATGCCCTTCAACATCTCCACGCGCTGCTCTATGGTGAACGAATACGCCTTCTCGGGGTTCACGCCTATCGCTATTATGAGCTTGTCGAAAAGCCTGGCGCCCTCCTTTATCATCCATACATGGCCGTTGGTTGGAGGGTCGAAGCTTCCGGCATACACGCCTATGCTCTGCCCGTTCATCCTACCACATTATACCATAGGGTGCCACTTTTAAAAAGGTTCCTGCAACAAATGCACGTTGCCATGCTTCATGGCATTTTGTGCTGCCTGCATCAGTACGGGTCGGAGCAGTCTATCTCCCTGCCGCAGTTCATGCATTTGTAGTGGCAGCCGCGTATCTCCACCATCTTGCTGCCGCAAACGGCACAGTTAGGTGTTCTGTCTTCGTAGCTATCCATATTTCCATCACTCTAGTCATATATTTACACGTATGCTATGCTTACAGGCAATACGCCTACATTGTACGACCCTACTACAGTATAATTGATGGTGCTTATCGCTGTCACATTGTCCGAAAGAAGGTTGGCCACGTATGCGAATGCGCCGTTAGATGAAAGCGTCACGTAGTACGGGGCTATGCCTGTCGGTATCTTCATGACCACGTTGCCCGTCGTTGCGTTTATCACCCATAGCTGGTTGGTGCCTAGGCTAGTCGCATACAGGAAAGCATCGTTCGGAGATACCGCTACGCTGGTAGTGAACAGCCCAGAACTGAGTGTTTTTTGCACTGAGTTGGTTGTGGTGTTTATTATTGTTATCTCTGATGAGAGGTTATCCGCAACATATGCATTGGTGCCATCATTAGACATTGTCAGCCCTTCGGGGAATAGTCCTGTTGATATGTTCTTCAGGAACGTCAAGCTCGACACACTGTATACGCTCACGTTGTCGGAGCCTGCGTTGGCCACGTACACATACCCATTGCTGCCCACGGACAGGCCCAGCGGAAGCAGGCCTGTCGATGCGGATTCGAGAGTTGATCCGGAGGTAAGGTTTACTTCATATACCATATCGGTAAGTATGCTGGTTATGAATGCGTTGTCCTTATGCAGGGCGGTTGACGTCGGCAGCAGTATGCTCACAGAAATATTTTTGACATTTCCAGTGCTCTCGTTTATGGCGCTAAGCTCATCGGATAGCGAGTCTGTAGCGTATACGTTCTTGACTCCTGCCGCAACGCTTGTGGGTAGGAAGCCTACGCTGACGTTGCCAACCTTACCTGACGTGGTGTTTATTATGCTGACCTGTGAACTGCCCTCGTCTGCCACGTACACTGAGCCGCTCTGCTTGTAGACCGGCTCATAATATATCTTTATTGAAGGCTGCGTGCATGTGAGCAGCGAGCCGTTGGTGTATGTGTATGAAAGATTGCACAATGTTATGTTCTTGAATGCATATTCTGTGCCGTTCGTTGTTATGGATCCCTGAATCGTGTAGTTGTTCATGGTGCCGTTAAGGAGCACAATTCCTGTCCTACTCAGGTTGCCAAGCGAATATGTCTTGTTATTTATTGTGATGATCGCATTCTCGATTGCATTGGGGCTTATGTAGCTTATATCAGATGCGACCATCTCGTCGAAAGAGTATAGCAACGGTGCCCTGAAGTGTATCGTGGCGGTTGCATTCAGGCCTGCATATGATGCCGTGATGTTTGTAGATGCCGAATAGTTGCTTGAAATGTAATCATATGCTGCACCAGATGATGCGGTAGCCACGTTCGTCTTCGACAGGTATATTGTAGGATTGCTTGAATGGAACCCGATATTGGCACCCTTGAGCGGGTATCCGAATAGAGTCACTACCGACTTCAAGCCGTACGACGTTCCGTTTGCGGCGAAGTTTGCGCTGCTAGGCGATAGCGATATGGACAGGTTATCGCTCGGCAGATACCTTATGAAACCATATGCGCTGCCCTCAAATGCCTCAACTGGCGCGTCTAGGCAGCTTCCATTGACCAGATATGAGCTGCTGAGCGCACAGTCACCAGCCTGCAAGTACACGGTAGGCTTCACATACTGACCTAAGCCAAGTTTGTCTGATGGTATCTCCGCAACGCAGAGGAATGCACCCCCGGCAGGTATCACTGCATTGTCGCAGATTGAACCGCCGCTGCTGTATCCATCATAGCTCACGTTGATAGTTGGATTGCTTATAGGGTACTGGTTGGTATTTGTAAACAGCATTCCCACCAAGTATTCGCCATTGTGTGTATACATGCCTACCATTGAATCCTCACATAAGAAACTCCCGTTTATGGTGCACCCCGAAGGCCTCAATGACAGTGATACAAAACCGTAGAAATACAGCAATCCTACTACAACGCCTATTATCAGGATTGCCCAGCTATATGTTATGATGTATTCCAGTGCAGACTGTGTTTTGATATTGCCCAAACCTCTCACCCATATAATACCGCACATATGCAGATATTTAAATGTTGCTGGAGCCGTTCCACAATGTGTTAAAGTGCTTCTCCAATGCTTCTATCCTATCGCTATCCCTTATGACCTCTAAGTATTCTGTATTTTTATGCATTCCGCTGTACGTCAGGTTTGCACTGCCAGTTATGGCTTCGTTGTCGCCTATGTAAATCTTCTCGTGCACAAATCCTGGCGCGTACCTCACGTATATATTTCTATTTTGGGGTGCCCCCCTCAACGCAAGAAATGTGAATAGTAAGAACAGAAGTAGGAGTATGAAGGCTTCATATGGCAGGCCCATTAGGTAAAGCAGCACAAATGCAATGAATGAAACTGCGGAAGCGAGAGAGTACTGAATATTGCTGTGCACCTTTGGCCCGAAATAGCTTATTGCTGCGGAATTGGAATCCTGGCCCTTCGCAATTATTATGCGTATGCGCTTGCCGCTGCCTGCTAGGCCGTAGAGCATCTTTGCGTACTGTATGCCGATGTAGGGTGTTATTATGTCGATGCTGCGGCTTGAGTGGAACAGCCGCTCAACGTGCTTGTAGCCCTCGTTGCCGCTGTAGACTTTTGGAGGAACAGCCCCGTTATTGCGGAATCCAAACATTCAACTTGCCCTCAAACATATATAATCGCTCATTTAGTGAACCTAGCCTTTATCAGGTAGATGGTATCTTCTATTGCATCGATAGGGCCTACCTTCTTGCCCTCCTCATATGTTCTGCCCTTATACCTTATCGGCACTTCCTTTATCTTATAGCCATTTTTAGCCAATCTTGTGGCTATCTCGTGGTCTATGACAAACCCGTTTTCCTTAAGCTTGATTCCCTTGAGCATAGACACATCGAAGAGCTTGTAGCATGTGTTGATGTCCTCCAGCCTCTGGTTGTAGAGAATGTTGAATATGATTGTGTGCAAGCGTGCTGCAGCACGGCCAAGTACGTAGCTGTGGCCCAGCCGCTCCGCCCTGCGGCCGAAGATGGGATGGTTCTCGTCAAATGCCTCAAGCAGCTTGGGATAGTCCTCAGGGTAGTATTCCTCGTCCGCATCCTGTATGAGCACTATGCCCTCCTTGACCCTCTCCATGCCCTCCTTGACCGCATGGCCCTTGCCGAGCTTCTCCCTGCTGTATACTAGTATTGCCTTTTCCGACCCCGCTATCGCTCTCTTGATCTCTGATAGTGTGTTATCAGTGGATTCATCATACACGATTATCAGCCTGTCTACACTCTCCTGCTTCAGCACTCGCGTTATTATATCATATGCCGTATTGCCTTCGTTGTACACTGGCATTATCACGTTGACTATGGTGTTTTTGTACATAGGACCAGCCATCTACACAACAGGTTTATATATCTATTTAAATATATATCATTAGAGTAGTCATAATTAGTAGATTAGTATTAATAAAGGTTTTTACATGCTTAAATATACTAAGGCGGTAAAGCGTAGATACATCGTCTGATGAGTCGCGACCTTGGTTGATGCTAGCTCTGCTTCTTATGGCTATTACAACTGGAAAAGTTGATTGTAATGGCAAAAACATACATTGACATAGTAAAATATATGGTAGAGGCCAAGTTCGAAATAAACGGCCTGGTAGACAAACCCGACATAATAGGCGCAGTATTTGGGCAGACAGAGGGGCTTCTTGGTGGAAACCTCGACCTTCGTGAGCTTCAGAAGAACGGCAAGATAGGCAGGATAGAGATAGAGTCTTCGGCTTCTGGCTCGAAGACCTACGGCAAACTGCATCTTCCTTCATCTTTGAGCAGGGTGGAAACGTGCATACTCGCAGCTGCCGTAGAATCGGTCGACAGGGTAGGACCTTTTGAGACCAATTTCAAGATAGAGAAGATAGAGGACACGCGCAGCGAGAAGCGCAAGAAGATAATAAACAGGGCAAAGGAGCTAGTCAAGACGTTGCTGTCCACAGAGATACCTGACAGCAAAGAGATAAGCGACCTGGTCGAATCTGATGTTAAATCCAGCACTGTAGGCGTATATGGAAGCGAGAACCTTCCAGCAGGGCCAGACGTCGCCAAGAGCGAAGAGGTCATAATAGTGGAAGGCAGGGCAGACGTCATAAACCTGCTGAAGAGCGACATAACGAACTGCATTGCCGTTGGAGGAGCTTCGGGCAGCGTGCCGAAGACAATAGTAGACCTATGCGCGGCGAAGGATGCGACCGTGTTTGTTGATGGGGACCGCGGCGGCGACATGATAATAAGGGGCATAGCCGAAGTAGCTGACATAGACTTCATAGCTAAGGCGCCTGACGGCAAGGAGGTTGAGGAGCTGACCAGGAAGGAGATAATAAAGGCATTAAGGACCCGCATACCAATGGAGCAGTACCTGCACAACTCAAAGGGCAGGGACCAGTCGAGGAACGGCAACAACCAGAGGCGCTACCAGGACAACAGCAGGCGCAACGACAACCAGAGGGGCAATGAGCAGAACAGGCAGAGACCTGCCCAGCAGCAACAGAGCCGTCAGCAGGACGACAACACGATAATAAGCCCGTCGAGGATAGTGAGCAACCTGGAGAGGCATGGAAAGCAGAATTTCGAAAATGAGGGAAGTGTTGAATCGATGGAGCCTGCTGCCCAGAGGAATGATTTCGGCATACAGAGCATAGATGAGGAAGAGAGCGAGCGCGAAGGCATGGATTCCATACCGAAGATAGAACAGCAGGCAAAGAATTCCAAGTTTCCCGAAAAGCCATACATAGATGCTCTCGGTGAGCTGCACAATACCCTTAGGGGCAGGCTGTACAGGGAGGACGGCACCATAATAGAGGAGATGCCGATAAGGGAGCTCGTGCAGGCCCTGCAGAACGCCAAGGACGCGTATGCGGTGGTGTTCGACGGCATAATAACGCAGCGCTTGGTCGACCTGGCGTACAAGAGCGGCGTAAAGGAGGTATATGGCATAAGGTCGAGCTATATATCAAGGGCATATCCGGACATAGGCATGTACACGACAGAGAATGGGGTCATAGGCTGAGCGAGCACGCAGCGAGTCTTGTTTTGTTAAGGGAGGGCATTGCACCTCCTGTATGTTTATCGCACTAGCGCGAGCTTTGCACCTTTCGCCTTCAGAACATTCTTCCCGCCCTGAAGAACATCGAGAAGAACAGCGCGATTATTATCAGGTACACTATCTCGATCAATGATACGCCTGCAAAGAATACCAGTAGTATGAATATCAATCCCATAGTTGCAATGTATATCTCCTTGTTCCATGCAAGCACCTTGCTTCCGTCTAAAGGATATATGGGCAGCATGTTGAAGAACGCCAGGAATATGCTTATGAAGAACGTGAATCCTATTGCGCTCTGCAAGTACGGCCCCAGAGAGCTGCCAAATATTACATCCACTGCGAGGAATGCGCCGAATACAGCGAAATTCGTCAGAGGCCCTGCGAGTGAGACTATGCCGTTCTGTCTCTTAGTGAAAGTATTGGTATATATCATTGTAGCTCCGGGTATGCCCAGTAGAAAGCCAAACGCACCAGTAGCTAGGGTGACAAGCAGACCTGTGATTGATGTCCTGAACCCAGCTATCGCACCATAATGCTGCGCCACGAATTTGTGCATGAGCTCGTGCAGTATGAAGCTCAGCGATACTGCGAGTGCGGATATAGGGAGGAAGAGCAAAAGATTATGCAGGTAGCCCCCAGATGAGTGTATTGCAAAATCCATAGAGAACGCAAGAATCAGCGCTGCGTCTGCCATGAGTATGTCCTTTATCTCGTGCTTGATGAAAGAGTTCTCCCTGATTGTTTGCATATGCCTGTTCCTCGGTAAAAGTATTTATAGCTCTGCCATCGAATCTTGTCGCAGTGTTTGCATTCAATTCATCCACGAATTGCAGAGTGCACGACCGCTTTTTATATGTTTTCCTACAATGTTATATTGTCTTTAGCGCATGTTGTGCGCGACAGTTTAACGGGCGCATTGCAGCTCGCTTGTCATTATATTACATAGCCCCATCGTCTAGTGGTCATTGCAATGCGCAACCATAAAAGGACGTCAGGCTCTGGACCTGAAAACGCCAGTTCGAATCTGGCTGGGGCTAAATATATTTAGGCGCAACAATGGATGACTATTATTCGGAGGGGGATGAGCGCTTCGGATATGTGAGCTCGCGCATGTACTCGCTCATGACAAAGATGCCAATGGCGAATAGACTGTACGATTTTGCACTCTCTGACATGCACGGCTTCAAGGGAAGGGGTTCAGTTGCGCTCGACGTGGGTGCTGGCACAGGCATAATGCCAATACTTCTGCGCAGGCAAAACATATTCAAGGAGGTATATGCAGTAGAGCCTTCAATCCACATGCTTCACTTGCTGAATAGGAATATAGGCAGGGAGAACGTGAAGGGAGTCATAGCAGCACTAGGATCTAGTACTTATGTGCCATTCCGCAGAAAATTCAGAGTTATTTATTCTACCCTCTCATTTCACCATTGGGCGCAAAAAGTGGATTCGCTCAGATATCTGTCGCATTTCCTCGATAGGGATGGGGAATTGCGCATTTACGAGGTTGCCAGGGGTGATAGGAAGCATATGGTCAGCTTCTTGGCTTCAAGCCATTCGCTCGACATCAAATCCATATACCCGCAGGCGCGGGCATCAGGATTGAAGGTTTCGCATATGCGCATGGAGAACGGTTTCGTGGCGGTTTCGCTTATACCTGCTTCGAGGCCGGCAAATAAGATATAGGTGCGACTGCCGAACTTTGCGACAAAAACAGCATTCACCAATGCTATACAATGCTATATACCTACTTAAGAAAGCGTTTATGGACTTGCATCTTATAAGTAATATGAAGAGAAGGGGCATAGAATATGTAGGGGGTTATAAAAAATTAACCCGTAACGTTATTCCGACCCCACAGACCATAATTTCAATTCGGTGGAAGTGATAAAGCATAAATATATAAAGCGTAATGTACAATAAGAAATTAGCAGCAAACATAAAAGAAATAAACATAAAGGAAATATGAGTAAACAGGGGTTTGATATAGACTTAAAGGTCAGTGATTTACCAGGGTATAGACCCAAACCGCTAGGATATGGAACCAAAGATTGTAGCCATTCTTGTAGTGGATGCTGCAGTGGTACTTGTTCGAGTAGTAACTGCTGTGTTTAAAGCGGTTTAATTATGGTTACAAAAGATTTTATGGAAAGAAATAGCTTGTGCATTCACATAAGAGATTCGAATCTGATAGTAGAAGAGGTAGGTAATAAGGCATATAATCTATCTAAAATTTCTAGCGTAGTAAATGTCCCAGACGGATTTGTTATAACTTCCAAGGCGTATGATAATTTTATAAAGTACAACAGATTGGACCATAGTATAAGGGACATAATAGACCGCTTTATGGCGCGCGAGATAAGTGCAGATAAAGCTGCTGCGATACTAAAAGGCTATTTCCAAAAAGCAGAATTAGATCCGAGTCTTAACAGTACCATAAAGAGCCAATTGGCTGAGTTTAAAAAGCCATATGCAGTAAGAAGTTCTTCAATAATAGAAGATACTAATAAGGCAAGTTTTGCTGGACTTTTCGATACCAAGCTGAATGTAGAAGCAGGTGATGTGCCAAGGAGCATTAAGGATGTGTTCTCATCTGTATTTAACGAATCTGTACTGATATATGCTCTTAAAAATGGGTTTGATCTGACAGAGATTAAGATGCCCGTAATTGTTCAGGAGATGGTTTCCGCGCAGAAATATGGTGTCTGTTTCTCTTTTACAGAAAATGGTTCCAGTACAAAGGTTATAGAGAGCCATATGTACGATCCATCAGGCGTTACTGGGGGAAAGAGTATTCCTGATCTGTATCTAGTAAATTCAAAAAAAATAGAAAAATATCCGAGTTCGTTTGGCATATCCGGCTTATTCGATTTTGAGATTTATGACATAGCCAATATTGCAGACATATGTGGTTCATACATATTCCCTGAGGATATAGAATTTGCATTAAAAGATGGCAAGCCTTATGTTATCCAATTGCGTAGATTGACAGAAAAAGTACCATTGCCAAAGCAGAATAAAAAGGTGTTTGCTGGCTTGCCAGTGTATCCTGGCATTGTAAATGGCGAGGCTTTTGTATGGCTGTCCCAGAGCGGGAATAAGGAGGGGCTTATAAAGGCTGGCAAGGGCAAGATACTTGTTACCGATTTCCTTCCGTTGGAATACGCGCATTATATAAAGAACTTTGCTGCTGTGATAACTGAGTTCTCAGGCATAACTTCTCATCCGGCAATACTTGCCAGAGAATATAAGATTCCGTGTATAGTCGGGGTTTCTGACGCAACGGAATTAATAGAAACAGGAGACAAATTGGAAATTGACGGATCTGAAGGCGATGTATCCTTGCTTGACAAGCCCGGAATAGCAATAAAGAGGAAATATTCTCCTATTTCATTCAATGCCCTTGATATGCGTATCTTTAAGAATTCCAAAGATCTTGCCATATTATATCCGATGGGCGAAAGCATATACGTATCGCATAGTTACCTAGGACCTGAAGATTATAAGGAAACGTTCATTAATTCGAGATTGAGGGAGATGATATCCGCAATTCAAAAGAATTATCCGAATCATGCAATACTCGACGGGGGCGACAGGCTGTGGAATGAATGCAATGCTGCTCTTGAACTTGCTAGCATTGACAGGTCTTTTAATGATTCACTTATTGTAGCAATAAAAATTATGGATACACTGGATCTTGAAAAAACTGAGCAAGAGATGAAGACCTTCGCAGATAAGGGAATGAGCCTAATAAATGAGTCTAAAATAACTTATGATTCTTATATCAAAAGTGGTATTGGCAAGAACTTGGCAAGAGCATTAAGGTTATTTATAGAAGGGTATTCTTATTGGCAAGTGTTCAACTCTTTGTTGCTTGATATAAATTCCGAATATTTGCTTTTCCAGAGCGTACCTGCAAATAAAATTGATGATTTTAAAGCATTTATAAAACTCATGTGGAACTACGAGCCTAAGCGCAATATAATAGGGTCAGAAGCTATACCGTCGTTAATGAGTAGCCTTTATACTTCGGTTGCTTCTGATTTAAAAATTTATACCACAGGATTTACTTCTTTGTTCTCCTATCTTGAAGAAGTAGAGAAGGCCTCTGCTAGTTAAGAATGCCTTGTGTATCATTTCACACCTTTCTTCGATGCTGCTCGTTCTCTAGCCCTTGTAAGCTCTTTTATCCTTAAACACGCCTTCCTCGTAAATACAAGGTGCGACTGCCGGGATTTGAACCCGGGCTTCTGCCTTGGCAAGGCAGTGTCCTACCAGGCTAGACTACAATCGCTCGCATGCATATTTTCAAATCCTCTTCAATATCTGAAAAAATATCTAAATACTTTTCCGCTTGACGCACCTATTAGCAACTGCACCTATTAATATAAAACAAAAAAAGAAAAAGGGAAAGAGTAAGCGCTAATTGTCAGCCCAGAGCAATCTCTATCTGCACATTGTCAGGCACAGGTATCCTCATGAGCTGGCGCAGTGCCTGCTCGTTCGCATCTATCTGGATTATGCGCTTGTGGAAACGCATCTCCCATTTCTCGAACGTGTGGCTCCCGTCTCCGCATGGCGTCCTTCTTGTGGCATGCTTTATCCTCTTGGTTGGCAGAGGAACTGGGCCTTTGAACTTGACGTTTATTGTATCGGCTATGAGCTTTATCTGCTTTGTTATGGTATTCAATGAGTCGATGTTCGTGCTCACGAGCTTTATAGTTGCCAGGCCCATCTATTCACCATCATGCCTTTGGAGTAACGTCCAGGACTACGCCTGCAGCTATGGTCGTACCCATATCCCTTATGGCGAACCTGCCCAGCGGCTGGAAGTCGCTGAACTTTTCTATCACAAGAGGCTTTGTTGGCTTGACCACCACTACGGCAGCGTCTCCAGTCTTTATCGTCTCCGGGTTCTTCTCTATGGTCTGACCCGTCTTTATGTCCTTCTTTTCGAGTATGTCCGTTATGGTGCACGCTATCTGTGCAGTATGCACGTGGAACACTGGAGTGTATCCCCTCGCTATGACGTTCGGGTGCTGCAGAACCACTATCTGCGCCTTGAATTCCGACACGACTGTAGGCGGGTTGCTTGCCGGACCTATCACATCTCCCCTCTTTATGTCCTTCTTTTCAACGCCTTTTATGTTGAATCCGACGTTGTCTCCAGGCTCTGCCTTCTGTAGCTGCTGGTGGTGTTCTTCTATGCTCTTTATTTCTGTCTTTATGCCCGATGGCATTATTATTACCTGGTCTCCAACCTTCATTACTCCAGTCTCGACCCTTCCCACTGGTACTGTACCGAAGCCAGATATGCTGAACACATCCTGTATGGGCAGCCTGAGCGGCTTGTCAAGTGGCTTTGCCGGTACCGTAAAAGTATCAAGAGCCTCTAATAGAGTAGGCCCGGTATACCATGGCATGTTGGCCGGCTTTGCAGAGACGTTGTCGCCCATCTGGGCTGAATATGGTATGAACAGCATCGATTCTGTCTTGAATCCCAAAGGCTTCAGGAGATCCGTAGCTGCCTTCTTGGCGTCGTTGTACTTGTTCTGGTCGTACTTGACCATGTCCATCTTGTTTATGCCTATTATCATCTGCTTTATGCCGAGCACGCTTGCGAGTATCGCGTGCTCCCTCGTCTGCGCCATCACGCCGTCCGGCGCGCTTATCACGAGCACCGCGGCATCTGCCTGGCTTGCTCCTGTTATCATGTTCTTTACGAAGTCCCTGTGGCCAGGTGCGTCTATTATGGTGAAATAGTACTTCGGAGTCTGGAACTCCCTGTGCGCTATGTCTATTGTTATTCCTCTTTCCCTCTCTTCCTTTAGCGAGTCCATTACGAATGCAAACTCGAATGAGGGCCTGTTCAGCTGCTGCGTTATCTCCTTGTACCTTGAGAGGTCCCTGTCTGATATCGCCTTCGTCTCGTACAGCAGTCTTCCGACTGTGGTTGACTTTCCGTGGTCAACGTGCCCTATAAAAATCAGGTTCATGTGTGGTTTGTCTGCCATTTAGTTCACCTTATAAGTATTATTTCATAGCCTAATCCGAAGATTGAGCATAGTAAATTCAGCGCAAATAAATAAAAGCGTTTCTAAGCTAATGTCTCACAATAAGACACTATA
Organism: Microcaldota archaeon; assembly: GCA_021797575.1. GTDB lineage: Archaea > Micrarchaeota > Micrarchaeia > Micrarchaeales > Micrarchaeaceae > JAMCYB01. Next base: position 11,675 of record JAJZZN010000005.1, read on the forward strand.
TTCTGCTACCCAATAATATTTATACTTTACTGTTATCCGATGCCGTAACAACGAGGGAGCTCCCCCTGACTTCGCGGTAGGTGGCGAACACCCCTATAGTTGCTATTATGTTTGTTATGAGCATAACAAGGAATATGCTGTCTGTGAAGTGCGGTATGAGCATGCCGTAGGCTATGGGCAAAGTTGCTATGACCGCCGGGGCGAGGCCCCTGGATATGTCAAATGCAACGAAGGAGTGCTCTATTTTCATAGCGCGCCGATCCTTAGAGAACATGTCCTTTATCATAGGTATGAATAGATACCTAATGGGCAGTATCAGCACGGATATGAGAACGGCGAACACGACAAGCGCTATGCTGGCACTTGATATAGTAAACAGCATGCCGAGGTACACAAAGAAGAACGTGCTCACGAAGAAAACTATCTGGTTCTGGTAGTCCTTAATGTCCGCTATTATGTCCGGCACGGCGAAGTATTTCTCCATGATGCCCAAATTGTGCTTTGCATCAACCTCGGTCTTCCTTGAACCTATATTGGCAACAAGCAAACCGAACACGAACACTGTCATAGCGCCGTTAAAGCCGATGCTCTGCGTCAGCCCATATGTCGCAACTACCATTGCTATGGTGAGCATCCAGCCGTAGCTCTTGCTATACGTCTTGAACCTGTTCAGTATGTAGAGCCACAGGAATGCAGATATGGCTGCCGCGAAGACTGAGCCGAATATGGTGTTGAACACGAGCACTGTGACAAATCCAACACCGACATTAGGCGTGGTGAGTATCTCGAACAGCACCAGTGGGACTATAAGCGTAAGCACATCGGATGTGACCGCCTCGTATATGAGTGTTGTCTTTAGATCCTCGTTTATCTTCGTGAGCGACACTATTATAGGTAGTATCAGCGTGCTGGGCCCTGCCAGGGCGAAGCCGAATATGAAAGATTCTTCAACGTTCCATCCGAATATGTATAGCGCTATGGCTCCGAGTATTATGCCTGATACGGCGGTAACAGTGAACGTGAATAACGTTGCACGGCCGAGCACGCGCTTGAGGCTGTCGAAATCAATGTTAAGCCCTACCCTGAACAGTATGAACGCTATAGCAGTAGCAGTTATGAATGGCGTGAGCCTTGCTATGACGCTGTTCGGCGATGTCGACACAACGTGGAGAACCGGCCCTAGCAGAAGCCCTATTAGCATGAGAGGCAGTATGTTTGCTATCTTTACCTTGGCGAACAGTGCATTGAGTATGAAACCGAAGAATACCAGAGCGGAGAAGAATATGAATGCCGTGTTTACGTCTATCATTCAAATGCACTCATGTATATATTGCAAACAGGTGACTCACAGAAGCTTCTGCACGCCACTATCCATATTGCTACCCCTATCATTATAAAGGTTTTTATCAGCGAGCGACTGCCTGACCGAATCTACTATCTCCTTCATGCGCTTCTCCTTCATCCTAGATACGTACAGGTATGTTTCATCCTTTGTCCTGCGCGTCACTAGTATTATGGTCCTGCCTGACTTGAGCCTGCCTGCGCGGCCCTTCCTCTGTATGGTCCTTATCTCGCTTGGCACGGGCTCGTAGAACACCACCGCATCCACGCTCGGTATGTCCAGGCCCTCCTCGCCTATCGAAGTAGCGACCAGTATGTTGAACTCGCCCTTCCTGAAGCGCTCCACGACCTCGTGCTGCAGGGCTTGCGTATTGCCCTCCTTCTTGCCAACGAACGCATACGCCTTCATGCTGTTCGCGTTGAGCATCTCAACTATCCTCTTGATGGTCGAGCGGTATTGCGCGAACACAATCACGGTCTTGCCGCTGAGCTTCTCCCTGATCACCCTGACGAGTGCCAGCATCTTCGGGTGCTCCTCGCCGCGGTCCAGCGCCTCCTTCGCCGCCTCAAGCGCGCCCTTTATCGCGGGATTGGAGAGCATGTTATTTACTGCCCTGCTCTTCTTCTCCCTCTCGCTGAGCGACTCCATGTAGCTCAGGAAAGGATATAGCCCCTCTGTGCTGGCGAGCTCGTATGCATGCGCCATGTCAAGCACGTACACGTAGTTGAACAGGGCCATGAAGCGGTAGTTCTTCGCCTCTATCCTGTTTATGCTGTCGCCTATGGCGAGCAGCCGCCTCTTCGGCAGGTTGTCGTACTTTTTGAATGGGCTCAAGCCTATGCCGTACAGTTTGGCCAGGTGCTCATCTATTATCGGCTTTAT
>JAJZZN010000013.1 GCA_021797575.1 Microcaldota archaeon
CACGGTAGATGGAGAGCTGCCGCCCGGAAGCGCCATAAGATAACTCATGCTATGTATATCGAAGATGATAGGATGGCTAATTATGAGAAACTAGTAGGAGGAAACAAATCGTTCTATGAGAAGAATACAGATTTCAAGGGGCTCGCAGGAGGCCAGAAGCCGGAACACATAGTAGTGGCGTGCTCCGATTCCAGGGTGGCACCTGAGATAATACTGAACGCAAGGCTGGGAGAGCTATTTGTCATAAGGTCTGCAGGTGAGGTGATTGATGACGCCGAACTGGCAACGATAGAATACGGTGTCGTGCATCTTGGCATAAAGAGCATCATAATGCTAGCGCATACGAATTGCGGTGCGGTTGCAGAAGCGCAGAAGCTGCTAAGGGAAAGCGAAGCGGGAAAGCTTCATTTCGATGAGAATTCAGCAAGCAGCAAGCTTGATGTGATGGCATACAAGATATACAAGAACATAGCAGGCAAAAGCAACAACTCCGTTGATTCAAGGAGCGCTGCGCTTGATAACCTCATGGCACAGATGAAGATTCTTGAAGACTATGAGCCCATACGCGACGCAATCAAGAATGGACTTAAAGTAATAAGCGGCATGTACGACATAAGTACGGGCAGGGTAGAGCTGTACGTATGACCATGCACATGGGTCAGGGCCTGTTCTCAAAAACCCTCAGCTTGTCCATCTCCTTATCGGTTATCTTGCTGAACAATATGTCAATCTCTTTGCTCGTGTCAAGCGTTGCCCTCAAATCAAGAAGATTTATTGATGGCATGCCTTCGATGCCAAAATAGCCCAATATCTTCGACGATGCCGACGGGGTGAACGGGTATAGCAGGACGCCAAGATCAAACACTATGCGCAGCAGCTTGTGCACTATCTTGACGAAATCCTCTTTTGCCTTAACATCAGATGCGGCTCTCTTTGCGAGCGCCCATGGTTCCGAGTTGCTCATTATTTCATTGCCCAACGCAGCGAGTGCCGTGGCGTCGCGCAGCGCCTCCCTTATGCTGAGCTTGTCGAAATCCGCTTTGTAGTCGCTTATTATGCCGGATATGTCATCGTATGCCTCGGCATCTATCCCGATTGTACCCTCTTTGCCTGATGCCCCCAGGACCGAAGCGTTATTCCTGGCAATTACAAGCACCCTGTTGACCAGATTGCCTATCTTGTCGTTCATCACGCTGTTCACTATATCCTTAAGCGCTTCCAGTGAGAACTCGGTATCGGCAGTCTCTGGATACAGGTGCATCAGGGTGAATCTCCAATAATCAGCACCGAGTATCTGCAATGCAGCCTCTATATTAAGCCCAACGCCCTGGCTCTTTGAGAACTTGACGCTCCTTGACGTGAGGTACTCCGACGCTTTTATAGTGTAAGGCAGTATATAGCCTTTTTCAGACCCGAGCAGTATTGCCGGGAACATTATTGCGTGGAACTCTATGTTGTCCTTGCCCATGAACTGTATCAAACGTGTGTCATTGCCCTTCCAATACTCCTCCATGATGCTCTCGTCGAATTCCTTCGTTATGCCTATATAGCCTATTACTGCGTCGAACCATACGTATATCACTGAGTCTTCATATCCCTCTACGGGCACCTTGAAGCCCCACTTCATGCTCCTCGTTATGTCCCTGGGCTTCAGCCCGTCTTTTATGAGGCCGAGCGATTTGTTCACTGCGTTCTTGCTCCAGTTGTTTTGAGCCCTTGAATTTATGAAGTCGCTCACTTTGCCCTGCAGCTTGTCCAGGGCTATTGCCAGGTTCTTCACCTTCAGGAAGCGTATCTCCTTCTTTCCGCATATGGTGCAGTGCGGATCTATCAGCATCGTTGGCGTGAGCAGCATGCCGCATTCGTCGCACTGGTCGCCGCGGGCTTTTGGGCTGTGGCAGTATGGGCACGTGCCTTCTATGAATCTGTCCGTGAGGAAGCGCTTGTCGACGTCGCAATAAGCCTGCATGTCCTCCGTTGGCGTTATGTAACCCTTATCCTTCAGCGAAGTGAACAGCTCGTATACTGTCTCCTTATTCTGCTCTGTATGGGTTTTCCCATAGTAGCTGAAGGTGCACTCCATCTTTTCGAACAGGCCTTTTATCGTATTGTGCATCTCGTCTGCGAGCTGCTGAGGCTCTATGCCCCTCTTTATCGCCGCGAGCTCTATGGGCGTGCCGTGCTGGTCAGAGCCGCATATGAATATGGCATCCGTGCCTTTCATCTTTAGGTATTTGTAGAATACATCAGCTGGAAGCACCGAGCCTACAAAATTGCCAAGGTGGGGCACTGAGTACGCATATGGCAAAGCCGATGTGACTATGATCTTTTCCATCCCGAGCACCCTGTGTTTTCCCTTATTTACCCGCATCTACATTATTATCATTTGCGCTTCGCTATGAACTTCAGGGTGCTTGCTGCACCATACAACTTGTTGACACCCTGCGTCCACGCAACTGATTGCCTGCCCTCAATCACTTCGTCGGTTATCTCAAGCCCCCTATGCGCTGGGAGGCAGTGCATCACTATCGCATCGCTTTTAGCGTATTTGAGTAGGGAGCTGTTTATCTGATATCCTTTGAATGCACGAAGGCGCCTGGCCGCTTCCTTCTCTTCGCCCATGCTCACCCATACATCCGTATACAGTATGTCCGCATCTTTGGCCGCTTCTGCCGGCTTAGTCACTATCTCTATCTTCGATCCGGTGGATTCCGAAAGGCGCCTGGCCTTTTTAACGTATTCGTCTGAAGGTTTGTAGCCGTTCGGCGACGCTATGCTCAGGTCCATACCAGTCAATGCGCACGAAAGCATTAGAGAATTCGCCATGTTGTTGCCGTCGCCTATGTATGCCATCTTAAGGCCTTCTATCCTGCCTTTAGACTCAAGTATGGTAAGGAAATCGGATATCATCTGTGTCGGATGCTCTATGTTGCTCAGCGCGTTGATAACAGGCAGCTTGGAATATTCTGCAAGCTGGACAAGCGTATCCTGCAAGTATACCCTTGCGACTATGATGTCCAGCCAGCCGCCAAGCATCCTCGCTACGTCCTTGACAGGCTCGCCGCGGCTTAGCTGCAATTCATTGGCTGGCAGGTATATGGGGTTGCCACCCATCCTTATAGCCGCTGCCTGGAACGATGTCCTTGTGCGGGTCGATGGCTTTTCGAAGAGTATTCCTATTATCATGTTATTGAGGTCTGCAGTCTTTCTGCCACGTGCCATCGCGGCTTTCATGCGCTTGGCGCCATTGACCAGCTCCATGAACTCCCTGCCATCCAGGTCCGCTACGGACAATAATGAAAACACCATTATACCACCATTCCATTTTAGCATGGAACTTTTATATCGGTTTGCGCCTTATAGCATGATACTACTTTGTTATAGTAGTGCCGCTTCTGCCCATTATGACCTCATCTATTAATTCCAGCCTGCCTATGTTGGCTACAGTACCGCCATGCCTTATAAAGTCTATGCATGCCTTAACCTTGGGTTTCATTGTGCCTTCACCAAGATGGGGCATCATTCTTTCCAATTCGGCCGTGCTTGCCCTGCTCATGTACGTAGATTTGTCGCTCAAGTCGCGATACACGTAGTCTATGTCTGTGAGTATCGCCATCTGCTCAACAAATATGGAATTGGCTATGAGCCTGGATGTAGAATCCTTGTCTATGACGGATGGCGGGGCATATCTGATGCCTTTTGACTTGTACACTGGTATGCCTCCTCCTCCCCCTGCTATAACTATCGTACCGGAATCGAAAAGGCGCTGTATCTGGTCATGTTCGACTACTTCGATAGGAGCAGGTGAGGCGATCACACGCCTATATTTGCCCCCAAGGCGCACATAGCTGAATTTCTCTCTCTTAAGCTCCTGCTCGAGCTGCTTTCTCGTATAGAGCGGGCCGATGGGCTTTGTGGGCTTGCTGAATGCAGTGTCCTTTGGGCTGACGATTGCATGCGTCATCACAACGGATATGTCGCGCTCTATGCCCAGCTGCGCAAAATGGTAAAGCAATGCGGTTTCGAGCATAGAGCCTATGAAAGCCTGGGTCTCTGCATTGATTATGTGGAAAGGCAGACTTTTTACCCTATTTGCAGCAAAAAGGTTGCGCAGGAATTCATCACCAACCTGCGGCCCGTTGCCATGTGTTATTATGAGCTTCAGGCTTTTGTTTTTGCTGACCAGCCTGGCTATGTGCCTTGCAGCGTTAGATATGTTCTGATACTGATTGGAGTAAGTCTGTTCTTCATCAGTGCGTAGCAGTGCATTGCCTCCGAGCGCAATCAATACCCTTTTCAAATACACACCATACAAAATTTGCCTGCAAAGGTTATTATTTATGTTTTGCAAGTCTTGAAATGCTAATTTACAGAGTAGAGGGCACATTCATGCAGTACAAGTGGACGGTGTTGACCAATACCACGCTAGGCGGGCTGATGTCGTCTATAAACATGACGATCGTGCTCATATCCTTGCCGGCGATATTCCGCGGGCTTGCGATAAACCCCTTCGCCCCTGACGAATTTGTATACCTCCTTTGGATACTGATGGGTTACAGCATTGTCACTTCCACGCTACTAGTCACATTGGGGAGGATATCCGATATGAAGGGTAGGACAAAACTGTACACGATGGGCTTTGTAATATTCACCATAGGTTCAATATTGCTGTCGCTAATTCCTGACGGCACGGGCAATGCCGGTGCTTTGGTGCTGATAGTATTCCGTTTAGTGCAGGCAGTTGGAGGGGCCCTTCTTATGGTCAACAGCACCGCTCTCATAACCGATGCTTTCGGCACAAAAGAGAGAGGCCGTGCACTGGGCATCAATTCGGTATCTTTCATGGCAGGATCGCTAATAGGGCTTATTGCAGGAGGCCTGCTTGCAAATTTTGACTGGCACTACATATTCGTGGTAAGCATACCGTTTGCCGTGGCAGGAACCGTATGGTCCATAGTAAAGCTTAAGGAGACCTCAAGGCTGGTCAAGGCCACAATAGACTATATAGGCAACATCACGCTCGGCGTAGGACTGATACTGATTGCGCTTGGCCTTACGTACAGCATAGTGCCTTATGGTACAGAACCGACCGGATGGGGGAGCCCGTTTGTGCTGGGCAGCATAATAATCGGCCTGGCGCTGATAGGCTTGTTTATCTATTCCGAGCGCAGGGCCAAGAGCCCGATCTTTGAGCTCAGGCTTTTCAAGATAAGGCCTTTTGCCTTCGGCAATGTGAGCGGGCTGCTTTCCTCCCTCAGCAGGGGTGCGGTAATGTTCTTGGTTGTAATATGGCTGCAGGGCATATACCTGCCGCTGCATGGTATACCTATAGCCAATACGCCATTCTGGGCGGGAATATACATGATACCGCTCATGCTCGGTTTCGTGGTTCTCGGACCCATAAGCGGATGGCTCACTGATAAGTTCGGCGCCAGGATATTCGCCACTACAGGTATGGTAATAATAGGCATATCGCTTCTGATGCTTGCTAACTTGCCGTATAATTTCAACCTGGTTGAATTTGAGCTGATACTGTTCCTCAACGGCATCGGTGGTGGGATGTTTGCATCGCCTAACACAACTGCAATAATGAATGCTACACCTGCAGACGACAGGGGAAGCGCCAACGGCATGAGGACCACGCTCAACAACCTGGGCCAGACGCTGAGCATGGCTATCTTCTTTACCATAACCATAAGCATATTCTCAGTTGTTCTGCCCGGGTCGCTGCTGCATGAAGGCGTATCTGCCGGGCTGAATAACGCAGTGGCAACGCAGTTGTCCAGATTATCCCCCACGGGATTGCTTTTCTCCGCTTTCCTTGGAATAGACCCTATACATGCATTCCTTACGTCGCTGCCGCCAAGCTTGAGCTCAACGATAAGCGCAGCTGCACTGAAGAATGTCTCAGCAAACAGTTTCCTGCCTTATTCCATAGCGCCTTCGTTCATGGAGGGGCTGAGCATAGCGCTGTATATATCAGCCATACTTGTATTCGTGGGCGCGGTGCTCTCTGCATTTCGCGGCAAGAAGTATATACGCGAAGATGCCGAGTGAGTCTTGCCAGTGTTGGTATCAGCTTAAGTAGTATACAGCATTCAGGGCTATGAGCAGTATTGCAGAAGAGATAAAGAGGAAAGGATAAAATGGCGCTTCCAGCCTCTTGCTGTGAGAAAATCGGGCCATGAGCATTAAGACAGGCTTTGCCAATAGGACTGCAATCGCTATAAGCACCCACACGAACCAGAACGGGTATAGCAGCAGCAAAGATGACAGAAATATTTTGTCGCCAATGCCCAATTTTGGGAGTGCATATAATAATACAGCTGAAGCAATCGCGGCGTACAGATAATAGCCATTCAATACGGCAGAATAATAGCCGAATATTGCGGATAGCAGTATGCTCGCAGCAGAAAAAACCGCCAGGTATCTCAAGTCTATCCTATTCTTGCCTATTATGTCCATTAACCCAAGTATTGCAAACGAGATCAGCAGGTAATAGATAGTGAACATAGAAACAATCAATAACTTTGGAGAAAGTCTTTATAGGCTTTCCATCACAATAGATAATGCTCAATGCGATCGTAGTCTAGCCTGGTAGGACTCTGGCCTTCCAAGCCAAAAACCCGGGTTCAAATCCCGGCGGTCGCAAACTTTTTACTGCAGAGCCAATAAAAGTTGATGCGCATCCTCACTTGCCTATTCCCTTTGCATGAAGCTCTTTCAATAGAAGGTTGAGCACTTCCTTCCTGCCCTCGCTGTATATCTTTATGCTGCATGCTTCCTTGTGCCCTCCCCCAGATTCTACAAACTCGCTCTCATTTTTGAGCTTTTCTATTATATTGAGAATATCGATGCCCTCTGCTATGTGTTTGCTTATCCTTATGGATATGTAGTTGTTAAAAGTGACTATTGTTATGGAGCCTTTGCTTCCTGACTTCTCTATGTGGCTCTGCAGCCTAGAACTGTATCTTCCCGGCAGCACATATCCGGAGTACTTGTCGGCTATCTTGCTGAAGTCAACTACGTTGATGCTTACTCCGCTATCGCTTGCATACTCCTTGCCGTACTTGAGGCCCATTTCCACCGAGTCAGCCATTATATCGTTAGCATAAGAGTAGATGGAATTCAGCTTTTCGCTGTCTGATAGCAGCTTCGTAAGGTACTTCGGCGTTATTGGTCCATCCAAGTACCGCGTATAATCTTTTAATCCGGTGAGGAAGTCCAGTACCGTAGCGTATTTAAGCGCCTCCTTATTGTTCAGATCGGCGTATTTGCTGACGTCGCTTATCAGTGAAGCTTCCTTGATATTGTCTGACTTGACGCCGGATATCGCCTCGGCAAATGTGCATGCAAGATAGCCCCCCGTGTAATCCGCGCTGCCGGAATAGTTTATGGGATTAATGTAATTTTCCAGCTCTTTGCCTAAGAATCCCTCAGGAATCGGATGGTGGTCAAGCCAGGTTATGCTGCACTTGCCCGACGATGCCTTCACTGCAGGATTGCTATCGATGGTCGTGCCGAAATCTATGATGCAGACATGTGGCAGGAATGCGCCGGCATAATTTGAAAAGTATATGGAATCGTTGTAGAAAGCATCCATGTCGTAAGTTACCCCCTTATGCATGGTCCATCTGATTGACCTATCTCCAGCTGCGTATTCCTCTCCGATCTTTTGCAACGCATTGTATAGCCCTATCGCGCCGGTCGAGCCGTCGCCGTCATTGTGGAAGCGCACCACAATGGGCGCACCTGCAAGATATGCCTCTATGAATTCTTCTCCTGAAGAACCAAGTTTGCTGAGCATGCTGTCCGTTATCCTATCGAGATCGGGCCTTGACTTCTCTAGTTTCATCGCTTCAAGGTTTTTTTCTATGGATAGATGCCCTATGAGGGATTTAATGGCAGAGTTGAATTCCGCCTTGCCTTTCTCCGGCGAGCCTATCTTCTCGAGTGACTTGCTGCTGGCTTCCCTGCTGGAGGGTGAATATGACAGGCGTATTATGCTGTACAATTGCATCTTTTCCTCTGTCTCTATGCTTATCGATAATGGCGGATTGCTTGATATTATAGTGTATTTTATTCTGCCTCCCCTACCCTGGCTCTCAGCTATGGCTGATATTATTCCCTCTATGTGTATCGTATCTTTTTCTGACATATCAAAAACCCGAAGGTGTAGTATATTACTTGCTAATATTGAAATAGGATAGGCATACTTCTTGTGCAGTGGCGTTGCTTATGTAGCTGCAATAGGTTGAATTCCCAACCTTTGCAGCAACCTCGCTTATGCAAGAATCCCTGAAGTTTGTCTGGTTAAGCGACAGGCATATGCTCACATTTGCGTTCTGAACAGCTTCATCAACCAATACCCCGTCTGTGCATACCTCTTTCAGGTCCGCAGGCACTTCGGAGCATCTTGCCAGCAGCGTCGATTCGTTTGACTGCTTAACAGTAATGAACGGCTCCATGCACAGCTGTGAATTGAAGCCAGAAAGTAGCGAGCATATTGTCTTGTTGCTGGTTAAGTATGCAACATTGGAATAACACATGCCCCGTGGAGTTATGTTGTAATACGTGTATGTATACACATCCGATATCTTGCTGATGTTTGAAGTTGATGCAAGTATGTCAGTCAGTATGGTGGTGTTAGGCGCATTAGGCAGATAATTGCAGTATGTATAATTCTTCGTTGCAGCAGCTTGCTGGTAGTAATACTTTGAATAGCAATCACTAGAGAGTGAATTGTTGTTTATATAACCGCATGTGGTAGCTGATGAGAAATTCTGCGACTGCGCAACCCCGTAGGCACAGTTGCTTTCGTTGGTGCTGTTCATCTCCGCGCATACCGATGGGTTACGGCTTGATATCCCCACTTGGTCCAGGCACGAGTTCCTATAGTTGGATGGCAATCCGGAGTATATGCACATGCTGGAGTTTGCGGATAGGAATGCCACATTTGATATACAGGAGTACATGAGCGGCACAGGCAGGTTGTTGCATATTGATGCATTTCGCGTCTGGTTGGCAAAGTATTCGTAGCACGAGTACTTTAGGCCTGGTATCGCCCTGCTGCCGCATGATGATAAAGTGTTTGTGGGTCTTATGAGCAGCAGGGAAGCCATAGCTATCAACAATATTATTATGGTTGCAGCTACTGCGAGCATAAGCTTGCGCTTCTCATTTTCAGCGGGGCTATCGTGCCTATCGGCGCGCGAAGGCACACTGCTCTGTTTGGTTTTATTGCGGATATTTTTAAAACCGGTTTCTTTGCCTTTCGATGACATCTTTATTCCTCTATGGTAAACACCTTGAAGCCGTTGGATTCTATCTCGTATGGGGATAACACCCAGCTATGGTTCGTTCCGCGCATCTTTACCACTTCTATTGCTAAAGTGCGCTTGTCTTCCTGCCCTGTCTGATACATTGTTATTATACCATCGAATATGTAGAACTCCGGCGTGAACCTGAGGTCCTTCCTCTCTGATGAAGGCATCTCTACGGTTAGAAATGATGTAACGTTAAGCCTCCTAAGGTTGGATACGAGCGATATCATAGAGCGCCGATATGAGAGCTCGTCCCCCAGCATGAGTTTTATCAGGGATATCGAGTCTATGACAAGGCATCTCGCATTATAATCCGATAGTATGCCTTCTATATCTGCGACCATATTGCCGAATATATATTTTGAAGAATCAGATTCCTGCTGCAGCTTGTTTGAGGATCCTTCGCCGTCTATATATAAGAGCTTCTTCGCAATGAGATCGTCTATGTCCTTGAATTCGGGAAATGCGGATTTTGCGTTCTTTATCACTTTGTCTGGATCCTCCTCCAGTGCAAGGAATACTGCAGGAATGCCTGCCTTGGCGCTGTTGTAGCATATCTCAAAAGACATGAGCGTCTTTCCCGAGCCAGGTCCTCCTGCCAGGATGACCTGATTATTTATTGGTATTCCGCCATAAAGCATTGTGTCAAGGCCCCCGATTCCAGTCTTGAACCTCTCACCCGATCCTCCTTTTTCTTGCTCGTACATGTGACCACTTATCGTTATATTTAAATATGTGCCAAGTTATTTTAAGCTTTAGTGAGCAATTGCTTACATCTGGAATTCCCGGCCAATAGCGAATAAGGAAAGGTTTATAAGTATGCCTGAATATAATAATAAGAACATCGTCTTACACGAACTCGTAGGCCTGAAGGTAGAGGTAGTAAAGAGCCTCGATGCATACCAGAAAGGCATAAGTGGTAAGGTGATAGACGAAACGCGCAACACACTGCTCGTATTTACAGATGAAGGCGGGAGGAAGCGCGTGCTGAAAAATATATCAACATTTAAATTTATTGCTGGTAAAAATAGATTTATTGTTCCTGGAGAAGAAATCCGCTTCAGGCCCTTCGAAAGGACAGAAAAAGGAATGAAATACTTCAAAAGAAGGAGGCTCTGAGGCAAAAGCTCATATAGGACTGCGATTCGCACTACATCCGTTTTTCAAGGTGTGATTGTTTGGAATGCAACGATATAAAATGCCCGATACACGGGAAACTCAAGGTTCACGGCTACGAGTTCGAGGGACTGGTAGTCAGCGACAAGGCGAGGAAGACTGTAATAATAAACAGGGATTACACAATATTCCTGCACAAATATGAAAGGTCGCTCAGGAAGACGTCGCGCATAGCGGCGTATAACCCGGACTGCATAAAGGCAAAGACGGGCGACATAGTATCCGTAGGAGGTACAAGGAGGCTGAGCAAAACGAAGAGCTTTGTGGTCACTAAGATAATCAAGAGTGCGTAATCATGAGAGCAGTTTCAAGCAGCATTTCAAGGACATTGGTGCCGAATTCGGTGCTGACATGCGCCGACAACAGCGGGGCAAAAACACTGATGCTTATAAACAAGGTCGGCAAGGCTGGAAAGAAGGGCAGGATGGCATCTTCCGGCGTAGGGGATATAATAATGGCAAGCGTAAAGGTCGGGTCGCCGCAATACGTGAAGAAAGTAGTTCGCGTAGTCATAATAAGGCAGAAGCAGCCAATAAGGAGGGCGAACGGCATGCGCATAAGGTTCGAGGACAATGCAGGAGTACTGATAAATGATGCTAACCTTCCCATAGGTACCGAAGTAAAGGGGCCCATGGCCAGGGAGGTAGTAGAGAGGTACATAAAGCTGGCTAGCATAGCTTCAAGGGTAGTATAATGATAAAAAGCAGCAAACCGAGGAAACAGAGGCGCTTCAGGTTCAACGCACCGTTGCACGAGCTGCAGCATTTCTCGCATTCGCATGTTGACAAGTCTCTCGCCAAGAAGCTTGGCATAACAAAAAGGGCAGTACAGGTGTCTAAAGGCGATACGGTAAAGGTAATGAGCGGCAAGAACAAGGGAAAAACCGGCAAAGTGCTGCGCGTGGACATGCGCAAAGGATTCCTGTTCATAGACTCGATGAAGAAAAAGAATGCCAGGGGCAAAGAATTTGATATACCTATAAGGATTAACAACGTGTATATAACTGATTTGAACCTGTCGGACAAAGTAAGGGCGGGCAAGCTCAAGCTTAAGGCCGTGCCTCAGAAGCCCGCCGCACCAGATACAAAGGTTGCAAAGGCTGATGAGACCAAGACTGCAGCGGTGAAGCCTGCACCCATGCCTGGTGACGCTGTGGCGGTAAATGAGGAAGCTGCTGCTGCAGTTAGCTGATATTAATCTCAATAAGCTGGTTAGATGGCAATAAAAGGAAATTCAAGACATATAAAGCGCCTGAATGCGCCGGCATACTTCGGCATAGAGAGGAAGGCCGGGAAGTATGTGATTAAGGCTAGCCCAGGCAGGCATACGAAGGACAAAAGCATAGCGCTGGCCCTATTTGCCAAGAAGGCAGGATTGGTGGCAAGGACGGGCGAGGCGATAAAGGTCATAAAGGGAGGTGCCTTGATGGTGAACGGCAAGCGCGTATCAGATCCGGCTTATCCAGTTGGCCTTGGTGATATAGTATCGGCAAAGGATACCGGAAAGGAATTTGTCATAGGCATAGACAATTATGGAAAGGTGTCGTTGCAAAGTGCTGAGAAGGGCTCTGTGCCAACATACAAGGTTGTGCGCAAGTACAAGACCGCCAAAGGCAGTATAATGATAGGGCTTCATGACGGAAGTATAATCAAAGGCACCAATGATATTAAGACTAATGACTCAATCAAGCTGAGCGCCGATGGCAAAGGCATTGGAAGTATATTGGCTTTCGGCGAAGGCAAGAAATGCATGATAATAGACGGAGTGCACGTTGGCTCCACAGGCGTGATAAAGAAGGTCAACAACGGCACTATGCACAGCGGCAAGACAGTAATGGTAGAGGACAGCGAGGGCAACTCCTTCGAAACGCTGGTAAGGAATATTATGGTAATTGAGTGATGCTGATGAGTGAAAAGGCTGCTGCAAAAAACAAGGAGGAAAGGTCTGCAAACCCGATGAGGGATATATCGATAGACAAGGTGATAGTCAACATCGGCACCGGCAGCGACGAGCAGAAGCAGAAGAACGCCAAGAAGCTCATCGAGACCATCACAGGGGTTAAACCCACCGACGAGATATCAAAGAAGAGGAACCCGTCATTCAAGATAACAAAAGGCAGCAAGATAGGGGCTTATGCCACGGTGCGCAAGGATCCAGACAAGCTGATTAAGCGCCTGCTCGAAGCGGTAGATATGAAGGTCAAGGAATCATCCATATCGAACAACACTTTGAGCTTTGGCATAAACGAGTACATAGACATAAATGGGATAAAGTATGACCCCACAGTAGGCATGCTAGGAATGAACGTCAATGTATCATTCAGGAGGAAGGGAGTGCGCGTCGCTGAGAGGAAGGTTCGAAACAGCCGCATACCGCGCAAGCATAGGATAATACCGCGCGAGGAGATAAAGGATTATCTGTCGAAGAAGCTGGGCGTAAATTTTGTATAGAGGCGTGATGATTATGAAAATGAGAGTCGAAGAGAAATTCCGCGGGAAGGGCCTGAGGAAATGCAGGATATGTGGCACGAGCAGGGGCCTCATAAGGGAGCACAACCTGTATATATGCAGAAGATGCTTCAGGGAGGTAGCTGCGGATTTGGGCTTCAAAAAGTATGGTTGATATTCATGGACAGGCTGGCAGACGCTATAAACACGATAAAGACTAATGAATACATAGGCAGGCAGGACTGCGTAGTGTATTCCACGAAGCTGATACGGGCCGTACTGGACGCGATGAAGCGCGAGGGGTACATAGTCGGATACGACGAATTCGTAGACAGGAACATAAAGAAGCTCAAGATAGCGCTTTCGAACAAGGTCAATGACATAGGCGTCATAAAGCCAAGGTTCAGCATAAAGAAGGACGATATACTGAAGTATGAAATGAGGTACGTGCCGAGCAAGGACTTCGGCACGCTGATAGTCTCTACGCCAGAAGGCGTGATGACGAGCAAGGAGCTCAAGGGCAAGAACATAGGAGGAAGGCTGCTGGTATATGTTTATTGATGGTTTTTATGGAGATAAAAGTGCCAGAGGGAGTGAAGGTCGAGCAGAAGGCTAACAGGCTTGACATAAAGGGCAAGCTTGGCAGCAATACGCTCACCTACAATGACTCCCTGCTGAATGTAAGGCTCGAGGGCGACACGATAAAGGTGGAGCCGATAGAGAGCAAGAAGCTCGCAAGGAAATCAGCCAACCTCGTCAACACCGTT
>JAJZZN010000007.1 GCA_021797575.1 Microcaldota archaeon
CATTTACTCACCAAATTCGTAAAAAAACGAGAGCTAGAGCTACCTGGTTATAAATTAGATTTGCTAATGCGTTTTGGGTGCGGAAACCAGCAACCCCAACTTATCCTATCAATTGCGCTAAATGTCAACGCAACGTAAAACATAACCCTAAGTTTCAAGATAGTATTATACGATGATCATATGTATACTACAATTCAAATAACCAAGCAGACTAGGGAGAAATTGAATAGATTAAAGCCCTATAAAGGGCTGACATACGACGAGCTGATATCCGCACTAGTAGATCTGATTCCTGAAGGTGACGATGAAGGCAAATATACCCCGGACTTTAGAATGTCTATACTGCACAGTCTCTTAGATATGGCTCACGGTCGTGTATACACAACCAATGAAGTTAAAAAGCAGCTAGGGTTATAGATTGACTTTCGAAGTGCTGTATTCAGAAGAAGCAGTAGCACGGCTTAAGGCTTTAGACAAGGCTACTGCAAAGAGGATAATTAGGAAAATTACCGGTTCTCGAGCCGATCCACATCTGGGATTCAAGCGCTAGGCGATAGTGCCTTGCCGCTTTTACCCTCTGCAAGCAGTGCCCTTATGGTGCCTGACGCCTTGATCGTATAGAACGCAACAGGGCTCTTCTCCATGCTCTTTATGAACGTCAGTGCTAGAACGAGCTTGCTGAACCCCTTGAGGCTGCACTTGATCAATACGTTGTTGCCCTTCGCTGATATTATCTTCGGGTTTACGCTGCTGTACTCAGCGCTCCCTATGGTGTAGAAGAGCTGGTTGTAGAGCTTGTTCTCCATGCCCTCCATGCTCACTGTTGATTCTACAAGAACATACCTGTGCTTTTCCCTCATCATGCAGCATCATCGCTTTATCATTATGCTCCCTATGGCATTCATGCCAGTGCGCACATATGCCTCTTCAACCCCAAGCGCTTTCGCAAGCTCGATAATCTGGACGTACGAATTGAGGTACAGCTGCGACCTTGCCATGCTTGCGAAATAAACCTCCATGCCGCTCTTCCTTGCCAGCCTTATGAAGCGCTCCGCCCTGTACATCCTCTTTGAGCGCTCAATATAGCTGGCTTCAAGTATGCTTGACAGCGGTATTATCAGCTTGGTGCCAAGGTCCTTTATTATGGCCATGAGCTTCCTGTCTATGAAGAAATCGGATATGGAAAGTACCGCACCGTTGCGCGCTTCCTTAAGCAATCTTGTCTTGTCGCTTCCATAGGCGATGAAGGCATCGCCCTTTGCATGCGGCGCTGTTTTTGAGTCAACATCCACATATTGTATGTCTGTGCCTAGCCTGAATATGCTTTCAAACCCCAGGCGCTTTGCAAATCCTGTGTCGATGTCAAAGCCGCCGAATGCAATGTCGTAATACTTCATTCAATCATTCTGGGGTTCCTTCGCTTCTGGCATGCCAAAGATATCCTTCTCAAGTATCGCTTTTGTCCTCTGCGCAGGATAGAGCAGCTTTATGAGCTTTGTATGGCCTCGTATCCCCCTGCCGGACTCGTAGGCTGCAATGAGCCCCTGCATCTCGAGCTCGTATAGGTACTTCCTGTACCACCTTTCGCCCTTGGGCTCCTTGTGTATGCTCTCGCTTATAGACTTGTAGCGGTTGTACACCTCGCCGCTGAATAAGTAGGTATCAACCCCATCAGAAAGCTTCTTGTAGGAGCCGCCTCCCTGTGTAAGCAGCGCTATCGAGTACAGGACAAGCTTCTGGTGCTCCGGCAGCGTAGATACTACGTCATATACAACATCGTCCTCTGCCATCTTCGCAGCCTTCTGCGCATACTCGAGCTCGACCCTGTCCTTGCTGGCGTCCTCGCTGAGCTCGCCTGCCCTTGACATTATCTTCAGCGCGAGCCTCGCGTCGCCGCTCTCCCTTGTTGCCGAAGCGGCTATGAACCTCAGCACTTCTTCGCTTATCGCGCTCTTCTTGAAGCCAAGCGCCGCCCTGTCGCTGAGTATCTCATAAAGCTCGTTGGCGTTGTAGTTTGAAAATACAATCTCCGATTCATACAGCGACGACAAGCTCCTGGGGTCGAGGTAATCCTTGAAAGAAACCTTGTTCGATATTCCTATCATCGTTACCCCTCCTGCCTTTATGTCGCTGTTTATCCTCGTGAGTGTATATATGAGATCGTCAAGATCCTTGACCACGTCTATCTCATCCAATACCGCCACGAGTATCTTATTGTCCTCCTCTATCCAGCTCCTCAGCTTCTCGTAGAGCTCCACCGCACCGTATCCTCTTTTTGCATATGTCGGCATGTGGTCTGATATTATCTTGTTGAGGACCCTGTAGCGCGAATTGTAGACCCTGCAGTTTATATAGGATATCTGGGCCCTCGTGTTAGGTATGCTCTTAACCTCCTCTATGACATACCTGACGCACGATGTCTTCCCAACCCCAGTCTTTCCGTATATGAAAAGGTTCCTTCCGCGCTCCCCCTTGAGCGCGGGCGCAATTGCGCGCTCTATGTTGCTTATCTCCTTCTGCCTGCCTATGAGCTTCCTCGGGACGTAATGGGGCGATAGCACTTCCCTGTTGGCGAATATTTTAGATTCTACTAAAAGGTCGCTAAGTGTCTGCATCTTACCCCCAATTTTACTTTATGTATGGTAAAAAAGAAATATAAAACCAAAGTTTTCTTTTATTGAATGCCGCAGCGTATCAGTCTATGAGCTTCCTGTCCTTTAGCCTGCCTATGTCCATTAGGCTATACCTCCATATTATGTCGCCCTTCTCGTCGCCCTGCACAGCCCAGGGCTTGACGAGCACCACGTCATTAACCTTTATCCAGAACCTCCTGCGGTACCTCCCGGGTATTGAGCATGTGCGTTCCTTGTTGTCGGTGCACATGACTACGAACCTGCTCGCCCCAGATATCTTTGTCACTCTTCCCAACACCTCGTTGTCCCTGGGCACCATCAGCGCACTCTCTACTATCTCTCCGGGTTTTTTCGGCTTACCGCCGCTCTGACCATAACCTCTGTTGTAACCTATGCAATCACCTTATCAGTAGCTCTTGACCCCGTATCGCGCTCCGCAAGCCTCGCAGACGAGGTACATCATTCCCCTTCCCGCTGCCTCCAGATGCGTATCTGGCTTGTGGCATTCCCTACATATTACATATATATCAAAATACCTCTTTATCTTTTTGTCAAGCTCGTCGTTCGAGAACTTTCCGCTTATAACCATGCGCTGCTCCTCGACGCTCACGGGCACTGCCAGCTCCTTGCTCACGTACTTCGCTATCTCTGACGGCTTCCTCCTCGCCTTGTCTGCTATGGCGTTTATGTTACGCACTATCGTCTTCGTGCCCTGCACGAAAGAGTCTACAGTGGGTATGACGAAGTCCTCCTTCGAAGCTGAGAGCTCCGGGGCCAGCGAATACGCCCTGTCCAAGAGTTTAGTATATTCTTCATCTTTCATCAAATCTTCCTTTCGCGCCGCCCATCATTGCGCCTGCAATATATATCGAGCAGCAGTTGAACAGCAAGAGTGTGCTGCACCGTTAATACTTCATCAGACAAGATATAAAAGAATATTGCAAAAACCTATCCACATGGCGCACCGCGCAATTCTAGCAGCATTTAGCCCAGTCCTAATAAAATATTTATGTATTGGCTGCCAATAGCTATTGGCAGATAGGCCGGGGAGCTAAGGGTTCTCCATCCGCAAATCCCTTTTGGCGGGCCAATGCCAGTGAAGTGTTACGTCGCTATATGGAGCCCATGCTTAGGTGCTGACGTTTTGCCCTATTTGATGGCTTTATATGCGAACCAGGCCAGGCCGGAAGGAGCAACCTTAAGCACGTAAATGCCATGCTTATGGGATACAGGACCGAGCTGATGCATGGCAAACTCTATATGGCTTCTTAATGCGGAGCTGGCTTCTGCCATGTACAAGTGTGCACAATAAGCATTTATTATAGTTGATTAGAAATTATTAAAGCGCGCCGGGGTCGCCTAGAGGTAGGGCGGCAGCCTGCTAAGCTGTTTAGTCGAAAGGCTTCCGTGGGTTCGAATCCCACCCCCGGCGTATTGTCAATTAAAACAAGCATGCGCTATGCTGACCGAGCGCATATGCGAATAAAAAGAAGGCAAGGCCAACTAAATGCAGATTCACTGCATTTTCCTCCTTATGTCTGTGAACCTAATGTCAAACATCTCGGTATCCATCTTCAGCCTCATGCTGATTATGTCTCTGGCTTCGTTTTCTTCGAATCCTGCATTGATGAGGCACCTTTTGATTGAGGCGCGGTTCTTTCTTTCCTTAAGCACATCACGTTTTATCTTGCTGCTCAGGAGCAGTTCCGCATGGACTAGTTCGTGCGCGAAGAAATAATAGTTGCCGCCCTTGAAATCATCCACAAATAGCCTGTCCTTTCCGTGCTCTATACTGATCGCAGTGCCGCTCAGCTTTATCATGCGCATATACCCTTCCTTGCAGAGCTGCCTTATGTCCTGCCTTATCTGTGTATTCATGCCTTCCACATTCCTGTACAGAACGTTGCCCACAGCATATGGGCGTATCGCTTCATCCCAAGAGCTTATTACCTTCCTCTTCTCAATTTCTAGATTTGTGGCCATTAGCAATCACCGATAGAATTGCATTACATCCTCCTTCTATAAAAGATATAAATAGCTGTCGCGATATCTTTTTACGGCTATCCTGAATTAATTGGAAAAAGCATAGTGCAACAGCCCTATGCGCTTGGAATCAATACCAGCCCCTGGCCTTCATCGCCTTAGCTACCCTGTCTACTGCTATTATATAAGCTGCTGTCCTGGGCGATATCTTGATGCCTTTGCCTTCGTACTGGCTCTTTGTGTTCATCGTGTCAACGAACGACTTCGTTATTATCTTGTCAAGCTTAGAGTACACCTCGTCAGCGCTCCAGTAGTAGCCGCCTATGTTCTGCACCCACTCGAAGTACGAGCCTATGACGCCCCCGCTGTTCACCAGAAAGTCTGGCATGTCAAGCACTCCCTTCTCATACAGTATCTGGTCCGCTTCTGGAGTCACCGGCCCGTTCGCCAGCTCAAGCACCAGCTTCGCCTTTATCTTGTCCGCATTGTCGGCGCGTATCTGGTTCTCTATTGCTGACGGTATGAGTATATCGACATCCGATTCGAGCAGCTGCTCGTTGGTCATCTTCGTGCCTCCTTCATAGTTCATCACGCTTCCTGTCTCCTCCTTCGCCTTCTGCAGCTTAGCGAGATCCAAGCCATTCGGATCGTAAGTAGCTCCCTGCGAATCGCTTATTGCAACCACGTTGGCGCCGAACAGCTTCTTTGAAAGCGTATACGCGTACATCCCAGCATTGCCGAATCCCTGCACCGCTACCTTCGCCTTCTTCAGGTCTATGCCGAGCTTCTTCGCTGCTTCGCGCATCACGAACATGCCTCCCATGGCTGTGGAATCGCTCCTTCCCTCGCTGCCCCACACCTCCAACGGCTTGCCTGTTATCATGCCGAATTCCTCTCTTCTCCTTATATTTGAATACTCATCATACATCCATGCCATTATCTGCGGGTTGGTGTAGACATCAGGAGCAGGCACATCAAGCTCAGGCCCTACGAATTCATATATCGCCCTTATATAGCCCCTTGAAAGCTGCTCTAGCTCCTGAGCATTCATCTCCTTCGGGTTGCATATTATGCCTCCTTTTGCACCTCCGAAAGGCAGGTTGGCAAGCGATACCTTCCACGTCATCCATGATGCAAGCGCCTTTACAGTGTCTATTGTCTCTTCCGGATGGAACCTTATGCCTCCTTTGGCAGGGCCTCTTGCAGTGTTGTGGTGCACCCTGAATCCGGTGAACACCTTCGTTGCTCCGTCATGCATCCTTACTGGTATGCTTACTATGAGGGTCCTCATTGGCTCGCGAAGTATCTGATGGGCCTGCTCATCCAGTTTCATTATATCAGCAGCCTTGTCAAGCTGCTCCTGCGCTATCCTGAAAGGGTTCAATTCTTCTGCCATTTTATCACCTGATATATCAAGCATGCATCGATGTGCAAATCTTACAAAATAAGAAATGCAGCAATAATTATTAAACATTCACGCATTGCTAAGTATATCCGCTTCCGCCGCACAACGGCATACATGTCCATCATTACAATATATAAGAATGCGAATATGAAAAACTTAAATATTAGACCCACCATGGCGAAACCATTTTAAATCTTATATGCTCTACTATTCATAGTGATAAACATGTTTGAGAAAGGAAAACAAAGGCGACATGCTCTGAAACTTCAGAGCGCTATGGAATACCTTATGACATACGGCTGGGCAATACTGATAATAGCAGTTGTGCTTGGAGCTCTGTTCTCATTGGGTGTGTTTGGGAACCTTCTAGGAAACCACTGCGTAACAACGCCAGGATGGTCATGCATATCTGCAACGTTGAGCACTAACGGCATACTAACGATGAAAATAGGCCAGGCTACAGGAACTGCCGTTAACTTTGAAGATGCAGCATGCTCCTCTGTAGCAAACAGTGCAGGTTATCCTGCATATGGTCCTTTGGCGCCAAATGATATCGGTAATGCTACTTCACCTACTACGGGTGTGACATTCACTCCGTCATCAGTAAATAATGGTCAGACATTCACATTGACAGTACCATGCTACACAAGCGACAGTATGTCTCCGGCTCCTGGCTCGGCAGGTGCATACACGTTGGGACAGGCCTTCACAGGTTACGTGTGGGTGAAATATACCATTAATGGCGGGTCACCAATAATAGCACAGATAACAACGTCTTTGACCGAAAAGGCATCCTGATCCAGGCAATACTGAATTTTGACGGAAGGCATTTGCCTTCCTCTTATTTTTTTACTAATATCCAGCGAGTGCACTCTATATTGTGTGCCATACAGTTTGCAATAATAGAAAGCTTTTAAAGGTTTATTGCATATACTTTCATAGTGATAAACATGTTTGAGAAAGGAAAACAAAGGCGACATGCTCTGAAACTTCAGAGCGCTATGGAATACCTTATGACATACGGCTGGGCAATACTGATAATAGCGGTCGTGCTCGGTGCTCTGTTCTCATTGGGTGTGTTTGGGAACCTTCTAGGAAATCACTGCGTAACAACGCCAGGATGGTCATGCATATCTGCAACGTTGAGCACTAGCGGTACACTAACGATGAAAATAGGCCAGGCTACGGGTAGCACCATAAACATACAAGGTGCAGCTTGCTCTGCAACTGCTAGCTCCTCTGGATATCCAGCATACGGCGCAGTTGGTGTTGGCACAACAGGTTCCCCTACAGTGGGTGGCGCAGCAATAAGTGCTAGTGCACCAGCAACTGTGGCAAACGGCCAGACATTCACTCTTACAGTGCCATGCTATTCGAGTTCCGGTTCCACAACGTATACATTGGGCCAGGCCTTCACGGGCTTTGTATGGCTGAATTATACACTTCCGGGGAGCACGTCACCAATAATAGCACAGATAACAACATCTTTGACCGAAAAGGCATCCTGATCCCAGCAATACTGAATTTTGACGGAAGGCATTTGCCTTCCTCTTCTTTTTGTTTTTATACTTCAAGGACTAGTGCGCAAGCTCTTTCTTCATCGATATTACTTGCATGAGCTCGTTGGCTGTAAGTATCGGTATTGAAGCCCTCGCAGCATCATCATCGTCTATGCCTATCCTTGGGCAAGCAGTATTGACGAAAGCGTCGAATCCCCTGGTGTTGTTCAACGATACGAAATCGAAGGTGTTTGCAACCAGTATCTCGCCAGTCAACCCTGCCTTCTCTATGCTGTTCTTGAGTATCTTGGCAAGGTTAATATTGTACTGGCCGTTCTTCGTGCTTACTAGTATGCCGAAGTTCTTTGCATCGAGCAAAGACAGCACCTTTCCTCTGCTACTCTTTCTGTATTTCTCCCTATAATCATCTATGAACCTTACTGTATTGGCGAAAGGCTCGACAACCAAAAAAGGTTTCTTCGTATTGAGCAGTGCACCGAGCGGGTGGAACATTCCACCTCCAAAATATACATGGGCATCAACCTCCCTGTCAACGCTCACCGCGCTGCCTACATCGCACCCCAATATCTGCCCGTTCCTCTTTGCAAAGCCGTATGGCTTTCCTATGAGCACCTTCTTGCCGTTCTTCCCATAGAAATCCTTTATCGCATCGAGCTGGTGCACATGCTGTATCGTAGTCACCAGACCTATTGTATTGTATCCCTTCAGGTATTCAAGGGATTTAGGTAGAAGGTCAAGCGGCGCGTCTATTTCGTATGGCACATACTCCACATTGAAGTCAACATGGTGGAACTCAGCATGGCCAAAGTGCACGAGCTTGTCAGCCTTTATCGCCCTTGCTTCGTCCAATGCCAGATCGCATGCGCCGAAGGTGGGCGACACCGATATGAATACCTCATTGCCCTCGCTCTCAAGCTTCTTCGAATACTCCAAAGCCTTCTGCTTGAGCCCTTCGGGAAACTGAAGCAATATGCGCATGATATCAACGGTTATACTATCGTTTAGATATTTAGACTTTGGTGCGCCACAAGGCACCGTTCATGCACGGATGCGCATGTATGGCCTTAGAACAACGAGCTTTCGAGCAGCTCAATAGGACATGTTGACCTTGAAAGATCCAGAGAGCTTCGATGCTGCCCTCCTATATGCCTCTTTAACTATGTCCTTGTTCTGCTTGTCCGTTTCTACTGAGAATATAGGCTGGTTTCTCCTAACTCTTGCAGCCACTGATACGGGCCTTCCGAACGCCAGGGTCATACCCTGCGATATCCTGTCTGCTCCTGCACCTGTAGCCATCTTGTGCTCCCTCACGACGTTGTGTGGGTATACCAGCACCCTGAAGAAATATGCACCAGGGATCTTTGACTCCAGATATCTATTCGTCGCCTGCCTTGCGGATTCCAAAGCGTTGGACCTGAGCTGTATTGGAACTGTCGCATCCAAGGTTGCCTTGAATGTATAGCTGTCCTTCTTTGCGCCCATGTTGAATACCAATAGGCTTGTGTGGGGCATAGCCCTAACGTAGTTCTTCCTCGGTTTCTTGAGAGAATACCTTGCCCATGCCTGCGAATCAATATTCCTGTAAGTCCTAGCCGGTCTGAGCCTTGCCATATATAAAACCTCGATAAATATTATAAATACTGAGCGCTGCTGCTTTCAGATAGAAAATGCGCAGATTAACTTATGCGGGAAAAATATAAAAACATAGCTGTACGCCTTTGAACGCGTTCGCAGCCCAGCATAGGGCATCTGCTAGGCATATTGCCCAAATAATGCGGCATATGGAAAAGTATTTTATGGTATTCTATCGATATGTTCTCATGGTGGTAACATGGAGTTGCTCGATAACGCCCTTAATCAGGCGGTGAACGAACAGTCCGTCGATCCCGACCTGTTCAGGCCCAGGATAGCGGTATGCGGAATAGGCGGAGGCGGCAGCAATACTATAAACAGGATAAGCAAAATGGAGATACACGGCGCAAAGCTGATAGCGATAAACACTGACAACAAGCACCTTTACAGCCTCGATCCTTCGATCAAGAAGCTGCTTATCGGCGGCCCGCTTACCAGGGGATTGGGCGCAGGAGGGTTCCCTGAGATAGGGAAGAAGGCAGCCGAGTACTCGCGCTCCGACATAAGCAGCGAGCTCAGCGATTCCAACATGGTGTTCATAACTGCGGGCATGGGCGGAGGCACAGGCACTGGCGCAGCGCAGGTTGTCGCAGAGCTGGCGAAGAGCGCCGGTGCGATAGTCGTAGGGATAGTGACATTCCCGTTCGCCCTGGAAAGGGTGCGCATGGAGGTTGCAAGGAAGGGCATAGAGGAGCTCAGGAAGAACGTCGATACGCTGATAGTCATAGACAACCAGAGGCTCGTCACTCTGTATCCAAACCTCGCAATAGAGCAGGCGTTCCGCGTGGCCGACGAAGTCACATCAAGGGCGATAAAGGGCATAACAGAGACGATAACTACGCCAAGCCTGATAAACCTGGATTTCGCTGACGTAAAGAACATAATGGCCGGAGGCGGCCTCGCCATGATAAGCGTAGGCGAAGGCAAGGGCACTGACAAGGTAAATGCAGTAGTGAAGGACACGCTCAGCAACAAGCTCCTCGATGTGGATTACGAAAATGCGAGCGGCGTGTTGCTGCACATAACTGGCGGCGAAGACATGACACTGGGAGAGGCGAACGAGATCGGCAGCAAGCTCACGAGCATGGTGTCGCCGAACGCCAACGTACTGTGGGGCGCGAGGATAGACCCTTCATACAACGGCAAGGTCGAAGTGATAGCGATATTCTCGGGAGTCAGCGGCTCATCCATATTGGGCCACGGCGATGAAGGAGAGGGATCGGGCTCGCTGGGCATAGAATCGATATGAGTGCAGGCAGCAGCATTGCTGTATTGGGGCTACATCACTGACGCAACGGTATTGCCGTGCACCTCCTTGTCCCTGTCGAGCATATAGACCCTGGCGTTGCTTATCTGCTTCATTGATTCGTCATGGGTTATTATGAACACCTGGTCGACAACCTTCGGCAGGTTATTGCTCAGCATGTTTATGAGCCTGTCTATGCCGTTGCTGTCGACGTTGTGTGTCGGCTCGTCGAGTATTATCCACCTGAGGTTCGGCACTATCACCATCGACATAGCTATTCTCATCGCGAGGCATGAAAGGCTCCTCTCCCCTCCGCTCGCAACCGAATCAATGCCCAACCATCTTTCCTCATTGTCAAGCACGACCCTGGATTCTAGCAGATAATCGTCCTTCTTTGCAGTCAGCCTTATCGCGGTATAGTCACCATACGGGTAGAGCTCGGACCATACCGATTGCATCAGGCTGTTCACCGAGCCTATGAGCTTGCTGCGCAGCATTGCTTCAGTGTCTATCAATGCTGCCTTGAACTTGTTCATGTTGGCTATAACCGCCCTTCTCTCCCTTATCCTTGATTCTATCCTGCCAAAATCGTCTATCTGCTTCTTTTTGTCTGACATCTGCGCCTCTATCTTCTTGGTATAAGCGCTGTCGCTCTCGAGTTTGGAATTCACCTCGCCCAACTCGGACGATATCTTCGTTAGCGCATCCTGCACCGCGTATATCTCTTTCTCGTCGACTCTCATTTCAGACAGGCTCTTTTCAATCTCATTGAGCATGGCCTCGTTGGCGTGCACCTCGCGCGAGTAATCCTCCCTCCTTGCAATCTTTTCGGCATCGAGCTTAGCCTTGTTGAGGATCTCCTTGGCCTTCTCGCTTTCCTCTGATTTAGACTTATAGCGCTTCTCAGCATCTTTGCGTTTGGCATCAGCCTCTTCCATCTCCTTTGAAAGCCTGGCCATGTCGCTGCCTACTGCTTCAAAATCCTTCAGCCTTGCATTGTCGAGGGCGAGCTTGTCCATCGATGCCTTTATCGCCTTTACCTTTTCATCCAGCTCCTTTGATTTCGAAAGGCCTTCTTCCAGCTCCTTTTCGAGCGCCTTTACCGCATCCTCCTTGCTCTTCAACAGGCTCTGCCTCATCTCCTGGCTCAGCTCCCTCTCGCACAGCGGGCATGTGCTGAGATGCTTCGAAAGCTCGGCTATCCACTTCTTCCCGTCGGCTATGCCTGTCCTTTTCTCTGCAATCTCGTTCCTGAGCCTCTCGAGCTCCTCGTTGCGCCTATCCAGCTCCTCCTTGAGCTTTGTGCTGTCCCTGCCCTTTATGCTCTCTTCTATTGCCCGTTTCTCCATCTCCCGCTTCTTGAGCGCTTTCATGTTCGCCTCTATGGAAGACAGGATGCGCACCGCTTCGCTTTCATCCTTCCTGAGCCTCTCGAGCTCCTCAGACAGCGCTTTAGCCTTGCTCGTTGCATCTTTGAGCCTCTTTTCAACGTCCTCCTTTACTATGCCTAGCGCGTCTATCTTCTTTATCTCATCGGCAAGGGTTGCGTTCCTTGCGCTTATCGTTATCCTCTTGTC
This sequence comes from Microcaldota archaeon, assembly GCA_021797575.1. Taxonomy (GTDB): domain Archaea; phylum Micrarchaeota; class Micrarchaeia; order Micrarchaeales; family Micrarchaeaceae; genus JAMCYB01. Next base: position 11,997 of record JAJZZN010000007.1, read on the forward strand.
CATCAGCGCCCTCTTCTTCTCCATCGCGCTCTTGAGCGCCTCCGACTTCATTTTTGTTTCCTTGAAGCTCTTTGTGAGCGATGCAGCCCTCTCAGATAGCTTTTCCATCCTCTGCGCCACCTCATCCTTCTCCTTGGAGAGGGCATCCATCTGTTCCCTGAACTTCTTCACGTCTATCTGCGCCAGCGTGTTCTCTTCCCCCTCTATCATGGACCTCATGCTGTTGATATAAGAGGTGGCATTCTCCTCCGCCGCGGAGAAATGGTCCAGGCCAAGCATCTCGTCTATGCTCCTCTTCCGCTCTCCCTTCGACAGGTCGAGGAAGTACTCCAGGCCGTTCTGCTCAGAATATACCGCCCTGGAGAAAGTGTCATAATCCAGCTTCAGTATATCCTCTATAGTCTCGGTGACGCGCTCAGACTGGGTCTGCAGGTAGCTGCCGTCCTTCTCTATCCTAGCATCGCTGCCCTGCTTCGCCGATATTTTTCTTATCACCCTGTACTCGCTGCCTTCAGAGTCAAAGTCGAGCCTCACTTCAGCATGCGTTTCTTCCGTGGGCCTGTTCATTATCATATTGCCCAGGCTCACACGCTTGTGCACGAGCGCAGGAAAAGTGCCAAACAATGCGAAAGATATCGCGTCCATGACCGAGCTCTTCCCGGCTCCCATTATCCCTACAAGAACGTTCACGCCCTTCTGGAACTCTATGACTGTATCCTTGTGGGTCTTCCAGTTTATGAGCTCTATCCTTCTTATCATATAAAATCGCTCCGCTACGCATTATACTCATTTGGGATTAAAAAAGGTTGCTTATCGAGCGCTTGCCGAAGCCGGTCAGAGAAGGCTTTCCTCCTCTACTTCCACTTCGCTGACTCCGGCTATTCCCTTCACTGCCTCCTCTATAGTCGAGGAGTTGGTCTTGGAGTCGTCGAATACGAACATTGCCTTTATGACCTTTATGCCAAAGCCTACGTCTTCAGCCTTCACGTCCCTCGCATCCATGCCTTTCAGCGCGCTGGCTACAGAATCGAAGCTGCTCTCCTCCGGGTACACCTTGAATATTATGCTTACCATTGACATATCGATCACGGCCCCTCAAATCCGCATTCGCTGCACCTGTACACGTTCGATATCTCCCTGCAATGCGCGCACCTTATTATGGTGGTCTTGCCGCACTTCGGGCATTTGAATTCAGTGTACTCGCTAGTGAGCCTTCCGCAAGAAACGCAAACCTTTCCAGGTATTACATCAGCCATAAAATCACTTATAGTCTACACTTTTTTGCCTGTCCTCCTGCTTGCTGTACCCTTGTGCCTGCCTATTTGTTCATCCGCACCTTCTTGGCCATGACTGCGCTGCATGTTTCCTGTGATTGCGTGCAGGTGCTTGAGTATCGATACTAGCACATATAGCACTATGAGAAGCACTATAAG
>JAJZZN010000023.1 GCA_021797575.1 Microcaldota archaeon
CTATGGTATAGAAATAACACTATTGGTGCCTATTTCAATGCATAAAAGTAATCAAAATTGATTACATTTAAGCAATATGTTTAAATATCTCCCATTCCCTGGTATACTGTAGCATATTTGGGTATATTTTATTAGGTGCAGGGCGTTACGTTATCAGGGCGATTACCTATGAAGACAGAGGAATTCAACAGAATGCTGCAAAGCAACGGCATAAGCGTATTCTCGCTGGAGGATGCTTCAAGGCTAATAGGCAAGCCGAAGCACTATGCCACGGTATTCCTCAGGAGGGACAGGATAATCAAAAGGGCTGCAAACGGTGTCTATTACACTCCCGAAGCAAGCGATTACGAGATAGCTTCAAGCGTAGTTGAGCCTTCCTACGTCAGCCTGATATCGGCTTTAAGATTCTACAACATTACCGAGCAGATACCAAATACTATATATGTGCTTTCGCCCAAGCGCCATGGAAGCATAAGCATAGATGGGTTAAGGGTCGAATTCGTAAAAGTAAAGCAATCGCTGATGTACGGCTATAAAAAGGTTGACGGCGCAATGGTGGCGGATCCGGAGAAGGCAATCGTAGACATGCTTTACCTTGGAAGATTCGAAGAATATGCCGAAGAGGCAATCGATGGTGCCAAGATAAGCAGCGAAAAGCTGTTAAGATTCGCAGAGCTTGCAGGAGATAAAAGCCTTGCAAAGCGCGTTGGCAGGCTCGCCAATAAAATCATTGGGTGAATCAGATGATCACAAAGGACGCTTTGTCAGATTACAAGACCTACAACGACCCCTACCAGGTAGAAAAGGACTACCTCCAGGATCTGCTCCTCTACTACATACATGCAAGTTCCTCGAATGAGCTGGTGCTTAAGGGAGGGACGGCCTTTGCCAAGTTCTACAGCTCGGATAGGTTCTCTGAAGACCTTGATTTTGCCGTTTCCACGGGCGCTGAAAGGCCTGAAGAATTTTCAAAGTCTATAATAGAGACCGCGGTAGAAAGGCTTGAATACAGGCACAGCTACGCGGAGGAGCCGCATTCGAACGAGTTCGGCACTGTTGTTGCAACGATACGGGTAGAAGGGCCAAGGTTCAGTGGAAGGGCAAGCACGGTGCAGCAGATACGCTTCGAGATCTCGACTAAGGGAAAGCTCTATCTTGGCGGGGAAGCATTGCCGAGGAATCCGATTTATGCGGATGCGAGGCCGTATGTTGCGCTTGTCATGAAGCGCGAGGAGATACTTGCTGAGAAGATACGCGCATTAATGTCGAAAAAGCGCAAGCACAGGGAACGAGACTTATACGACCTTTATTTCTTCATGGGAAAAGGCACAGGCATTGATAGGGATTTGGTGCATGAGAAGCTCTCTGAAGCCGGGATAGAGCCCAGCACGGAAGAGTTTATGAAAGCGATTGATGGCGTGGCGAAGACATGGAAGAGTCTGGAGCCGATGGTGCAGCACAGGCTCGAGGATTTTTCCTATGTGAAGGATTCGGTTATAAAAAGAATTGCTGAAAGCAGGGTATTTTAGCTGCAGGATGCGAAATAATGCCTGTTCTTCTTCGTATCTGGCGCGAAACCCATCGCTTCCGGAAGGATCAAATATGAGATGGGCAGTGAAACGCTCGAGAAGCCTATGCCAAGAGGATAGATGATGCATTCTGGAAGTTGCTTGCGCTTTGAAAAGGCATACATGGCATTTAGGCCTATAGGCAGAAAGAGAGAAATGAGCTCTAGAGGGCTATTTATCTTCATATTAATTTTATTAAGATGTTTTTATGAAGTTTGTATACAGGACTGAAGAATTTGCATGAAATGCCTGCAAGGTGCTTTAAACATCATGTGAAAAGCTGATGAAAATAAGCTTGTTCTTTGCTAATTATCAAAAATAATAATCTTATTGCAGCTCATCTTCCAAGCAGGATGCGAAATAATGCCTGTTCTCCATGATCCATCTTGACATCTTCGCCATGTTTGCTATTTTTGTCTTTTCTTCTGTGCCTTTTTGCAGATGCCAGTAGTATGCAAATTCCATGTCAGAGGCGTTTGCTATTATTACAAGCATTGGCAGCGTATTGAGATCGTCCTTTGAAAGAGGTCTGAGGGTCGTATAGCCCCTGAGCAGCGCCGCAATAAGAGCCTTGCTGTAAGAGCCGTAATCTTTACCTACGGCACAGCAAAAATGTATGGCCCAAGCCAGGTCCATGAGCAGCGCATCGCGGTATGTTGCCATGTTGGCGAAGTCTATAAGCGCATGTATCTTGCCGTTTCGCCAAATGAGGTTGTCAGGCGATATATCCATATGGACGGGATAGGGCTTGAGCGCTTTGTAGTGGGAAAGGTCGAGCCTTTTGAGCAGCGGATTGAAGAACTTGTATGAAGAAACAAAGGCCCTGCTTTCTTGATCTTCCTTGCCCGATGCGGTCTTATATGCATTATCGAGCCTGGGCATTATGCGCTCCAATGACTGGAAGCCCGTTCTTTGCCTTGCCTGGAATCTTGGCTTTTCGAATATCGAATGAAGCCTTGCCGCAAGTTTGCCTATCTCGTAGGCGTAGTCCGCAGTTATTGGCAGATCCGCCCTGCCAGGTATGAAGCGGTACATAGAATAGAAGGCAGTATCAAACTCTATGAAAGGCTTGCCGTCCTTTGACAGCAGCATCTCCGGCACCTTGTATGGAAACCTCGCCTTCCTTATGTAATCCGTAAGCCGGTATTCTTTCTCTATTTCGTTTTTCTTGGGATTCATGAAACGCTTCAGTATGTATTTGCTTCCATTGCATGAAAATACCCAGTTGGATGATGCATAACCCGTATCCATGCGCCTGAAACGTGTGCTTTTTGGAACGGCAAGCCAGTTTCTCGCAAGCTTCAGCGTAATGTATCTTGTCTGCCTCTTTGAATTCATGCATATCGAAAAACACTTTGCAATAAGACTTAATATCGTTTTGTCTGAATGGCTTCCTTTGCGTGTAGCCTTTTGAGTGGGGGCTGCGCATTATGCATGCTATTTAATCCTTTTTGAAGATTATATACGCATATGGCATTTGTGTTTCTCAGGGCTTTCGCATGACCGATCAATACAGGATAAGCGTAGTGATACCGACCATAGAGGAGAATGCGGCTTTTGGTGTCATAAAGCAGATAAAGAGCCTTTTCGGCAATAGTGCTGAGATAATAGTTGTTGATAAGAGCAGCAAGGCCTACAAGAGGAGGCTTGCCGGTACGGGCGCGAATGTCATAGACCAGGAGGATTCAGGCTATGAGAATGCAGTGATGACGGGGTTCAGGGCAGCTCACGGCAAGGTCCTTGCATCGCTTGACCCGGACGGCACGTACGACCCAAAGGACATGCTGAAGGGGCTCAGGCTCATAGAGGAGGGCAAGGCCGATGTGGTGTTCGGCAACAGGTTCGCCGGCAAGGACGACGACGCGATGACCAAGTACATAAGCTTCGGCAACAGGAGCCTTACGAGCATATACAACAGGCTATATAGGGCCAAGATACATGACGTGCTTACAGGCATTTTCATGTTCACTTCAAAGGCCTTTGAATCCATAAAGGACGTTGAGCCGTACAGGGCCGGCACGGCCTTCTTTGCCATAGAGCTTTCAAAACATGGGTACAAGATAAAGGAGATACCGATAAGGTACATGCCGCGCACATCAGGCAAGTCAAAGCTGTCAAGGTCCAAGTTCGCCTATGGCCTGGGAGTAGCGGGCCATATGGTAAGGTTCTTCAGGGATTACTCGCCCCTGCTCCTGTTCGGAGGCATAGGCGCAGTCCTGATAATTGCAGGAATAGTTGTTGGTGTAATGGTGCTGGCCAACTACATTGCCACGGGCACGCTCAACGAAGTCGGAAGGGCCCTGATAGCGTTCATGCTAGTTACGATAGGCTTCCTTTCCATAATAGCCGGGCTCATAATAGACCTGCTGCTGCAGATATCAAGGAAGATTGAGAAGATGTAGGATTGCCGCATATTGTCATTTATGGTGAAGCACGAATAATGCAGCAAATGCCCTTATTGTATTTTTACCAAATAGCAATAGGTTGAATAAGCAAAATAACCAAATAGCAATAGATAATTTTATATAATTAACCAATCAGTAATATAATATATTACAATGTTAATGTATTACAATGTATTGGTGTATTAGCGGCGCTTTGAAGGCGATGGCATGAACATAGAAAGGGCATTGGCTAGGTATATTGATTACGGCAGCAGCTTAAAGCTCATAAAAAGGAGCATAAGAATAAACGATGCCGAGAACTTCATAAAGGCGCTCGTAGGCCCCAGACGCGCCGGGAAGAGCTCGATGATGCTCATCCTGATGCAAAATCTTAGGGAAAAAGGCGAAAAGCCAGTATACATAAACGGCGAAGACATAGATTTTGTTGGAATTACAGCCGATGGTCTCGATGGCATAGAGGACGCGATTTACAGGATATATAGGCCTGAAGATACGCGCATACATCTTTTCATAGACGAAGTGCAAAGCTTCCCTGAGTGGTCCAGATGGCTGCGGACCATTTTCGACGAGAATAAATATAATATCTTCGTATCGGGCTCCACGTCAGAGCTCGAAAGCGACGAACTTTCATCAGTGCTCAGGGGAAGGGTGTTGGAAACCCTTGTTTTACCCTTTTCTTTTGATGAGTACTGCACCGCCAAAGGTGTGGTGCGACGCGAGTATATGGACCCCAAATCCAAGAGTGCATTGATTGGGGCGCTTTCTGATTTTCTGGATTTCGGGGGATACCCAGAAGTCGTGAAGGAGGATAGTTTAGACATTAGAAAGAGTATATTGGAGAATCTTTATAAGTCAGTGCTGCAGCATGACATAATTGAAAAATACAGGATAAGGAAGATTAATGAGTTCAGGCTGTTCATGAATGCGGTTTTCGGATCCGCATGCAGGGACTTGTCACTAGCCAAAACGATGCAGTGGTTTGATGGGCAGGGCATACGCATAAGCAACCAAACAGTATCCAATTATCTGAGGTATGCCGAATCTGTTTTTCTGGTACGCTTGCTGTACCAATATTCGAGAAAACCCAAGGAAAGGAAGACAAAACCCAAGGCTTATCCATTGGATGCCGGAATATTGGGGCTTTTTGAGAATAGCAGAGGCAAGAAGCTTGAAGATGCAGTCTTTGTAGAGCTTTTAAGGCGGGGCAAAGAGGTATATTATTACAAGCACGGCGCCACGGATGTTGATTTTGTCATTGTGGAGAATGGATTGGTTTCAGAGATAATACAGGTCAGCTATAGCATTGCTGATGCAAATGCATATAACAGAGAAATATCTTCGATAGAAAAAGCATTGAAAGAGCTCGAATGCAATAAGGCATCAATAATAACATTTGACGAGGAAAGAACAATACAGGTGAATAATGCACAGGTGGCTGTAGTGCCGGCATGGAAGTGGCTTTTGTCTCGGTGACGAGAATTTGGCTTTATGAAGGGTAGCAGCATAGGAAGGGCATAGGTATTATGCTGATTATTATGCCACTGCCAAGCGGCAATGGGTTAGATATTGACCATGCGCATAGAGCCTTATCAGCAGATTTGGTATGCAGAGTTGCTTCGCACTTCAGCTCTTCGGCGCGTTGCCGTTTTCAACTGACTTGCGTATCTCTTTGATGGCTTCTGCGCTGCCTCCCTGGCCCTTCACCTTTGTCCATCTGCCTTCCATTCCGTCCTTGTTGTGCTCCAATGAGTTGAATCGCTTTCCTATCTCTTTGCCTCCGAATTCGCTGAACTCCCTGATGCCGTCCATTGATCTGTCCGATGCATCAGCAGCCATTATCTTGTTGTCTATGCCCATCTCATCTTCAACGTACAGAATGCCTATCGGGCGTATCTTTATGGTAGAGCCAAGCTTAAGCCTCCTATTGCTTATGATGAACACATCTATGGGGTCGCCGTCCTCGCCCCTGGTGCCCTTTATGAAGCCGTAGTTGAAATGCTTTGGAAGCGGGATCTCCGATTTTCTATGCACAACGAGCTTTCCCAGCCTTTCATTATACACGTGCTTCACTGCAGAGCCAGCGAGCATCTCTACATAGGCATCGAATAGTTCCATACGCACCAGCATGGTCCTTTTCTGCGTTAAGCCCGGAATCCATCTCTTTGCTTATCGAAACCATGCATACACTCTTTGCATATTTCCATATGCTTCAAGAGGCTTGGTCAATAACATTAATAAATGTCTATTACCTGATAGACAAACGACGAATAGGCTTGTGTTACGCACCGGCAAATATCTAAATAAATTTAAAAAAATAAAAAATAAACCCGTGTCTTCAGCTGTCTGGAGCGCTTTACCTCCTTATGTATTTCCTCAGGTCTGGGAAACTATCCAGCGCATTGGAATACTGTTCCGATGATAGGTGGTGCGACTCCATGTTCTCCGCTCCTGTGAGCGGGTTTTTGATTTTTATGTCTATGTGGCCGTTATGCTCTAGCCCTATTATGTCCTGAGGCTGTCCATTCCCATCTATGTACGATCCCATATTCTTCATTTTCCATATATCCATTTTCATCCCTCTTTCACATTATTCAGCGCCTCCTCATTACTGCCTCGTCTTGCGGGTACTTGCCAGGGGAGGTGAAGCGCCGCAGGAGCGTGTCATACCGTTGTTTCATGGTGATATAATCGTCGATGTCCAGGATTCCAGACGGTATCCTAATTACCATTAGGTCTGGGAACTGGTAAGGCCTGTCTATTGGGCATGTCATGCTATCACTCAATACAGCTTGTCGTCCAGGGTGTAGAACCTGTTCTTCACCACTGCGCCGTCCGGCCTCCTGAGTATCTGCTCTATGTGGTGCTCTCCTGGCCTGTCTACCATGAACGGTTTCTTCACGAATTCCATGCCTTGCGGAGGCGTGTAGAGCTTCTGCGTGTCTATGTCACTAATGCTTGGCAGGACTATGTTGTACGCTATCGTGTCGCCCGGGCTTCCGTGCCCGTTCGGGAACTGATTCCATATCTTTTGGTATATTTCGGTCATCCTTTCACCCATAATTCCATGATTCACCCCCTGTACTCGCTCTATGGCAAACCCATACCCCTGCTTATATGCGCGTATCTGAAGGCCGCAATATATGCATCGAAGCGCCGAGGGGTCGCCGCCTTCAAACTCTGTGCCATCCTCATTTAGGTATACGCTTTCAGCTGGTTGCCAGCGATGCGATCCGGAGTTGCTTTTGGGGCATCTGTATGCTGCAGCTAACGCTCTATCCATAGTTTCAATTGATGAGCTGTACTTGTTTGCAGCCGTATCGGATTTCCAACTTTCATCAGTGTTGCCGTGTTTAACACCACGGCGTCCTCCAAAATTAGTTTCAGGCAGATTTTTGTGGTATGTTGCCATTCACACACCAAGAATCTTTTAAAATTCTTGGGTTTTGGTATTGTAGATTAAGCTTTTTAAACCTTGCTATTTATTGCATTACATGAATGGTACCTGATGCAATAAATATTTACAGAAGTATTGCATTTTTTACGTCGTCAAAAATAGAAAACGGTATGCGGACTTGCAAATAAAAACAAAATATATAATCTCATCCAGATTTTATATACTTTTCTATAGCTACGGGCTTTTTCAAAATCAGCGTATTTGGCTAAAAGCCCTGTGCAAGACCCTGCAAAACGCATAAATATTTGGATATGGCCTTGCTCATACTGCAGTGATTTTCATGCTGAATGCTGATGCAAAAAGCAGGGAGTTGAAGCCGTCCTATGCCCCGGACCTATACACAAGGCAGGAGGTTTCGGAATTTAATTGGATATTCAAGAATAGAAAGGAGGGGGTGTATATCCTGGCAGTGAACAAGAACAGCTCCGGCACATACGTCAAGGGATTCGTTGAAAGCGAGAGCAGGAAGGGCATGTACCACTATGTTGTTGCTTTCATAGGCCAGAGGAGGGAGATAGTTGGTGGAGGGTTCTGCGAATGCGAGAGCAGGCACTATTACGGCAAGCCATGCAAGCATGTGCTCTCCTTGAGGAACATGTACGAGAAGCATAAGGAAGAATTAGACAGGCTTGCTGCGCCCTATCCTGAATTAAGGAGGTAACCAGTAAGGCGTTATGAGGCAGTTGCTTTAGCCCTTCGATATGTAGCTTTTTATTATCTTTTCGGCGCCGCGCTCCAGCACTATTGATATGGCATGCCTGTATGCCTCATCTGCCTTTGGTGATGCCCAGTTGTCGTATTCGAAGAAGCCTGAAAGGCCGTCTGAAAAGATGTCCCTGTTAAGCAGGTACAGGATTGCACCCTCTATTATGTGGTATTTTGTCATGGTCCCTTCACTTCTGAAGTCCTTGAAGAGCTTTACGTACCTTATGCGCTTTTGGTTCTGAAAGACAATGTTGTGCACAAGCTCGTGAACGAGTATGGAGTTGCCTACCTTTGCGTTCTTGTACATTCGTACCGTAAGCGGCACCGAGAATGATGATGGTGCGTATTTCGATATGTAAACGTCTATGTATGGTTTCTGCCACCTGAGGCCCGAAACCTTTGGTATGCCTGCAAGCACCTTGCCCGAAAAGCGCGAGAACTCCTTCTCGAGGGCCTTCATGTATGATGCGGCCTCATTGCTTGTGCCTTCGAAGTATTTGTTGCCTGACAGTGCTGCAAATGTTTGGTCATAGATGTAAGAATACGTAAAATTCAACCTTGGATTTTTGCTGCCCATTATTCACACCTTAAGCCCCGAGGCTGCAGGGCATAGTCATGCCTGCACATCGCCATGATCCTGGTGCTCCACCTTCTTCACGGACACGTTGACTATAGCTCCGTCGAGGTCAAGCTGCTTTGCCTGCGCTCCCTCAATGACTTTCTGCCTTATCGAGTGCGCATTGACGTCCTTCCTTATCCTGCTTTCATTGGCCTCTATGACAGAGGATATTTCAGGCAGTGCGTCATACCCTATCTCGATCTTCTCCACTTTCCTGAGGCCCATCTCCTTCCTCATCACCTGTATGTGCCTCTCGAACTCCCTTATCGTTACTTCCTGCATGAGCTCCTTGCTCACCTCCTTGTCCGTCTCCACCATGCCGTACCTGAAGTCTACCGCATCTGAGCTTTCTACCTTCTTCACTATTGTGAAGTGCTCTGGCCCTATTTCTGCCGGCCCTGAATTGGTATGCAGTATATACTTGCCGGTTTTGGCTATTGAATCACGCATTTCAGAGGGATTCGCCGCCTTTATTGCATCAGCCACCTCATTCGCCCTGCCCTTGAAGTCAGGCCCTATCTTCTGGAATACGGGCTTTGCCTCTTCCTCCAATGACTTTGCGACCTTGAGCACCTTCAGTTCCTTGATGTTCGTATAGTCCTCTATCATGGGTGCGAGCTTGATGAATGCCGTCTCTGCCCCTTCGTCGTAGGTCTCTATCTTGGCGCTCTGCAATGGCCATCTTAGCCTTATGCCAGATTTCTCTCTGCTACTCAGTATCGCAGTTATCGCCTCTGAAGCAATGTCGAACTCCTTCTCGAGCTTTGGATCTATGAGGTTCTCCCTTGATTTGGGCCATTGCTCCATGAACACGCTTTCGTTGAAGTGATAGTCGCTCAGATATATGCTTTCGGCATTGAAAGGCGTTTCCGGCGCCAGCAGAAGCAGAGTGTTGTAGAACACGTAGTTTATGGTGTCTATCGTCTGCCTTGCCTCCCTCTTCGAGCCCTCGTTTATCCTCTTCTTCGCAAGCTTCAGGTAGAACCTGCTGAAGTCCTCTATTATGAACTTCGTAAGCTTGTTGTACCCGTAGCTTATGTCGTACTCTTCCATGCCTTTTGTCATGTCCCTGATTATGCTGTTGAGCTTTGACACAACCCATGCGTTGTACGGCTCGAGCTTTGACAGGCTTGACGGGGCCTTGACGCTCCTTTTCGAGTAGCCTGATGCAGCGGAGTATTCGCCAACGAGGTTTGATACGTTGTGGAGCAGCCTGAGCATCGCAGCTGAATCGCTTATCTCCTGGTCAGAGAATTTCAGGTTCTCGTGCGCCAGATGCGAGAACATGAAGCCCCTCACCGCATCTATAGGGTATTTCTGTATGAGCTCGTGGGCAGATATGTAGTTGCCCTTGCTCTTGTGCATGGCTTCGCCCTTCGCATCGACCACCCAGCCCTGCATGGCTATTATCTTGAATGGCGATTTGTTGTATACTGCGACGCTCGTCTTCATCAGCGTTGCAAACCATCCCCTGAGCTGGTCAGGGCCCTCTGTGATGTATGCCTTGGGGAACATCGCGTCGAACTCTGCATCGCTAAGGCTGGCGGTATGCGCAACTCCAGAGTCGTACCAGACATCGAACACATCAGGTATCCTGTGCATAGTGCCTCCGCACTTCTGGCATTTGAACACGACCTCGTCTATCTTTGGCCTGTGCATGTCTTCGGCCGTGAATTCCATATCCGGGTATTTCTCCTTTATCTCTGCGAATGAGCCGAGAACTTCGCGGTTGCCGCATGAATCGCATGTCCATATCGGTATCGGTATTCCCCAATACCTCTGGCGGCTCACAACCCAGTCCGGAGCCGAATCGATGCTCTCTATGAACCAGTCCTTGAGCTCCTTCGGGTGCCATTCAACCTTGTCGCACGCCTTCCTTATCCTGCCCTTTATCCTGCCTATGTTTATGAACCACTGGTCCGTGGGCAGGTATACCAGCTTGTTGTGGCACCTCCAGCAGTGCGGATAGTTGTGCCTTATCGTATCCTTTACAAGCACCATGCCCGATTCCTCGAGGTCCTTCTCTATCTCCTTGTTGGCCTGGTGTATGAGCTCTATGCCTGAGTATTTGCCAGCATCACTGGTGTACTTGCCGTCAATCCCTATGAGCGAAAGCATTGGTATCCTTTCCTTCCTGGCAATCTCGTAGTCCTCGGGCCCGTATGCGGGCGCCATGTGGACCAGCCCCGAGCCATCGGTGAGGCTCACCAGTTCATCAGACATGACTACCCTGTGGTATCTCCTCACTTCCTTCTGCTTGGGCACATGCGCCTCAAGGGGGTTCACATAGTAAACGCCCGAAAGCTCTGAGCCGTAGAACTCGTCCATTACAGTGAAAGAGAGGCCGTACTGCTTGGCCAATGCATCTACCCTATCCTTAGCGAGTATGACGTTCTTGCCCGATATCTTAGCCCTTATGTACCTGGCCTTGGGATTCGCTGCTATGGCCATGTTGCCTGGAAGCGTCCATGGCGTAGTTGTCCATATCAGCAGATAGGTATTGTCGTCAAGCGCTATTGCGGGCTTTGACTTCTTCTCGTCAACCTTGAAAAGCACGTAGAACGATGGATCCGTATCCTCTTCCTCTTCCACTTCGGGCCCCTTCGCGAGCACTGTGCCGCAGTGCAGGCAGTAGGGCATTACCTTCGTATCCTTGTATATGAGCTTCTTCTCGTATATCTTCTTGAACACCGTAAGCGCCTTGTCCATGTAGTTAGGAGTTGCGGGTATGTAGGCATTGTCGAAGTCAAACCATACGCCGAGCCTTACCGCGTCGTTTATCTGCGCCTGTTCGAACTCCTTGTATGTAGCGATGCATTTGGATATGAATTCTGCAACGCCTATCTTCGCCTCGATGTCCCTCTTCGATGTGAGGCCCAGTTCTTTCTCGACTTTGTTCTCTATCGGCAATCCGTGGACGTCGAAACCCGCCCTGTCGAAAACGTCGTAGCCGCGCATGCGCTTGTACCTGAGCATTGCGTCCTTCCTCGTGTAGCCGCGTGTGTGGCCCATATGCAGCTCGCCGTTGGCATATGGAGGCCCTTCGAGGAAGAAGAATATCTTTCTGCCCTTGTTTTTCGCATTTACCTTCTCGCGAGTCTTTTCGTGCTCCCATTTTGCGAGCACAGACCTTTCTAGCTCGGATAAGTCTATATTTTGCATGTAATCATCACCAAACCATTAGGCGCAGCGGGCAGCGAGCCCGAATTTTAGATGTTTATGTGTTCCTATGAATAAAAACCTTTTGTGCGGAGCGCTATCATCCCCTAGCGATGAATTTCTCATAGTAGAGTATCGTAGCTATGGTCTTGTTGTCTATTATCCTTCCTGACTTGATCATGCTGAGGGCTTTTTTCATGCTGATTCTCTCTATCTTTATCACTTCGTCAGGATCCTTGTGGAACCTGCCGTTGCCGTTTGCCAAGCCGACAGACAGGAAGCAGTAGAATAGCGTTGGCGATGACCCGGGGGTGGGATACGCCCTGTACATCAAACGTATGCGCTTTGGGGCGAAGCCGGTCTCTTCCTGCATCTCCCTTATTGCTGCCTGCCTCGGCGTTTCGCCCTTATCTATGTGGCCGGCTGGCAGCTCATATATGTATTTGTGCAATGCCGGCCTGTATTGGCGCTCTATGATGATGGTGTCTTTCCTCAAATCAACGAATGGAAGCACTACCGATACGCCTGGTTCGACGATGCTGATAACCCTCATCTTCTTGCCGTTTATGCTCGTATACTCTTTCTTCAGCGATATTAGGTCACGCTTGGCATGCTTGCTTGCCATTTCCACCGCTATGGTTATCTATTGAAAGAAATAAAAAGATGCGCAGCACATTGGCGATATTGCGCATATTGTTGAAAACGTGTATTACTTTACACGAAAATAGCAATATTTAAATACTTTATTACACAAATTAATAATATGGTACGTATCGAAGATCGCACACGGATGAACCCTTGGTGGGTCCTCGGCGAGAAATTTGCGGATTCGGACAAGGACCTTGCAAAGCTAAATTCAGGGGTTTTCAGATTCCAGAGGCGGTCCATTGATTTCAAGCCCGGAGGCATAT
>JAJZZN010000004.1 GCA_021797575.1 Microcaldota archaeon
ATACCGCCTTTTTCCTGCTTACCACCATCATGTCAGAATACTTCCTGACAACTTTAGACGATTTGAGCGCTTCATTTACCGGCTTGCCTTCCGCGAATATACTTGCTTGTTCATAAGTCCTGCTGCCCATGTTTTGCATATCAGCTTCTGCCCTTGTTGCCCATCTGTATTCCGTTATCTTGTCCACGCTGCGCTTGTATGCATCCGAATGCTTCATGAATAGGGCTATGTCAAGCGAATGCAGCGCCTCTGGCTCTACCGACATGGGCTTTGTCGTAAGCCTTTCGATGAGCGCATCGCCGTCTATGTTGCTGTGCATCGTTGCCATGAACGGCACGCCGAGGTTTGCGGCGGAAAACACATTACGCGTCTCTGCTCCCCGCAATTCGCCTATTATTATCCTGTCGGGCCGCATATGCAATGCGTTCATGACCTGCGCTTCAAGGCTGGCGCTATTCGGTCTTGATGAGCCATTAAGATTGGCAGAATTCATGAAATTGCTCGAAAGCACGAGCTCGTTCGCTTCTTCCTCTATGATTATCACGCGGTCATATCGCGGAATGAATGAGAGCAGCGACAACAGCATTGATGTTTTGCCGGTGGCTGGTGCGCCTGCGACTACAATATTATATCCGGCATCTATAGCCATCCACATGTAAGCGAGCATCTCTGGCGTAGCTGTGCCCTCTTTCAATAGCCTGTCAATTCCAAACCTTCTGCCTCCATTCAGCCGTATGGCAAGCACACCTCCTCCGTCTGCCGCTGCCTTAAGCTGCGCATGCACCCGCGATCCGTCGAAAAGCTGCGCATCTATTATGGGCTGCGATTCTGAAAGCTCCTTCTCGGATCCTTCAATAAGCCGGTTCACGTTGAACCTGAACGAAGCCGCATCCCTAAATAACAGGTTTGTCCTGCAATAGCCCAGCTTCGAATGGTAGATATTAATACTGGTGCCGATTCTGTCGACCATTATCTCTTCTATGTTTTTCGCATCGTCCATGAGTATGCTGAACGGGCCGTATCCAGCAACATCGTGCGCCACCAAGTAGGCTATCAAGCCCCTGTTGCCTAATGAGGAAATCTTCTGGCTTGACATGGCAAGCATGTAAGCATCTTTTATCCTATCAACTAACGCCTTTCCGGAGCCGTACAGATAGCTGGCATTGTTCAATATCATATCCGCCTTAAGTGCCTCAGCAAGCCTCTCATCGGAGGCAGAAAGCCCTAGTCCGCCTATTGAATATATTGCAGATTTCCCATAGGGTCCCGCAACCCTGAATCCATCCACATCGGATAGAGCTATCTTATCCGGATAATCGCGCGTCAGCACGAATGTCAATTTCCTATAAGGCTGTTCGTTGCTTTCCTTAGGGCGTACAAAACCTATCAATGTGCGCATGCCAGCAACGCCGAAATCCATATCCTCACTCAGAAGCAATTTACTTTAATACATAATATATACTTAACTACATATATTTATAGTTTACTATAATGCAATAAATCACATCTGCAATCACGGCGTCAATAGAGCAAAGTTTTTAAATCTTAATATCCAAACGTTTAATATGGTAAAAGTGGATGCACAGAAGGACGCAATATGGGCTTTGAGAAAAGTATTGAGCAGGCCTAATTTCGCAGTCATGGATTTACTGCTTAAGAAATCCCCTAGGACTACAAAGGAGCTCTATTCTATTTTAGAAAAGAAGTTTACTAGGAAGACCCTCATCATAACCTTGAGAGAGCTTTCTCTAGATCTGAACGTTATACAGCCCACCCACATTCGCACTGAGAAGGGCTACGGATTGGGGTACAGGCTTAACCCGAAGATGAAGGACGTTATAAAGACTGCATACAGGCTGGCCAAGATAATAGACGGAGTAATAAAGGAATAAATCCGCAAATCACTTGACGCTTACTCTCTTCTGATCGTTGAACATCTCTATTATCTCTGATGTCGATGTCGCATCCTCAGGGCTCTTGTCCCTCCTTATAAAGCCATCGCCAACTATCCTGGGAAACCTGAGTGCATAACCCGCCTTTTCGCCTGATCTGTCCTCCTGCATGCCGCATGTGTGCATTGGGGATTTGGTTATCTCGTCGGCTTTTACGGTGATGACATACTTTGGCTCTACCCAAAAATCTGGCGTTATGAGCGAGTCGACCCTTGCTGGCTTCTGCTTCACCACCGCTTTGCTCAAGAGCTCGTAGAATGCCTGCATGTTTGCTTCTGTGAAGCCAGTGCCTATTTTTGATATCGTCTCGAACATGTCGCGCTTTTTGTTATATGCTGCGCATAACAACCCGCCGAACTTGAACTCCGTCCTGCTCCCCCTGCCTAGGAAGTATCCCACTATGACTAGGTCCAGCGTATCGGAAAGCTCGCCCTTGTAGCTGCGTTTCATCTTTATCCAGCTGAACTTCCTAGCTCCAGCGATGTACGGCGCCTTCAGGTCCTTCGCCACTATGCCTTCAAGCCCCCCTTCTACAGAAGTCTCAAAGAATTCCTCCAGCTCCTTTGGCTCAGTAGTGATTATGCGCTTCGAGGGAGTTATCATTTTAGCTCCTTTTACAGCGTTCTCAAGCAGGTTCCTCCTAGCCTCGTAAGGCTCCTTCATGAGATCCTTGCCGTTGAGGTACATTATGTCAAATGCAACGAGGTGCAGCGGCAGCTCCTCTATCTTCTCGGTTATGCCGTGCTTCCTCTTCCTCTGCATGGTTTCTTGGAACGGGAGGAACTCACCTGTCGCTTCGTTCATCCCTAGCGCCTCGCCCTCAAATATTATATGCTCCTCATTTATCTCGGTTATTGCTGCCTTGGCTATGTCAGGTAGCATGTCTGTCGTTTCTTCCAAGTTCCTTGAGTATATCTTGACCTTCTTCCCTGATTTGTGCACCTGGCACCTGAACCCGTCATACTTCTGTTCTACTGCGCATTTTCCTCCCATCTTCTTTATTATCTCTTCCGCAGTGGGCAGCCGCTCTGCCAGGGCTGGCCTTATCGGTTTGAACAGGCTGACCTTTAGCGACCTTACCTCAGAGATGCCCTTTTTGGATAGCACTTCCCCTATATATCCTAGGTCGCTGCATATGTTGTATGCATTCTCTAGCTCTGCCTTCGATTCCCTGCTGCCCGTGAATGCCACCGACAGAGCCTCAAGTATGGTCGAGTCACCGGCGCCGAGCCTCAGCTGCCCTATCGGGTATCTTGCCATAAACTTCGCTTCTTCCGGTGAAGAGCCTGCGAGAAGCTCTGCCAGCATCTTTATCTTTGCATCCTTGCTGCCGCTTCCGGAAGTGACCGCGATCTTGTTCATTACGCCGTATACTTCCAGTACTGAGTACTTCTTTGCATTCATTCTCCTGAGCTTGGATTGGCTTATGAGCTCCTGCGCCGCTATGCCCATGTCACCGTATTTTTTATAGGCTTTTTCGACCTCGCCCTTGTCCATGCCAGCGGCTACAGCTATCGCTTCCTCAAGTAACTTCTCGGCAACGCCAAAGTCAAGGCCTTCAAAAGCCGGAGCAAGAACCCCCTCTGTCATGTATATTATGCTCTTTATCTCGTCCTTGTCCGCATTCTTGAATATATCGGCCATTATGTCTATCATCTTAAGCCTGGACGATACATCTTCAAGCTTCTGGTAATATCTTGCGAGTTCGGAGAAGAGCATGCATCACACCAATAAGGTAATGCCCGTTCATGTTTTTATCCCTTGCGCAGTCTTGACAGTTAATTGCACCCAAAAGCAACATTTTTATGCTTTTTTTGATAACCTATTGTGAGGTACATGGAAGCTTTTCACAAAGAAAACTCTCAGAGAGAGTTTCATCAGAGGTTCCAGTCGCAATCCGCAATGGAGTACCTTATGACATACGGCTGGGCCATTCTCATCATTGCCGTGGTTCTCGCTGCACTCTTCGAACTAGGCGTGTTCAACCCAATGACTTTTGCGCCAAAAGCTTCTCCTGGATCATGCCAAGTGGTAAGGCCAGAAGGCGCAGGCACAACAAACTTCATATCTCTTGAGGGCGAGTGTAACGGTGAGCTGCCACAGTATGTGGCAAGCTTTACACCTATTGGTCCGTGGATATATTCTTCTACTTCACCCCTACCAAATGGTACGTCTTCAGCAACTATAACTGCATGGATAAATCCCAAAATTATCCAGGGAGATGGCTCATACGCTGGAATTGTAGGTATAGACGGCAACAACGGCGGAGCTTCTGGTCTCCTTTTATCATTACAAGGAAGTACTGGAAGACCTAGCATGGCCACTTGGAGCAATGACTATGTGCCTAGTTCAGGTCTTGTAGTAACTTATAATACTTGGGACTTTGTGGCGGTGACTGTGAGTGGCATTACAGCTACGCTGTATGTAAACAGTCAAAGTGAAAGTGGCACGCTGTTCAGCGACACAGATATGAATCTCAAATCTGGAGGTTATAGTGAAAATTTTAGAATAGGATCTACAGATTCTCCCGGTAGGCAGTTTAATGGTTCAATTGCAAACGTTCAGGTATACAACACTGCTCTTTCTTCAAATGACATAAAAGCGCTTTACCAAGAGGGCATAGGTGGAGCACCCATAGACCTGCAGAGCCTTGTAGGTTGGTGGCCTCTCAACGGCAACGCCAACGATTACTCCGGTAACGGCAACAACGGCGTGCCTTCTGGTGTTACATATACAAGCAACTGGTATTCCGGGTATAGTGCACCATGAGTGATATTATGATTAAGTCTCAATCCGCAATGGAATACTTGATGACATACGGCTGGGCCATTCTCATCATTGCCGTGGTTCTCGCTGCACTCTTCGAACTAGGCGTGTTCAACCCAATGACTTTTGCCCCTAAGGCTTCTCCAGGATCGTGCCAGGTCGTAAGGCCAGAGGGTGCAGGAACTACAAACTTCATATCACTATCTGGAGAATGCAACGGCGAGCTGCCGCAGTATGTGGCAAGCTTCGGTCCGACTCAATCTTATATTAATATTAGCTCACCTAATAATTTTAGTAACCTAAATACGATTACCTTCTCCTTTTGGTTTAAGTCTTCTGTACCATGGACTAATACCTATTGGCCTGGAAGTGTCATTTTTGTTTCGAAATGGACTCCTGGACCATGTTCTAGTGATTGGGGTTCATTAGGGGGTTCAGAATCAAGTGGCATTAATGAAGGTAGAATTATTGTTGGGTTCGGCGCTTCTACCTGTACATCTGCAGGTATTGGTGTTAGACTATACTCACAACAGGGTCTCAATAATGGTGTGTGGCACAATGTAGTTGCTACTAGGACACCTGGAGGCACAGATTATCTTTACATTGACGGCATTTTGGTAGCATCAGAATCTGATCCTGGTGGGACTATAACAAATAATAGAGATATACAATTAGGTATTGATAATTATCCTCCCAATGGTGGACCATATTCACAGCTTACTGGAAATATTGCAAATTTTCAGCTTTACAATACTGCGCTCTCAGCAAACGATATAAAAGCCCTCTACCAAGAAGGTATAGGCGGCGCACCGATAAAGATACAGAACCTTGTGGGTTGGTGGCCCCTCAATGGCAACGCCAACGATTATTCAGGAAATGGCAACAACGGCGTGCCTAATGGCGTTACATACACAAGCAACTGGTATTCTGGATACAGTGCACCGTAATTGTACATATATGCGTTGTGATAATTCAGAAGAAGTGCAGCGCCCACCATCTCATGAACTTCTTGATGCGTATCCTAGTGGGGCTGGTGTTCTTCTTTATATCCTTGACCATGGATTTGTAGAGCACTTTCTCCTGCGCGTCGAGCTTGCCCTCCTTGACTATCTCCTGCCTCTTGCCGTCGACTATCTGAACCTCAGTCTTGCTTATCACGTCCTTCTTAACCATCGAGTACCATTCATCCAGCGAACTGCCTGACATATCCTTGTCCTTTAATATAGCTAGCATGTCGCGCATGTTCAGGTTCCTGCCCTTGTTGAACTTGTGCTCGTGAAGCAGCGGCCTCATTGCAGCCCTGTCGCATATCTTTGCTATATCCGCAGGGGAAAAGCCCGATGTGGCCCTGGCAAGCCTTCCGAAAGAGAGCCTGTCGTGCGGTTTGTTCCTTGTATAAAGTTCAAAAAGCCCCTTCCTGTCCTTGTAGCTCGGAGGGTTTATGTATATGCTGTCGCCGAACCTTCCGCTCCTCTTCAGCGCCGGGTCTATGTCCCACGGCTGGTTGGTGGCGCCTATGACGAATATGCCTTCAGGATTGTCCACAATGCCGTTCATTTCAGTAAGGAAAGCGTTGACAGCGGTGCGCATCGCAGAACCTTCTCCACCTTGCTCTCCCCCTCCTCTCTTAACTCCGAGCGCATCAAGCTCGTCGAAGAACAGTATGCAAGGCGTGTTCTCGCGCGCCTGCTGGAAGTGCTGGTGCAGGTTCTTTTCAGTATTGCCTGTGTACATATCAAGTATCTGGTTTATCTGGACTACGATGACGTTGGCTCCAGCCTCGCCGGCTATGGCGTTGACTATGTGCGTCTTACCCGTTCCCGGCGGGCCATAAAGTATCAGACCAAGACCCAGCTTCTTTCCATACTTCTTGAACAGGTCGGGCCTTTTCATCGCGAGAACCACATTCTCCATAAGGTACTCCTTTACCTTTGCCATGCCTATGACTTGGTCGAACTTGACGTTCGATTTGTAGAATGCGACCCTCTTGACCTGCCCTTCCTCTATTATCGTCTTGTTTTCTTCCTCCTCTTTTTTCTTCTCCTTTGCCGGTGCAAGTTCCACCTGTGCAGAACCTCCCTTGTCATTGACATCCATGTGCAGGAGCGAGTCTATGTGCTCAAGCCTGTTCTTTGCTTCAGCATAATTGGGGTCGTTGGAAAGCGACTTCTCGTACCAGAACCTAGCGCTAAGCAGGTCGTTGCTCTGCTCCGCTATGTCTCCGAGAAGAAGCGGGGCGTCTGCGCTCTTTGGCTCTAGCTCGAGCACAGACTGCAGGTCCTTCTTTGCATAATCAGTCTTTTTCAATATGGCATAGTTCAGGGCCCTGTTGAAGTACGCGCTTGAATACTCCTTGTCAATGTTTATTGCCAGCGTGTACTCCTCTATGGCTTCGTCGAATTTCCCCTCATCGAAGAGGCTATTTCCCCGCAGCCAGTGCTGTTCAGCCTCTGGATCTGCCTTGTGCTTTGCCACCTGTCCTTCATTGCTGCTATCCTGTCCTTCAGAAACCACTAATATCGCCTTAAAACAACTGCAATCATTATAAATAATCAATAATATAATACTTATACTATTATTTTGTTCCGTCCATGCCATCCAGGAAGACATTTATGTTCCTATCCACCTTCGTTATGTACCTGTTCGACCTCCTCACATTCCTGAATGCCACGCTGTGAAACTTCGATGTGAGGGCTCTCACCTTTGCATTGAGCACGCGCATGTCCTCCGACTTGATGGCATACTGCCCGTTCAACTGCTTTATCACCAGCTCACTGTCTGACGTAACGGTAACTTCAGCTTCAGAATGGTTGGCTATGTTATGCACGCACCATTCCAGAGCGTCGATTATCGCCTTGTACTCTGCATAGTTATTGGTTTTGATGCCGTTGTATGAAACGGACTCCTTGATTATACTCTTCGAGTCCATGACTATGAATCCGGAGCCGCTCCTGCCAGGATTGCCTCTTGCAGCGCCATCTGTATAGATACGGATATCTTTAGTCTCAGCATTCATGCAAAGTCGCCATTGGTAATAGTTTACAAAGAAATTTATAAATGCATAGCTATATACCTAATCGAGAACGCCTGTGCATGGGCGCGCTTGGTGGTGCATCAGATGAAGATATACACGCTGCAAGACGGCGAGGAGCTTGTTAGGGCGGCAAGGTCAAGCATTGAGCTGCACCTGAAGAGCCCGCATTTCAACAAGAGCATAATAAAAGACGCTTTAAAGGGATTCACAGACAAGTACGGCGTGTTCGTCACGCTGACTCATTATCCGACCGACACGCTCAGGGGGTGCATAGGCTTCCTTAACGGTGCGTATCCAATATCAGAAGCGGTGGTAGAAGCGGCGATAGCAGCAGCGACAGAGGATCCCAGGTTCGTGCCGGTATCGCACTACGAGCTCGACGAACTGCTCATAGAGGTAAGCATACTGTCGAACGAGATACCCCTGGGCAAGACCGCACTGAGCCGCGAGAGGGGAATAAAGATAGGGAGGGACGGGCTGATAATAAGGTACGGGTTCTACAGCGGTTTGCTATTGCCGGAAGTAGCTGTGGAAGAGAAGTTCAGCAAGAGGGAGTTTCTCGCAGCGGTATGCGAAAAGGCGGGTCTGCCTAGCACATATTGGACGCAGCAGAACGTCAAGATGTACAGATTTGAGACGCAAATATTCAAGGAGGAAGAGCCCAACGGCAGAGTCAAGGAGCTGGATTACAGCAGCATGGGCAGCGCAAAGAAATCCAGCAAAGCGCATGAATAAGGAGCATGCGCATATGAAGAAGATCGTGGTCCGATGAAAATAAACGTGGGCGAGGGGATAGACCTTGACGCGCAGCTGGTCATGACCGGCAGGGGCTGCGTCATAGGACAGAGCGGCTCAGGCAAGTCGTTCCTCCTGGGTGTCATAGCCGAGGAACTGTGCAAGCTGAGCCTGCCTTTCCTAGTGATAGACACAGAAGGTGAGTACCACAACCTGAAGAATGCATTCAAAGCGATATGGGTCTCGAACTCCCACGAAGCCGATATTAGCCTGGATGTGGACTATGCAAAGCTCCTTTCGGAAAGCCTTGGTGGCAACGTACCGATAATATTCGATGTATCTGATATCGTGGACCAAGCAAGCTATGTATGCAGCGTACTCTCGGCCCTGTATGACCTAGAGGACAAGATGCACCTCCCATACTTGGTTATGATTGAGGAGGCTGACAAGCTCGCGCCCCAGGTCACGCACACAAAAAAGAACATGATAGAGGAGATAAGCGTCAGGGGTAGGAAGCGCGGCATAGGGCTGATGATAGCAACGCAAAGGCCCGCAAACATAAGCAAGAACGTGCTCTCCCAATGCTCCTATGGCTTCGTAGGAAGATTGACTATAGACAACGACATATCAGCGATAGACATACTGTTCAGCAACAGGCAGCTGCGGGACAGCATAGTGCACCTTGGCCAGGGTGAGTTCGTGCCTTTCGGCATAGGGATAGACCATGCAGTCAAAGTAAAAAGCAGGATGCTTTCGCACTACGGAGGCACTCCTAAGGTCGTCGCAGGGGCATCATCTGCAGACATAAGCGCCATAATAGGCAGGGTTTCAGGGGGCAAAGGCAGTGCACCTACCAGAGCTATCGCGCAACAGCAAAGAAAGAGGCATGTTCAGGCAAGCGAAGAATTGGAACCCACTATTAGCATTATAAAGCCCTCGTACTCGGAAGACGATGCAATGGCATATGCCAAGAGGATGGCCTCACGCCATGTAATGCCAATAGCTGGAATGCGCCCAGCAGAGACTGTAGAAAGCATAAGCACCTTCTACTACCCGCTCAAGCATTTCCGCATACTGGTGCCGAAGCGCAACTCGCACGAATTCAGTGAGAGGTACGCGCTTCTCGACCCAATGGCAAGGATAGCAAGCATTAGCAGTAAGCTCAGGTTTGTCAAGCAGGACGTGAAAATCGGAGCGCGCATCTCCAAGTCCCAGGAAATGCTCTTGGAACAGCTGCAGGTCCTGGGCAAGCCCAGCATTGAGAAAATTGAGAAGCACAACGAATCGAGGTCACTGCACAGCGATATAAAAGCTCTTGCAGGAATTGGCGCCATAAGGCTTGCAGGTAAGCACATAGTTATCAACAGCGGGATAAAATCCGCCTCAAAGCACGCCTTTGACGCTATCGAGGTCAAGGATGTGAGAAAAGAAGATATGGTTGCTATAAACAATAAGAGCATTGGAGCAACCGCAAAAATCATATTTCCGGGATGCAGAATATTTGACATGGGAAAGTTATACATAAAGATGTACAAGGTAACATTGAGGAGAAAGGACAGGATGCGTGTGTTCGTGGTAGACAGCATATCATTCAAGGATCGGCCGGAGCTAGTCAACATCGTAGTTGGTGGCAGATAGCTTTTTATGCTTTTTTTGATAACCTATTGTGAGGCGCATGAAAGCTTTCCGCAAGGGAAACTCTCAGAGAGAGTTTCATCAGAGTTTTGCATTGCAGAGTGCAATGGAGTACCTCATGACATACGGGTGGGCGATACTCATCATTGCTGTTGTATTGGCGGCACTTTTCGAATTAGGTGTCTTCAACCCAATGACCTTTGCGCCTAAGGCATCTCCAGGTTCGTGCCAAGTCCTGAGGCCGGAGGGTGCAGGCACGACTGACTTCATATCGCTTTCAGGAGAATGCAACGGCGAGCTGCCGCAGTATGCGGCGCAGTTCAATGGACAGAGTAGTGCGATAGAAACTTCTGGCATTAATAGTTTATCGACAAGCAACTACGTAACTATTTCTTTTTGGATGGATTGGTCTGGCGCAACGAGTACAACCCCGCTTGGTTTTGGTGGTTCTTCATGCAGTAGCCAAGCATTACTCTGGGAGCAATCGTCAACTTGTTGGGGGTTCAATCCTTGTGGTGTATATTCTGTATACGGTATTAATGCTCAGCCGATTATAGGAAGATGGGTTTTTGTAACTGCCATATACAATACAACAATGACAAATAGCAGGCTCTTCATAAACGGGGTTCAACAAACTCTTACACAATGTGCTGGAAGTGCTTCGAATTTGGTAATTTCAAATTCGATATTATTTGGCATGGGAGAATGGAGTGGTGATTTTTCAGGTAGCATCGCCAACGTGCAAGTCTACAACACTGCCCTTTCATCAAATGATATAAAAGCCCTCTACCAAGAGGGCATCGGCGGTGCGCCCATAAAGATACAGAACCTTGTGGCTTGGTACCCACTCAACGGCAATGCAAACGATTACTCCGGCAACGGCAACAACGGCGTGCCTAGTGGCGTTACATACACAAGCAACTGGTATTCTGGATACAGTGCACCTTAAGTGATATTATGATCAAGTCGCAATCCGCAATGGAATACCTCATGACCTACGGCTGGGCAATACTTATAATCGCTGTCGTTTTGGCTGCGCTCTTTGAGTTGGGGGTATTCAACCCAATGACCTTTGCGCCTAAGGCATCTCCAGGTTCGTGCCAGGTTGTAAGGCCTGAGGGCGCCGGCACGACAAACTTCATATCACTTGAAGGAGAGTGCCAAGGCGAGCTTCCGCAGTATGCGGCGAGTTTTCCTGGAAATCCATCGGCTGTTCAAGATACAATCGGACAGAACGGCTGGGTTCTTGTTAATTCTCCCTTAGATATTCCAAGTGTTTCATTTACAGTAGTAGGGTGGATTTATTACAGAGGACCTAATCCATCGCATTGTGAAGGCATATTCGGTGATGGTGGTAATGGGCACGTCGGTTTTTCCCTTATGGCCTCGTGTGGGTATATGCTTTACATAAATAATACTGCATCCGGGTGGCCTTCAGGAACAACTGAATTTCCAACAAAAACTTGGGAGATGGTAGCTATAGAATATTCTGGGATAAATGGTTCCACCGTTGCATTTTTGAACGGCAAAACATATTATTCATCAACTTTACCTGCACATGAAGATATCGTAAGTAGCCCTATCTATATAGGAGATGATTGGTGGCAACCAGAAGGATATGATACATTTAATGGTTCTTTGGCCGATGTCCAGTTCTATAACACAACCCTCTCCGCAAACGATATTCAGGCCCTCTACCAAGAGGGCATCGGCGGCGCGCCAATAAAGATACAGAACCTTGTGGGCTGGTGGCCCCCGAATGGGAATACAAACGATTATAGCGGCAATGGCAATAATGGGCAGACAGAGTACAGCGTTACTTTTACAAGTAGTTGGTACTCCGGCTATAGCGCACCATAAAATAAGGCTATAATCAGTGCACTCAGCATATCACTGCAGCATTCCGTATCCGGTGAGCCTCCATCTCTGCGATATGTTCCTCAATATTGCTATCTTCTCTCCTTTATCTATGCACACCTTGTGCTTGAGCTCTACGTCTGCCTTGTCCTTCTTTGTCTTCTTGACGTATCCTACCACCGTTG
>JAJZZN010000022.1 GCA_021797575.1 Microcaldota archaeon
GAGTATATGTGCGGCAGGTATCCGCTATGGTCGAGATGGGCATGCGATACCACTATGCCGTCGATGTCCTTGAGCATCGAGTCTTCGAGGTGCGGATACTCATCCTGCGCCCCTATCTTCACTCCTGCATCGAGCAGGATCCTAGTCTTGTCTGTGCTTACCATTATGCAGCTGCGGCCTACTTCGCCCGCAGCCCCAAAAAACGAAATCTTCAAAAAAACACCTTAAATTACTTTTTACTTTTCCTATCTGTTTACTTCTTCTTCTTTATGACGGCAATGTCTTCGAGGTTTATCTCCAAGTTCCTTGGCTTTTCCTCCTTCCTCCTTGCCGTCTGCTGTTGTGTCCTATCCCTTTCCCCTACTTTCAGTATCCTCCTCAGGCTCGAGTATAAGCTGTCGAGCTCGGTATCCTGGTCCTTGATCTGCTTGTTGAGCTTGCTCAGCTCTGCGTTGAGCTCATCAATGTCCTTCTTGACAAGGTCCCTCTTCCTGAACAGCTTCACTATGTGCAGCGCGTCATCAAGGTCCATATTGACATCCTTTATCTTCTTTATCAGGGCCTTCTCATCGCTCAGGGATGAAGCTTCTGTCGATATCCTGAAATCCAGCCTCCTCTTGACGCCATTCAGCTTGTGCAGCTTCCTCACCGCCTCCTCGTACTGCTCCTGCGTGTAGCTCATGCCTATTATCTTAGATACGGTCTCGGCGCTCGCCATCTTGAAAGCAAGCCTGCTCCTGACGCGCTTTATGTCGTGTATGAGCTTTGCTCTGTCTTTCTTTATCGCTTCTACCTTGTCCTTTATCGCTATCGCTTCGGGGTTGTTGGATTCAATGGCAAGATCGAAGAGCGACTTCTGCTTGTTTACGGGTGCAGCCGATTCGGCCTTTCCCACAGAGCTAGCACTGCTCGTCTCTTTTGCCGCTTGCACCTGCGCGCCCGCAGTCACAATAGAACCAGAGTCCTCTGCTTCCTCCTTACCTTCCTTCCCAATCTCCTGATTGTCAATACCTTCTGCATTATCCAGAAAATCGCCTGAATATGTTGATCTTAAATCAAATTAATTAAAATGCCTAATCCTAAATAGGTTTATGATATCTTTAGAAATAAGACACATAGGTCTTATGAATGATTAAATATAAATAATGCATGGTGCCCTACTGGATAACTTCCTTATAAACATTTAATAACTTATCCGTGGTCTTCTCTATAGAGTATTTCCTCGCTGTTGCAAGCATTCCCCTATACATGCCCTTGTCATCAAGTGCTTTCGTTATCTTCCTCGCGCAGTCTATGCTGCTCTTCGGCGCAAACTTCTCTCCGTTGAACCCGTCTATTATTAGGTCTTTAAGCGCCATGTAATCAGCTCCTACCACCGGCTTGTTGCACGCCATCGCTTCCAGCGTGACTATGCCCTGCGTCTCGAATGTGGAAGGCATGCATAGCACATCTGAGGCTGCATAATACTCTGGCAAGTCTCTGTCATTCACGAAGCCTGTGAATATAACCCTGCCGTCGAGCTTGTAATGTGCTGCAAGTCTCTTGTAATGGTCCAATGCTGGTCCAGTGCCTGCTATTACGAAGCGCACATCCTTTCTTTTAATTCTTCTTGCAGCTTTTATCATCGTGTCTATGCGCTTCTCCTTGCTTACCCTGCCCAGGTACAACACAATATGCTCGTAACCGTCTGTCAGCAGCCTGTTTCGCATCCGCTTTCCGTTGACCTTGCCGTTGAACCTCCTCAGGTCTATCCCGTTTTCCACTACTGATATGTTGTTTATGCCCTCGTTGTTTAGTATGCCTGCCGTGGAGGCGCTTGGCGCTATTACCTTGTCGCATCTATTATAAAAGAATCGCGCGTACGGCCACGAGTATTTATTCGCAACCTTCTGCAGCAGAGCATTCTTCGCCGCGTATTCATCTATCACGGCCTTATCCGTGAAAAGCGTGTGGAACGAGCCGACAAGAGGCAGCTTATTGATTTTTGATATCATCATTGCCGACATGCCCATGAAGAAAGGAGTATGCGTGTGTACTATATCTATATCAAACTTGCGCACTTTTATTGAAGAGACGAATGGGAACATTGCCAATGTGTACTGCGGATATTTCTTGAAACGTATGCCCCTTTCGAAGAATACGTCCACCGTGGCGGCATTGTCCTTTGTCTTCTTGCCCGCTGTGAATATGTAGACATTGTGGCCCCGGCGCTTCAGCTCGTGGCTGAAATTGCTCACCGAAGTAACTACTCCATCCACTGCGGGATAGAAGGTATCCGTATAAAAAGCAATGTTAAGGTGTGTAGACATGTTCAACCCGCTATGCGCCCGTACGCAGTCAGAGGGCGCGCATCATTCGCTGCCGCTCTCCTGCCCTTTTATGATTATGGCTTCCCCCCCGGCGCTCTTTATCTTCTCCACGGCCTTGGCCGAGAATGCCGAAGCGCTCACCTTTATGCCGCTCCTTATGCTCCCGTTGCTAAGCACCTTGTGGTAGGGCAGCTCTATGGATGAGCCGTTCGCTTCCCCTTCTTCGAAAAGCCTGTCTATCCCATTGAGCGTTATGATCTGCAGCTTTCTCTGGTTCCATTTTGTGAATCCCTTCCTGTGTATGAGCCATGGCGTCTTGGCGGTTATGTGCGTGAACTTGTGCTTCCTTCCTCCCTTGCCTACTCCTCCTCTGTCTCCAGCGCCTCTTGCGTTCTTTATGTTGCCGGCCCCCCATCTTCTCGTGCCGAAGTACTTCCTGTTCTTCTTGTCCCTTCTGACTACCATTAGATCATCCTCTTTATGAGACCGTTTATCCCCGGGCCAAGATACCCCAGCGACCCTCCCTGCGAATGGCTTAGCTTAGTGTTCTTGTAGCCATGCCTTGGCGGATGCAGCCTGAACGGCATCTTCCCCTTGAGCTCCTTCACGTCCCTCTTTCCATCGATAAGCTCCTGAGCATCGAAATCCTTGGCGTACTTGGCCAGCAGCATGGACAGAGTGTCCTTGTCCAACTCTCCGTATGCTATCCTGTCCTTCGCAGTCGCAAGCATGCCGGAATAAGAGCTGTTAACCCTTATCAGCACGCAGTTGCTGACCCTCTTCAGGTTCAGCCTATTGAGCGTCTCGGCTATGTCACGGCTGACGTTGACCCTTCCGCGTATCCTCACTGCGGCAATCAATTTTCCTTCTATGCTATTAGCTTCCATATAAAACACGCAAGCAGATTTGACTTACAGATATGAACCTATAAAACTATAAAAGGCTTGCTGGGCAATATCCCGCAGCAAAACGCATTAACTATTAATATGCATCAGTATATTAAGCCTTTCGGAGAGCGCGTGCAGCAACTAATCACAGGATGTCCAGGCTGCCGCCCACATCTTTCCCTGTTATTGTGAAGTTCTTTTCAAGCAGCACATCTACCGTGTTGCTATGCACATCGGTTATGGAAAGCTCTACCGAATACTCCCTGCTATCGGTAAATGGGGATCCTGAGCTGTACCTGATCCTATACGCCTCGACAAGCCAATCATAGTCCCTGCTTGTACGTGTGAATCTGTATTCGGTTTCTGAAAGCCTCTCACAAGTGAAATACACTTTTCTCCTGTCTTCATACTCTACGAAATAAGGTTTCCCCCTGTCAAAGCTGAACAAAGCCACGTTCCTACTGTCCAGGTGCAGCGCTCTGATCATCGAGAAAGCGCTGTCATGTGCCTCCCTCCTTATGCTGGCGAAACTTTCAGAACTGCCATTCCTGAGCAGCTCGAGAGCTTCCGAAAAGACCGATTTCATGCATGTTTCTGCTTCGACCATATCGCGTTCAGACAGCCTGTATAGCCTCACATCTGTTTTGCCCATTGCGCCTCTCTCCATAGGCACCACTAGAAGCTTATTGTTGCATAGCCCTCATCTACGCTCGAGGTTATATACTTGCCTGCGGGCAGCAGCTCCATATGGCTCTTGAGCTTCTCCTCAACGCCACTGCTCTGAGCCACGAATATGCAGGCCTTTGGCGGTATCACTGCCGATACTGTCTTAACCAGCTCCTGGAGCTCCGCATCTTCTGCTACCATCTTTTCACTGGGGCCGAAGAACAGGACACGTATGTCGTCTCCAGATTCCTTCCTCCTCCTGCTGAAGCCCAGAGCGAGCTTTATCTTCTCCTTGTCAGCACTGGTCACGATTGCAAGTATCTTTGTCATACTCGTTTTGCACCATCAAAGATATTTATAATATGCGCCCGCATGGCTGCAGTGGATTACAAAAGCGCCGTGTAAACACAAGCAGATGTGCAGTAAGTCAATTGCTGAAGCTCCTTGCAGCCTTTGCTTTGTCAAGCAGTGCCCCAAGCTGCGTTACTGAAGAATCCAAGAAAGAAGATATCTGCGTCCAAGGGTTCTCCGCTTCGTTACGATACCTGTTTGAATACAAATAGCTTGAGTGCTTCTCTTCTACGCATATTCTGCGTAGTGCGTCCATCTCTTTTGCCTGCTGCGTCGTGTCGTCCAAGAAATTCCTTAACGTGTAACCGTCAGACTGCAGTCCTTTCACGATCCTCCTAAGCGCTGTCTCGATGCTTTGCAAATTCAGCAAGACGGGGCTCAGGTGCGGATTTCTGTAGAACTGGCGCAGGCCGTACGTCCCCTCTGCATTTCCTATGATGATATTGATGCTTTCAGCTGCTGCACGCCTACTTATAGCTTCTTCAGCGTGCTTCCTGCTCAATGTAAACGACATGATTATCAACAATCATAATGTTGCATATATTATTTATACGTGCGCCTGCCGCCGATGCTGGAAATCCCTTCGCCATAAGAAAAGTATAAATAGCTATATGTTAAAAGAGATATTGCTTTGTTTTGTTTCTTTAAACCCTATTGTTTAATCTCGTGAAAATTCCTTTTTGGGATTGGATGCAGTCTTGAGGAATGCAAAGAGGATATCGTAGATTGCTTTTAAGAATTGCGTCGACTCCAGTCGATGCTGCTGGAGGGCACTGCTATCAGATTTCGACAGCCATGCAAGTCGGCCCTATGGCTTCATAGGACGGCGTACGGCTCAGTAACACGTAGTCAATCTACCGTAGGGAGGCGGATAACCTTTGGAAACGAAGGGTAATACACCATAGGCTAAGGCATCTGGAAGGAGCCTTAGCTTAAAAGGTACGCAAATTGCAGCGCAACCGCCCTACGATGAGACTGCGGCGGATCAAGCAGATGGCGGGATAACGGCCCACCATACTTATAACCCGTAGGGGATGTGGGAGCATAGGCCCCGAGAAGGGCACTGAGACAAGGGTCCTAGCGCTACGGCGTGCAGCAGGCGCGCAAACTCCACAATGCGCGAAAGCGTGATGGGGGGAATCTGAGTGGTTCACTTCGGTGAACCTTTTGCCAAGTATAGCAAGCTTGGCGAATAAGTGCTGGGCAAGACCGGTGGCAGCCGCCACGGTAATACCGGCAGCACAAGTGGTGTCCACGATTATTGGGCTTAAAGCGCTCGTAGCTGGTCCGTGCCGTCTTGCGTGAAATATTGGCGCTCAACGTCAATGCGTGCGTAAGATACCCACGGGCTAGGGAGCGGGTGAGGTAAGGAGTACTTATGGGGAAGGGGTTAAATCCTGTAATCCTATAAGGACTAACGGTGGCGAAGGCGCCTTACCAGAACGCATCCGACAGTGAGGAGCGAAGGCTAGGAGAACGAATCGGATTAGATACCCGAGTAGCCCTAGCAGTAAATTATGCAGACTCTGGTGTTGCAAATGTCTCGAACGTTTGCAGTACCGTAGCGAAAGTGTTAAGTCTGCCGCCTGGGGAGTACGGCCGCAAGGTTAAAACTTAAAGCAATTGGCGGGGGAGCACACCAGGGGTGGATGCTGCGGTTTAATTGAATCCAACGTCGGAAATATTACCAGGAGCGACGGCAGGATGAAGGTCAGACTAAAGATCTTACCTGACGAGCCGAGAGGTAGTGCATGGCGACCGTCAGCTCGTGGTGCGAACTGTCCGGTTAAGTCCGGTAACGAGCGAGACCCTTATGAATAGTTGCCACCGGCTTAGAGATAAGCCGAGCACTCTATTTGGACCGCCTCTGTTTAAAGAGGAGGAAGGAGAGGGCGACGATACGTCAGTATGCTCTGAATCTCCTGGGCTACACGCGGCATACAAAGGTTGGTACAATGAGATGCAATGCCGAAAGGCAAAGCCAAACCCCTAAAACCGACCTAAGTTCGGATTGAGGGCTGAAACTCGCCCTCATGAAGATGGGATCCCTAGTAATCGCTTGTCACTATCGAGCGGTGAATCTGTCCCTGCTCCTTGCACACACCGCCTGCCAATCCACCCAAGTGGGGTCCTAGTGAGGCAGTACCTTCGGGTACTTTCGAGTTAGGGTTCTGTGAGGAGGGGTAAGGCATAACAAGGTATCCGTAGGGGAACCTGCGGATAGATCACCTCAACTATATTGTGTGCAAATAAAGCGCGATGTCCTCGCATTAATCCTCAAGCTGCATCCATTTTGTAGCTAGTCAGCGCGAGCCATGCAAAAAGCAATCCTTCTCCATCTACGCCTCTTTGGATATGCTGTCCCCTATTATTCCGGCAGCTATGGCTGAAGGGTTTATTATATGCTCAATATCCAGCTCCTTGAGGTGCTTCTCTACCTCTTCTGTGGCAGCGACCACCATCACGTTCTTATTGCCGGCTATGGCTTTCGCCACAATTGCGGCATAAACGGTCCTTGAAACGTCCCGCACGTCCACAACTATCCTCTTGGCTCTATCAAGCCTGAACGCCTTCATATCGGTCTCAGAGGTTATGTCCGCAACATATGCATTGAATCCCTCATCCTCGAGCTTGTCTGCAAGGGACTTGTCCTCAGTAACTATTACAAATTTCTTCTTCTGTTTTTTTAGCTTGCTCGCAACAAGCGCATTGGTGGTATCAAAGCCTATCAATACGATATGCCCTGTAAGCATCCTCTTCTCAAGTCCGGATATCTTCCCGGAAAGTTTTGTAAGTCTGGAATTCACAAATTCACCCGATATTGCGGTTATTGCAGCTAAGAACACGCCTAGCCCTGAGAGTATAAGCGCCATGTCGAATATCCTGGCAATGTTGCTCACAGGTACTATGTCCCCATATCCGACTGTGCTTATCGTAGTCACGGTGAAGTATAGCGCTTCTATCCAGCTGCTTATGCGCACATTGAAGTTCGTGCTGTTATGGCCAAGTGCATAAGTTCCTACTGTGCCGAACGCAAGCACCATTGCCAAAGCAATCACATACGCGATTATTGTTGTCT
The DNA here is from genome assembly GCA_021797575.1 of Microcaldota archaeon. Classification (GTDB taxonomy): domain Archaea; phylum Micrarchaeota; class Micrarchaeia; order Micrarchaeales; family Micrarchaeaceae; genus JAMCYB01. The sequence continues at coordinate 7,293 of JAJZZN010000022.1, forward strand.
GCGAAGCCATAATGGTACTTTTGCAGTGCAAGTATAAATCATTTGCTGGTGAATATTAATAGATGTCAAAAAAACTAGGCCTCAATCCGAACGTCAGCTATGCGCTGGGCGCATGCAGCCACACGATAAGGGATTACATAGGTATGAACAGCCACAATGAGAGAGTCGTGGAGAAATTTGTGAAGATAGCGATAGACGAGTTCGGCATAGAGCCCAATAAGATACTCATTAGCGAAGAGCAGGGCGTTTCGCAGGTGAAGTTCTACAATTCCAAGCTTAAGAAGCTGATGATTGACGCGCTCGAGAGGAAAACCCGCCTGTTCAAGTACCGCAATGAGTATTCGGCAGAATACATAGCTGGTCTGTTCGATGTGTACGGGGGCGTCAACGCCAAAGGGCCGTATTTGGTGGGGATGGACAGCGGCGACATGCTAATCCTTGAGAACGTAGGCATACATACGATGCAGCAGGGCTCTAAGTCGTACATAATAAATCCTGGTGCTTTTCTGGAGTTCGTTGCAGGGCACAGCGTACTGGTTTCCAGCCCTAGGGCCAGCAAGAGTCACGCTGCAGCTAAATGACTCCATAGCAGACATATCGCGATGCGGTCACGTATACCTATAGTTGTCTATCCAGCCGTAGTAGCTCCCATTGTAGAACTTGTTTCCATATGTGTTGCCCGAATAGTCGTCGGCGTTGCCGTTGAGCGGAATCCAAAGCGCAAGCTTGTCGAGCTCTTCGGGCGGCTCGCCTATGCCGCCTTTATACAGGTATTCAACTCCCTGTGCGCTTATCGATTCATTGTATACCTGGACATTTGACAGCGAGCCGTTGTACCAGAACCTGCTTCCGGAATATATGGGCGAGTACATGTTCCCCAGCGACATATAGCCTTCTGGCTGGAGGAGGATACCTGGGGCTTTGGTGCTATTCACTAGCTTGCCATTTATATACAGGTCAAGGTAAGTCCCATTATATGTAGTCGCAACAAAAATCCATTTATTATAATCGCCCTGCGTGAAATTTGCGGTCACCCATTCCCACTGCGCCCCATCGTATGTGGTGTTGAATATGCATGCTGCAGCCTTGAAATAATCCGGCTGGGCGTTACTTGGCGCGCTTGCCGGATAGCCTGGTGCAGCTATGAGTATCACGCCTGTGTCATCCGGCCCGTTGTAGTATGAAGTGTAGCACACGTCAGCACCAATAGATACGGGCATCTGCTCCGTCCCGGTCTGCCCGTTTACGTAGATCCACGATGTGACTGCGAACTGGCCTTTGTTCATGAGGCTCAACGCCGATACAGGAGCGCTTATATTCGTTGACTTGCCGTTGAAGCGGGCCACGAATTGCGGCAGGTAGCCATTGCATTCCCCTGATAGGGAAATATAGGCAAGAGTGGATGGCCCTTCCGGTCTGTAAACATAGCATGCTCCTGGCGCCACATGCGGCTCCAGGTTAAGGACGTTGAATACTCCGAGCTGGAATAGCGCCGCAAGCACCACGGCAATGATGAGAATGGCCCAGCCGTAGGTCATCAAGTACTCCATTGCACTCTGCAGCCTCACAAACCCACCCAAATCAAGCCTTATGATGCAATATCATTTTTGACGCTTCATATATAAATGTGTTTCACTCTATATACTATAAAATTTTTGCAGTGATTTCTATGATGCCAAACATGGACCCGCGGGCGCTGAAGAGCTTGATGTCAAAGATGGGTATAAAATCGTCCGAGGTGAATGCGGATTCAGTCACCATTGCGTGCAGCGACCGTGACATACTGATACATAATCCCCAAGTGACTAAGATAGAGGCACAGGGCATGGTGAGCTTCCAGATATCTGGAGACATAGAAGAGAAGGAGAAGAGCGTCAATGTTGAAATAACGGATGAAGACATACGCGTGGTAATGGAAAAGGCCGGAATAGACGACAGAGACAAGGCGGAGCGGGCGCTCAAGGATACGAACGGTGACATAGCAGAAGCTATAATGAGGATCAAGGAGCAGGCGTAAGCCGCTTATTCCGGTGCAGCTTCCTGGCCTGGCTTATCGACCCTGTACGCATGTGCGTACCTTACTCCATCTACCCTCTTGACGTTCTCTTGCCGTATCACATTGCTGTCTATTGCTACATCAACGGCTTCATCTCCGATTATATTTGCGGCCTTTATCGCATCCCTGACTATCAGCGCCTTTGCCTGACCTGGCTCCACCAGATCCCCCTTGTAGAATTCGGAATAGTTCCTTATATCTATATACACGTCGCCCTCCTCGAGCACACTGTCTATAAGGGAAGAATCGCACATCGCCAATATGAGGCCATCATCGGTGTTATGGAACTTTATATATATCATCTAACGACCAATCAACGTTTCAACCATACTTGTACATGAACACCGTGGCAAGCATGTAGAGGACCGCGTACCAGAGCAGCCAGATTCCCCCTGCAAGGTTATGCTGTGATGTAGCCACCACGCCAAGAACTATCAGCGCTATTCCCATGGCAAGCTCCATCTTCGTGTTAGTTATTGCGAACACTATATCGTGCTTCCTCCTATTGCTTGGCCTGTTCCACTTGAGCGATGGGTTCTTGCCCAGTATTGCGGCGAAAGCCGCTTTTGTCCTCACTATTGCAAGGCTGAAGTTAAGCATGAATATCATGAGCCCCTTCTTGATTGAGTTGAAGTATATCTTCGTTATTATCACAGGGGCAAGAAGGGATAATATGAATGCCAGGCCGCCGAATATCTCCAAGTCGGTGCCTATGTATTGCTGCTGGAACACCTCGCTTATTGTGAGAGGCACGAAATGTACCGCAGAGAAGACTATCATTATGGAAACAAGGGTGAATAGCACAAGCACCACAGATATATAGTTCAATCCGAACCCGTGCGTTATGTAGTCTATGTGCGACAGCGGGCTCATACTCTTCGGCTTCTTGTGCTTGTAGAAGTACCAAAGGAACTGCGTGTCGCCGTAATTGTAGCGCCACTGCTGCCTTACCAATTCAGTGAACGACTTTATCGGCTTGCCTTCGGCATATACCACTGGTATATACAGGCTGTGGTACTTCTTCATGTCGGCTTCGAAGCTGAAGAAGGTATCCTCTATCACGTACTCAGGGAAGCCTCCAAGCTTATCCAATATACTCTTCCTTATTATGCCGCACGACCCGGCGAATATGGCTGTGTTGTTGCTGCCCCTTGCCTGCTGTATGAACTTGAAGAAGAAGGCATCGAACAGCCCTATCGACTGCTCGAAGAGCCCGCTGCTCTTCTTGTACCTTTTCTCTGTCTGTATATAGGCAAGCTTCTTGTCAGAGAAGTAGGGAAGCAAGTCGACAAGGAAGTTCCTGTTGACAAGGTATTCATCATAGTCAAATATCGCTATGAACTCCTCATGTATGCCCTTGATTACATTGTTCAATGCCCCGGCCTTGAAACCCTTCCTGTTATCCCTGTGTATGTACTTTATGTTGTTACTTGCGCAGAACTTTGATATTACGTTCGCCTTCTCCACATCTGTTGAATCGTCTGCAATGTAAATGTGCAGCAGCTTACTCGGGTAGTTGAGATCAAAGAGCCTAAGCACGTTCCTCTCTACGCTCTCAACCTCTTCGTTGTATAGCGGCACAATGACCGCTACTTCCGGCATCCTCTTCAGCGGTCTCGTGCTGCTCTTCAGTCTGCTAAGGTACCTGTCGTAGAAATACGACCTGTAGTAGAATGCCGAAGCAAATATATTGAAGAAGCCCGATACTACAGAGAGGATTGTGAACAGTATTGCAAGTATGTACATGTACAGGCTATGCGATATGTAGATCAGGTATGCGGAAAAGCCTATACCTGCCACCGCCATGACTACAAATATCGCTACCGTTATTATCCTTACGGAGAACTTCTTGTCATTGTCCTCATTATAGAAGCGCATCAGCTACCACGCACGATATTCAAATAATGATGTAAATACATTAACACATATAAGCCTATAAATATAAGCGTTTTGCAACATTACGGCAAGCCTAGCTTTCCAGTCCAGGATCGCAGGTGCACACAGATATGTCTGCAGGCTTGCCATAGCCATAAAAATTGCTCGCTGCTAAAATATAATGTGCCAGGGTGGCGGAATCCGGTAACGCGCCGGTCTCGAGTTTGCAAAACATCGAGAGCTGAATTGTGATGCAACAGGCAAACCGGTGTCCGCAAGGACGTTAGGGTTCAAATCCCTACCCTGGCGCTTCAATGATGCATATAGGAGGTGCGCAATGATGAATGCACGCAACAAACGGGTCATAGTGCCGGCATTCGTGCTAATCGCAGTGTCTATCCTGGCATTGGCATTTGTATACTCGCATCCGGGCGCACGGAACGGAATAGATGGCAAGTACAATTTTGTAGTTGGAATAGGCACGCACAGCAACCAGAGCTCAGTAATAAGGGCCCTTAAGGATGGCATCCTGTACTACAGGACGGACATCAGCCTGAGCGCTTCGCAAGAAGAGGCGCTATCGCTACAGCATAGCGAATACGGTGCGCATTACTTGGGCATACTCGATTACGACACTCTTCCGGGAGGCTTCTCAAACAATGACTGGAACCTGACAGCAT
>JAJZZN010000026.1 GCA_021797575.1 Microcaldota archaeon
AAGCCGCTGTCGTTCGTGACCACTGCGGCGCCATCTGCCTGCGCGCTCTTTGATATCCATCTATCAACATAAGTTATTGTACTATCTACCTTAATATTCTTAGCCTTTAAGGCGTTTAATGCTGCTCGCGCCGCCGCGCCCTTCTTCCCTTTGTTGGTGCTCATCTTATCCAGTTCGCGCAGCACTCCGCGCGATATAATAGCTTCATATCTGCCGAGCCTGTTCTCTATCGCGTCGAATACATCCTTTCGGTACTCGAACCCGTACAGGATCGCGCTCGTGTCTACGATTACCTTAAGCAATGCAGCACCTTTTTAATATTGGCATGTACATAACATTACGTGCATACTTATGGATGAAAAGCAACTCAAGGAAAACATAAGTACGATACTGAGCAGCTTCCATGTGATAGCCGTAGTGGGCTGTTCGAGGGAAGAGGGCAAGCCGAGCCACGATGTGCCCAAGTATCTCAAAAGCGTCGGTTTCCGCATAATACCGGTTAACCCATTCGCCGATTATATATTGGATGAGAAAGCATATAAAAAACTATCTGACATACCAGAAAAGGTTGAGGTTGTCGACGTATTCCGGCCGGCTACAGAAGCGCTCCAGATTGCGAAAGAAGCTTACGCAATAGGCGCCAAGGCGCTATGGCTCCAGGAGGGTATAATAAGCGAGGAAGCGGAGAGCTATGCGCTGTCGCACGGGATGCTGTTTGTGATGAACAGGTGCATGATGAAGGAGCATTACTCTAGGAGCATCAGCTGACTGCCTTCCCTTCCTTCTTGAGCCTCTCGTTGACCACTTCTAGAAGCACCTGCGCATTGTTGTGCTCTGTATCCTTAGTAGAATAGAGGAATGTCACAGTATCCTTGCTGTTAATATACTCTATGAGCTTGTCCAAGGCCTTGTTCGAAGAGAGCTCCTTCTTATATTTCTCCTTGAATGCCTTCCATTTCGCCGGGTCGTGGGCAAACCATTTCCTGAGCTCGTCGCTCGGCGCTACATCTTTTATCCAGACATCGATGTTCGGGGTGCTCCTTCTTATGCCGCGCGGCCACAATCTGTCAACGAGTATTCTGTCGCCGTCAGTTATATCGGCTTTGTCATACACCCTCTTTACCTTTATCATCGGAACCACTACAATATTCAAAGATAGTTTTTTAAAGTTATTGCGTAATGTGATTTACGCATATATTCCATATATGGACGACTGCAAATATGGAAAAAATAGAAAGTATTAAAAAAGATAACATGAATTAGGATATAGGTGACCCCTGTAAGGTGAATATAATGGGAATTTTTGATAAATTGGGCAAAGCGCTAGGCACTACAAACGACTTGAACATAGAGGACTACATGAATTCGGCCGAGATGGAGAACGTCGATGTCATGAACGAGCCGGCAGACTTCTACATAAAGCCACTGACTCTGCAGCAGGAATCAGACATACAGACGATAGAGGCCGAACTGCAGAAGAAGAACATAATACTGCTTAATGTATCCGAACTCGCCAAGAGGCCGAATACGCTTAAGGGTCTGGTCGATACAATAAGGGAGTATGTGAATAAGATAAACGGGGACATTGCGAAGATAGACGAAGACAAGATAATACTCGCACCCGCAAAGGTCAAGATAATAAAGAGCAAGAAAGGATCAAGCCAGGCTGGGAGATAAAATTCCTAAGCCCGGCTTATTCTCCTTCTAATCCTCGTTTCGTGCTTGTCCGATAGCGCTATTGCTATGGCTTTTGCCTCCTTGCTTGTTGGGTTGGCCCTCAGCAGCACGTTCTTGAAGGCCCTTTCTACGCCCTCCCGGTCGCGTATGTTGCTGTGCGCGCGCACCAAATCGCCGAACAGTCTCTCAAGCGCTTTTATCTCGCTGCTTCCTGCATATATGCTGCCTATGCGCTTATTGGGAAGCCATCTTGTGAGCTCATAGAGGATTATCGACAGCGCATGCGATATGTTGAGCGTGCTGTAATCCGCATGTGTCTGTATTATTACGGACATGTTGCATCTCTGCAGCTCTTCCTTGCTCAAGCCGGTCGATTCCCTGCCTATTACCACGCAGAAATCCCTGATGCCGTTCTTCTGCAGCATCATTGCCGCCTTGTCAAGGGCATAAATGTTGTAGAAAGACTTGCCGGTCTTATGCCATACTGCAGTGGTGCCTATGGCAAACCTGTTGCCTATGGCTTTATCTAGGCTTTTGAATACTTTTGCAGCGTGCAGCAGGTCCGCGCCATGCTTGGAGTACTTAAGCGCGTTCTTGCCTAAGACTTTGCACCGGGGGTTGACAAGGGCTATGTCGCTGACGCCGAAATTCTTCGCTATCCTGGCTATGTAGCCCAGGTTTATCTGGTAAAGCGGTTCCACGGCTACTATCCTTATCCCTCTATCTTTCAACTAACTACCCCTATATGAAGAACAGGAGAAACACTGTGGAGAAGTCAAAGAGCATATGCCCTATGATTGATGGATACAATGAACTGGTCTTCTTGAAAATATATCCTGCAGCGAGGCCGAATAAGAATGCCGCTATGAGCTCTATGTATGAGAAGTAGCTTATGTAATGCAGCGCTCCGAACACCAGCGCGCTGAGCACTATGCCGAACCTCGGCACCATGAACCCCCTGAAAAGTATCTCTTCGTCTATGGGCGCAACGAGGAACACGAATATGTAGAAATAGAGCGGCAGGTTGGATAGGTACTCCGTCACGTTTGAGCTTATGTAGATGTGTGTAAGCTCCTCTATCACACCTATGAAGAACTCAAGGCCGAAGAACAGCAGGAAAAGGAGAATGCCAAGCGCGGCATACCTGTATGTGAGCTTCCTCCTTGACAGGCCCAATTCCGATATTATCCTCCTAAGCCCCTTTCCCCTGAGCATCAGGTACGCGAACACTATGAACGGAAATATCAGCGATAGGGCAATTGAGGAATTTGCCAGTGCGCTCGTATAGGTGCCGCAAAGCCCTCCTGCAGCGCTGCCTATCGGAGATTCGTTCTTGGAATAATAGGAGTTGCAGAAGCCCGTCAGGTTGTTGACCGAAACGTTGCTGAGCTGCGGGTATATGGCCTGGTAATGCTGGAATTTTGCGTCCAGCGTGCCAGGTATGACGAACAGCGTCAGCACTATGAGCACAACCAATCCTATGTAGAAAAAGTATCTCAGCGCCGCGGGCGCCGGTTTGTCCAATGCTGCGGATTCCATGCGCTGCGCCGTCGCCTTCTGTGGCGCTGTGCGCCTTGTCCCGCCTTTTCTAGTGCTGCGTCTTTTTGTGCTGCGCTTCTTTGCAGTCACTTGTCACACCGTAGCGGCCTTGTCCTTCTTCCCCTGCTTGGGTTTCTGCGACTTCTTTGCATCCTGTGGCTTCTGCTCAGCCTGAGCCTCCTGCGCCTGGCTCTTGAACTCAGTATAACCGCACTTGCCGCATGTGTACCTGTCTGCATGGTTTGCCATGCGCGAACCGCACTTTGGGCACTCCTTCGGAGGCACATACGGCCTTATATCCTTCTTAGCCGACTTCTCTTCTGCCATGTAATCAACTTGTAATAGCTATCAAGCATAAGCTCCTTCTGGCATGTCATTGCGCATCCTTCTGCGCTTCTGCTTCCTTCGCCTTGCCCTTCTTCTCAAGCCTCTTGGTCAGGTACCTCCTCTCATACCTGTCCATAGCCTCCTTGTTATGGTACGAGTATGCCCTTATCTCGCTCTGCTTGAGCCCGAACTTCTGGTCTATCCTGTTGATGACTGTGTTCTCAGGCTTCAAGCCCAGCTTCTTGCATATCTCCGTCTTAGCCTCTTCTATGGACACCGTCCTGTCCTCATAAGTAGCAAGGAATGTTATCTCTTTCCTTCCAAGCAACTTGTTGTCCACATCTTCAATGACTTTTATCTCCATGCTATCATCTATTGGTTTATTACCCTCGAGAGCGCATGCCTGCCCATTGCTTCTATCAGCTCCACTTCCTCACCTGCCTTGAGCTTGCCCTGCAGCTCCTCCGGTATTGGCAGCGTATCGACCTCATAGGTCTCAAGATCCATGACCTGCGCGTTGTTGCCCTCTATCGATACTATCTGCGCCTTCTTCTTGGCGATTACGGGTACTTCTGCTTCGCCATCGCTCGGCTTCAGCAGCGTCTTCTTCTGACCATCGAATATACCTATGGCAGTGACGCGCATCTTTGCAGATCCATGCTTGCCCGGCGAGCTAACGTCTATGCTGACCACCTTGCATGGTATTCCATCTATTATGATGTACCTCCCTACCTTTATCTCCTTCATCGAAGCGAAGCCTACTCCTTCCTCCATATAATGACCATTAGCAAATAGACAGAGAAATTTGTTAGTTAAAGTATATATACTTTGTGATAATAGCGCACTCGTAAAGCGCACAGAGCAGCTTACATGTGCTGCCTTGGTTCCGCGCAGGGCTGCTGCACGCTGCATGCGTTTCGGATAAATACAAAAAGAAAAAGGAAAAGAATCTGCTCAGTATACGCTGTCGAGACCGAAGTCAAAGGCTGTTGCACCTTTCGCCACTTCTATCTTAGACCCGAGCATAGGCTTGACGCCTGTTACTATGGACATGACGTTTATCTGATCCTTCAGCTCCGGCAGCAGCCTTGCGCCGAAAATAACGTTCGCCTTCGCATCTAGCCCCTCAGTTACGCCTTCGCCTATCCTTGTCGCTTCGTCTATCGACAATGTGGCCCCTCCGGTCACGTGTATCAGCGCGCTCTTCGCTCCTGTTATGTCATAGCTCATAAGCGGATGTGTAAGCGTCGACTTTATCGCGTGCTCGACCCTGTCAGGCCCGGATCCGCTGCCCAGGTTTATCACCGCAGCTCCGGAATCCCTCATCACTGTCCTCAGGTCCGCAAAATCGAGATTTATCAGGCTCGGGAACTTTATTGTGTCTGTTATGCCCTTCACTGCATTGGCGGTTATGTTGTCTATTATCTCAAATGCTTTTTCCATAGGCAGGTTGGGCGCGTAGCTCAGCAGCCTGTCGTTCTCTACTATTATTGTAGTGTCTGTGTTCTTGTTGAGCTGCATAAGCGACCAGTCTGCTTTCTCCTTCCTGTTCCTCTCCAATGCGAACGGGTATGTTACGAATGCGACAACAACAGCGCCCATCTCCCTCGCGGTCCTTGCTACTATGGGTGCCACTCCGCCTCCTGTTCCACCTCCCATGCCTGCGCACAGGAATATGAGGTCATAGCCAGATATGGCGTTCTGTATGTCTGACAGGCTGGCCTCTGCGGCTTTCGCCGCGAGCTCTACGTAGCCTCCTGATCCCAATCCCCTTGTTATGTCCTTGCCTATAAGGAGCTTCTTGTGCGCGTTGGTTATCCCAAGATGCTTTGCATCGGTGTTTATCGCTATCGTGTCAGCGCTCTTTATGCCGCTGTTGAACAGCCTGTTCACCTGGTTAGAGCCCTCTCCTCCGCATCCTACTACTGCGAATTTCGAACTGAATCCTTCATAATCTATGTCCATCTATCTCACCATTCAGCCGATAGACTCGAGGTCTGTAGAGCTCTGCGCTCTCCTCTCCTCGAGCTTGCCTATGACGCTCGCGCTCTTCACTCCTGTTATTATTGCCACTATCTCTATCATGTCGTTGTATCCCGGTATGAGCCTTGCGCCCCACTTTATGTTTGCCTTCGGATCCATGCGCTCTGTTATTATCTCGCCGGCCTTTATCGCATCGCCTATCGTGAGCGAGCTGTCGCCGGATATGTGTATCAATGCGCCAGTGGCGTTCTCGTAGTCAACATCGAGCAGCTTGTTCTTGAGCACCTGCTCCGCAGCTATGTTCACCTTGTCGTTGCCCTTTCCTGTGCCTACTGCTATGAATCCGACTCCGTTGTTTACCATGATGCTCCTCACATCGGCAAAGTCTATGTTTATCATGCTAGGCTGCGTTATAGTCCAGACCAGTCCCCCTATTGCCTTTGCAAGCACCTCGTCCGCCAGGGCGAATGCCTCTGTCATAGGCAGGTTGGGCACCAGCTTGGTGAGCCTGTTGTTGTCTATTATTATGACGCTGTCGCTGAATTTCCTCAGCTCCTGTATCCCCTCCTCAGCCTTGACCTTTCTAACCCTCTCTAGGTCGAAAGGATATGTTACCATGGATATCACTATGGCACCCTGCTCCTTTGCTATCTGCGCAGCGACCGATATGGATCCCGTTCCGGTTCCACCTCCCATGCCTGCGCACAGGAACACCAGTTGCGCACCCGAAAATACATCTTCGAGCAGCTGCCTGTCGACTTCAGCGGCCTTCTTTCCTACGAGCGGGTCGCCTCCAGCTCCAAGCCCCCTGGTTATGCTCTTGCCTATGAGCACCTTCTTTATCCTGTCGTCTATAATCTTGAAATGCTGAGCATCAGTATTTACCGCAACGAATTCTGTACCCTTGACTCCAACCTTAAGCAGCCTGTTTATTATATTGTCGCCTGCACCTCCAAAACCCGCAGTCACAATCTTTATCTGCGCCGATCCGAAATCCTCATTGCTGTCCGCTGTGCTTTTCGCAACTCCACCCTGTCCTCCGAATACACTATTTACTAGGTCGTCCATACCAATCGCCTAAGTATATTTTTAAAGAAAGCTTTTTAAGTATTATGTATGTGGACGGAGTAAATGCAGTATCAGGGTATGGTGTATCTCCATAAACGGGCATATACTGGAGTACACTACACTTTTGTGCCGCTATAAATTATATCCCCTGATGTGTTCAGCACAACGACGTAAGTGCTATTGTGCTGCGGCGCATCGTACGTTACGAGCCATACGTCGCTCATGTTTTTGCCTGCGACATCAAGCGAGCTGTGCAGGTGCGCATTTGCAATTACATTTGAATAGCCGTATCTGTTTACCATATTCACCACGCCCAGAAGCGAATCGTTGTACGGCACGTCTATTGCCAAGGGTGCCAGCCCTATTATCCTGCTTACTCCGCTCGATGCATTAGCCAGGCTGATGTATAGCCTGCACGTGCCATTGGAGTAGTTTGAGTACAGAGCGGTCGTGTTCAGGAAACCCGTAGCCGGATATATAAAGCTCTCTGTGGTCATCGTCGGGCATGCAGTATTCTGGCCGTATACCAGCCTGGCGATTATATTCCAGCTGCCTGGGTATGTCGATGAAGGCGATGAGCTCAATATCGAAACGTTTGCGTTCGGGGAATGCTGCGTCAGATCCTTGACTATGAGGGCATCTGCCTGCGCCTCGCTGAGCGGAGCAGGAGGGGCTACAAGGAAGTACTCTACAAGATATACAAGAGACAGTATTGCCACTATGACTATCACCGCAAGGGCGGTCTTGGCCAGTAATTCCACGCATTCACCAAAATTCTACTCCATGCTTCAGCATAATAACCATGGCAAACTATAAAAACGTGGCGCAGAAGCACCCGTCATACCTTCTCTCCGGCTACTTTGTGACAGTCCTGACCAGGCTGTGCCTCGGGCTCTTCAGGCTCTTCTCTATTATATTGAGCTTGTTTGCGAATGTGAATTTCAGCATGTAGTATGCCGCACCTATCGCCATTATTGCTGCGGTTATTCCGAGCGCCTGATAGCCAAGGTACAATATTATTATCGCTATGCTTGCCAGGCCTGCAAGCGGTATCAAGGGGAATAGCCTGTGCTCCCTGAGGTGCTTCGGCTCCGCTTCCGCTTTATAAAGCTTTGATGAAAGGTAAAGGGCCGATACGTTCACTATGGCATATGCGGTGAGCACCGACGCGTTGGAGGCCTCGACAATGTTCGAAAAGGATGTCAGGAAAATGAACAATATGCCTATGAACGATGATACAACTATCGCATTCATCGGCGTTGCGGACTTGCTCACGCTGCCCAGTGCGCTAGGCAATTCCTTGTCCCTGCCCATGGCGAAGAAAACCCTGCTCGTGCCCAATATGCCAGTCAGTATCACTCCCGCCGTAGCAGTTATGCCCCCTATGCTTATCACCACATCGAGCACTTTGCTTTTCAGGACCGACATTGCCAAAGACAAAGGCGCGGCTGAATCCGCCATCTTGGAATAGGGCACCAAGCCCAGGGCGGTGTACGCCACCATGAAATACAATGCGGTCGATATGATTATCGATATCACTATTGCCAGCGGTATTGTCCTTTCAGGATTCTTCACCTCGTCGCCTATTGTCGTCACCCTGGAGAACCCCGTGAAGGCGAAGAATATTATCGATGCGCCGGCTATCAGGCCGCTCGTTCCATTCGGCAGGAACACGGCAAGATTAGCTTTGTTGAAGAGCGTAAATCCAGCTATGACAAAAATTAAAAGCACAATAACATTGAATGCCACCAGCCCAGTAAGGGTCTTTACGGAGTTCTTTATGCCGAGCAGGTTCACTGTCATGAATATCAGTATAGCGGCTGTGCCATAGTAGACCAGCGGTATCGCTGTGCCAAGAAGCGAATTGATGTAGCTGCCCATGCTCAGCGACACTGCAGCAAGCGCTATTATATTTCCGAAGGTCCACATCCACCCTCCTACAAATCCGGCGGATGGCGCCAGGGATTCCCTCGCATACTCATAGACTCCTCCCTCCTTGGTCACGTGCTGCGCTATCTCTGAGAAGCTTATGCCTGTCAGCATGGCTATGAGTCCCGACAGTATTATCGATATCAGTATGGACGGGCCGGCCTTGCCGATGGCCATGCCTATTATGACAAATATGCCTGCGCCTATTATTGCGCCGAGGTTTATCATCACCGCCCCGAACAGGCCTATGACTCTATTGAACTGTGCCATCGGATCATTTCACAATTGTAAAGCATTCGCATTGCGGTTAATCAGGCTGTATGCCCCGTAGCAGGTCCCCTATGCCCTGCCCATAGCTGCATTTATTCACGCTTATCCCAAGTGAGTTCAGGTTCTGCTCCATCCTCGGATTGAGGTCTGCGCAGATCACCATGTTGACCTTGTTGTCCACAAGCATCTTGAGCAGTTTTCCGTGGCCGCCCTGCTCAGTTGCTTCATTGTTGTGCGGGTTCTCCACCGTTCTCTTTTCGGAAGCTTCATTGCCATCTATGCGTGCAATTACGAAATACTTCGACTTGCCGAAATGGCCGCTAACAACCTGTCCATCATCCGTAGGTATGCCAACTATCATTATACCACTCATATCATGAGTATGATGCAATCTAATTTATTACTTCAACCGGGGCTCTCCTTGCTCCTTGAAACCGATACCAGGACTTCATGGCTCCTTGGAAACTCAATATCTATAATACTGCCTATCTTTTTCTTCAGCTCTTCTGCATTCACACTGTACTCCTCCTTGATGAATCCTGCTTCTTTTATGCTGTAGCCGCTGCCCAATCTTGATACTGTGACTACCCTATCCTTCTTGAAGCTTTTCATGCTCAATTCCTGACCGGGACCTAGCTTTGCTGCAAGGTTGTAGGCTGTCCTTTCCAGACTTTTCAATGGAACCCATGGCGTGCAATCACCTGCTTATCCTTATTACTGCGGAACCGCCTATCTTGCTCTGCTTCAAGAGAAGCATCGCGTTGTTCGCCTCTTCCAACGTGAATTCCTGTATCCGTGTCCTTATGGGTATTTGCCGCTAGGTCAAGGAACTCCATGGCATCGTCCCTGGTGTAGTTGGCCACGCTCTTTACGCTTCTCTCTTCATAAAGCAGCCCGTAATCAAGCTCGGGCATCCTGCTCATATATATGTCGGCTATGGTCACGTTGCCGCCGCGCTTTAAGTTCTTGAGTGCATATGGCACCAGCCTCCCGTCAGGTGCAAAGATTATTGCAGAATCAAACAAGTAATGGGGCTTGGAATCCGGCTTTCCCACCCACATCGCACCAAGCGATTTTGCCTCTTTCTGGTGCTTCTCATCCCTAGTAAATACCAACGTTTCGATTCTGAGGTACCTTGCTACCTGTATTATGATATGCGCAGATCCGCCGAAGCCAAACATCGCAAGTTTGTCCCCTTTTTTAACTGCCGAAAGCTTGAACGCCCTGTACCCTATTATGCCAGCGCAGAAAAGCGGCGATGCATGGGCTTCGTCAAAACCTTTAGGTATTTTGAAAGCGTAGTCATCAGCTACGACAATGTATTCCGCGTATCCGCCGTTCTCATCATAACCAGTAAACTTCATGTTTTCGCAGAGGTTTTCCATGCCCTTCTTGCAGAACTCGCACTTGCCGCACGCGGAGTTGATCCACGTTACCCCTAACATCTCTCCGACTTTATGATTCTTCACTGCTCTTCCGATTGCCACTACCTCACCAACGACTTGGTGGCCAGGAACGATATCCCGCTTATGTACTGGAAGCTCCCCCTCGACTATGTGCAGGTCAGTCCTGCAAACCGCGCATGTATGCACCTTTACGAGCACCTCATTCTCCTTCGGTTTGGGCACGTTCAATGCAGTGAGTTTCAGCGGCTCCTTCTCTATCTGCATCGTTCTTTCAAGTACGAGCGCTTTCATCCGTTTGTTTGCCATGCTTATCCATATCTACTAATGTTGGGAAGGTTTTTACCAATTTCATAACCGCGTCCTGTAATTCAATACAAATACCAGAATTCGTGCAACATACAACAACATATTTAAGCTGAAGGGTGGAAATAGTGGTGCTTTCAATTGAGGCACACTTTTTACTGCGCTTGTGCGCAATGTTTGTTAGGCGACATGATGAAGAAAACGAAATACCATTCCAGAGCGTTAGGCATCATTATTGTACTCTCCATACTGCTGTCCATGCTGTATGGAGCGATAAGCTATGGCCAGATATCTGTGCACAATAGTAGCATACCGGTTGTGTCAAATCACACAAATCCCTCAAATTCATCCAATCTGGGGGAGCATAAAGCCAATCCGCGTGCAACCAACAACCTAGATAACAGCAGTAACGATTTGCAATTACTAAATTATACCGGCATTAACGCCAGTATAATATCTACAGGCGCGAGCTATACTGAGAACAAGGGCAGTAATAACTCATCAGTCCAGACCGGTCCAAGCAACGCGCCGCCTATGCCAAGATCAATACTATTGAACAAAACTATATTCCTCCAGAACGCCACAGTAGCTTCCGAGTCTATAT
Organism: Microcaldota archaeon; assembly: GCA_021797575.1. Lineage (GTDB taxonomy): Archaea > Micrarchaeota > Micrarchaeia > Micrarchaeales > Micrarchaeaceae > JAMCYB01. The sequence goes on from JAJZZN010000026.1 coordinate 11,107, forward strand.
ACATGAGAGGCAGCAATTACCTGGTGCTCAAGACCGTAAGCATTGCCTACTCGAACTATACTTTCAACATAAGCCAAGCATCATACATCAAACTAAAGGTAGAGGCAAGCCAGAAGGATTCAGGCGTTATCCTGTTGAACGAGCCGTTCCTATCAGATGCCCTTGCAAATGCATCGCAGCAAGTTCTTGAAATAAACGGTACTAATGCTACCATATCAGGCATATATCAACCAGGCAGGCTGAAGCTGAGTGTAGGCAACATGAATACAACAAGTCGCATAGCTGTGCAGATAGGGCTTAACATAACCCCCGTAGTTCAATAGCATAAGGGCAACGAACCATTCATGGATAAGCCCCAGGAGAGTGCTCTCTTCTCGATAAGGAACCCGCCGTTATTTTGTTCTCTTTTTATAAAGTAAATAGACAATTAAAGATACAAGCCATAATGACAGTATAATAGAAAAAACTGCTAAGCTATCATTAAAATGGTATCCCACCAGAGAAGCAATAATAACCAAGATAAAGAACCACATAGACCACATAGCTATTTTTATAAAGAGTTTGTGGGAATTATTCCACTTATCGGCTTCTTTTGCTTCCCTTTCCATTATTCTTCTTT